>NZ_WTYH01000001.1:314285-628571 GCF_009827335.1 Aurantiacibacter arachoides | reverse complement strand
CGGCCAGGAGATGGCGATGCCTCTCGCACTTGCCCCGGTGGGCCTGGCGGGTCTCAACGCGCGTCGCGGTGAATGTCAGGCGGTGCGCGCGGCGGAGGCCGCCGGCGTTCCGTTCACGCTGTCGACGGTTTCAGCCTGCTCGCTGGAGGAAGTGGCCGCAGCGGCCACCAAGCCTTTCTGGTTCCAGCTCTATATGCTCCGCGACCGCGGTTTCATGCGCGAGATGATCGCGCGGGCCAAGGCGCTGGGTTGTCCCGTGCTAATGTTCACGGTGGACCTGCCGCTGCCCGGCAGTCGCTACCGCGACGTGCGCTCCGGGCTGTCCGGCTCTCCGGGCCTTCGCGGCGACATCCGTCGCGCCTGGCAGGTGCTGCGGCGACCGCGTTGGGCCTGGGACGTTGCGCTGCACGGCCGTCCGCTGATGATGGGCAACGTCGCCTCGGTCATCGAAGGGCACGCTCCGATGGCCGATTTCCTCGGCTGGCTGGGGTCAAATTTCGACCCCGCGGTGTCGTGGGACGCGCTCGAATTCATCCGCGCCGAATGGGACGGCGCTCTGGTCATCAAGGGCATTCTCGATCCCGACGATGCGCGCGCGGCCACGCGGCTCGGCGCGGACGGTATCGTCGTTTCCAATCACGGCGGCAGGCAGCTCGACGGCGTGCTGTCCAGCGCCCGTGCCCTGCCCGCCATCGCCGACGCGGTGAAGGGCGACATGACCGTGCTGGCCGACGGCGGCGTGCGTTCGGGGCTCGACGTAGTGCGGATGTTGGCGCTGGGCGCGGACGGCGTGCTGATAGGCCGGCCATGGGTGCTGGCGCTTGCCGCGCGAGGACAGGCGGGCGTTCGGCACGTGCTGCAGTTGATCGAGGCCGAGATGCGCGTCGCCATGGCGCTGACAGGCGTTACCGCGGTCGCGGACATCGATCGGACAATCATCGCACAGGAAGGGACGGCATGAGCCAGGTAGAGATCGTGGACAATCCGCATATCGAGCAGGACAACTGGAAGGCCACCATCCTCGCCGGCCTTGCCAATTACATCGACAGCGGATCGATCGTCTCGGGCGCGGCGGCGCTGGCGCTGTGGCAGTCGCTCTACGGCCTTTCCGACAATCTGCTCGGCCTCATCGCCGCCTTCGGCCCCAATGCCATCGGCGCTGGCGTGGGCGCTATGATCGGCGGCTGGCTGTGCGACAAGCTGGGCCGCAAGCGCATCTACCAGTACGACATGCTGGTCTACGCGATCGGAATGACGGTGCTGGTCTTTGCCGTGGCACCCTGGATGATCGTGCTCGGCTTCGTGATCGTCGGGCTCGCCGTGGGCGCGGACATTCCTGCCAGCTGGTCGCTCATCGCCGAGGAGGCCCCCGACGAGCGCCGCGGCAAGCACTCGGGCGTCGCGCAGATCCTGTGGAACCTCGGCCCCGTCGTGGTGCTGCTGATGAGCCTGTTCCTGACCGACCTCATGGGACTTGGCGAACTTGGCGCGCGGCTGGTGTTCGCGCACCTGGTCGTCGTGGCGCTCGGCCTTACCTTCCTGCGCCGCAAGATGCGCGAGAGCCGAAGGTGGGAGGAAACGCAGGAAGCAGGTTTCACCCCGCCCCCGCTTTCCGCCCTGTTCAAGGGGCGCTATGCCGTCTCCATCGCCGGACTGGTGGGCATCTACGGGTTCTGGAACCTGTGGGCGGGCACAAACGGGCTGTTCTTCCCCTACCTGATGGAAACGCTGGGTGTCGCCACCCACTCGCAGAGCATCGCGCTGCAATGCCTCAATTTCTTCCTCGGCATGGTGGCCAACTACGTGATTTTCATGAAGTTCGTCGACCGGGTGAGCCACAAGGCGATGTTCATGGTTTCGGCGGTGATGCAGGTCATCGGGATGAGCCTGCTGGCGCTGTTCCCGCTCACGGTGCCGGTGGTGATCGCGCACGTTTTCCTGCTTGGCTTCTTCCAGGGCTTCGGCGCGCAGAGTTTCTTCCAGCTGTGGAGCGCCGAGATGTTCCCCACCGCGCTGCGCAGCACCGCGCAGGGGCTGTGCTTCGCCATCGTGCGCATCACGCTCGGCGTGTTCAGCTTCTTCGTTCCCATGCTGGCGAGCGCCGATTTTACCGTGCTCGCGTGGATCCTCACCGGCTTTCTCGCCATCAGCGCCTTGATCGGCTGGCTGTGGGCTCCCAATAACGCGGGCAAGTCGCTGGAGGACATCCAGTGCGAGCAGCAGGCGGCAGCATAGGACACCCGGCGATGCACGCGACCGAGCGGGAGGAGGCGATACTGGTGGCGCTGGGGCGCACCGGTTTCGTTTCGTACCGCGACCTGGAGGCGAGCCTCGATGCCTCGCCGGCCACGATCCGCCGCGACCTGGCGCGCATGGAGGACGCAGGGCAGCTGTCGCGGGTTCACGGCGGGGCACGCGCTGCCGCGACAGATGCGCGGGAAAAGGCCTCGCCGCTCGCGCTGCTCGGCACGCCGTTCGAGAAATCAATCGGGCTCAACCTCGCCGCCAAGCGCGCCATCGGCAAGGCGGCGGCCGCGCTGTGCGAACCGGGCGAGGGCCTGATCATCGACGGCGGATCGACGACCTACCAGATGTGTCCGCACCTCGCCGGGCTGGGCCTGCAGGTGCTCAGCAATTCGCTCCACATCGTCAACGCCTTGCTGCCGCAGGAGGGGACGACGCTGCTGGTGCCGTCGGGCACGATCTTTCGCGAACAGAACATCATCCTCGCGCCCGGCGGGGAAGATGCCATGCCGCGGTTCCACGCCGGGAAGCTTTTTATGGGCGCGGCCGCGGTCGGACGGCAGGGGGTGATGCAGGCCGACGTCGTGCTCACCGCGTCGCAGCGCCGCTTCATCGAATGTGCCGACGAGGTCGTCCTGCTTGTCGATAGCTGCAAGTTCGAAAGCTCGTCGGGCTCGATCGTCTGCTCTCTCGGTGAAATCGACACGGTGATAACCGATGCCGGGGCGAGCGAGGCCAGCCTGGCGATGTTGCGGGAAGCCGGCGTGCGCGTGATCTTGGCGAGCTAGCGATGCCTCACCAGGCCGTCGCGCCCGCATCGATGGCGATGTCGGCCCCAGTCACATAGCGCGCTTCCTCGCTGGCGAGCCAGGTCGCGCACCAGGCCACGTCCTCGGGCTCTCCCAGACGCTGGATCATGTTCTTCGCCAGCACCTTTTCGCGCAAGGCCGGCTCGACATCCATGTGCCGCCGGGTCGCCTCGGTCAGGATGAAACCGGGGCTGATGGTGTTGGCGCGGATGCCGTGCGCGGCGCCCTCCATCGCCAGTTGCCGCGTCATCGCCAGCACTCCGCCCTTGCCGGCACAGTGCGCGAGCGCGGCAGAGCCCTCGAGCGCGTGGCGGGCATTGGCGCTGGCGAAGTTGACCACGCTCGCCGATCCGCTCGCCTTGAGCCACGGCCAGGCGGCGCGGATGGCAAGGAAGACGATGTCGAGTTCGCCCGCCAGTGTCTCGCGCCACTGGCCGAAGGTCATATCCTCGATCCAGCCGAAGTGGGCGAAGGCAGCGGCATTGACGAGCACGTCGATGCGCCCGTGCTCAGCTCCGATGGCGGCGAACAGGCGGGCGACATCAACCTCGTCGGTCAGGTCGCCGCCCTCGCGGTCCAGCCCGACGACTGTCGCGCCCTCGGCCGCGAACATCGCCGCGCAGCCCTTGCCAATACCGTTCGCCGCACCGGTGACGACGGCGATCCTGCCTCGCAGGCGATCAGCCATGCGCCGGCCTTGCCCGGAACCGCCTGGCAATGAGTGCCACCAGCACACCCGCCGCGGCGAAGTAGCTCAGCGCCTGGAAGCTCGACAGCAGCCCGCCCAGCCGCAGCGCGAAGAAGGTGACCACCAGCGGGCTGAGCCACTGGCCGAGCGCAAAGGCCGACTGCCAGAACCCCGCGCCCCGGCTGCGGACCTCGAACGGCAGGATGCTCATTCCCCAGACCAGCAGCGTGGGCAGCAGCAGGCCTGCCCCCAGCTGGTTGACAAAGCAGCCGACAAGGAACTGCGTGGTGCCGGCAGCGGTGCCCATAGTGAAGAACCCCACGGCAAGCAGCGCGAACTCGATCAGCAGCAGCCGCGCCACCCCGTTGCGCGAACCGTAGAGGCCGTAGATCACCGTGCCGAGCGGCACACCGACGCTGGCGACCGAGGTCCAGAAGCCCGCCGCCGCGGGGCTCGTCATGCCCAGCTGCGCCAGGCCCGAGGAGGACTGAATCTGCACGGTGTAGAAGAACACCGATCCGTAGACGGTGATGAGCACGATCAGCCCCATGCGCGCCCACGGGAAGCCCTCCCAGCTAAGGCTGCGCGACCCCTCGGCGGTGCCCGGCGGGCCGACGTGCGGAACTTCGCCAATCGCGTGGTCGCCGCGCACCTTTTCCGGCTCCCAGGTGAACAGCCAGACGAGCACGAACATGACCAGCGCGCTGCCATAGACCCAGAACGGCGTGCGCCAGCCGAACTCGCCCAGTACGCCGCCGAGGTTGAAGAACACCAGCGCTGACATCGAGGCGAAGGCAGGTTGCGCGGCGAGCCACTTGTCGCGTGCCTCGCCGTGGAAAAAGTCGGCGATCATCGTGGTCGAGAGCACGTAGATCAGCGCCTCCGCCACGCCCACGCCCACGCGGCTGACGAGAATGTGGGTGAGTTCGGTCAGGAACACTGGCGCCACGCCCACCACGGCGTAGATCAGGAAGCTCGCCAGCAGCAGCTTGCGCTTGCCGAAATAGTCGCCGAGGATTCCCGCCACAGGGCACAGGAACGCCACGCACAGGGCCGGCAGCGTCAGCACCATCGGCACCCAGTACTCGTGGTTGGACACGCCGGCGAATTCGGCCATGAGCAGCGGCATGACCGGCGCCAGCAAGACGATTGCCATCGTGGTCAGCGTGATCGGCAGCAGCAACGCGATACCGGTCATGAAAGTCGGTTGACGACCCATCGCAAATTCCTCCCCGCTTTAGCCTACAAGCTGTGAAGCGCCGGATGCCTCGCGTCGAATCGTTAGTTTGGTTCGACACGCATTAACGCACCGGATAGAGGGCCGAGTGCTGACGGTTCGATAGCGGAGCGAGAGCGACTCGATCTAGTTTTCACACGCATCGCCGGTGACCTGTTCCTCGACTGTTCGGGCCTTCGCGGCCTACTGATCGAGGAGGCGCTGGAGACAGGTGGGGAGGACTGGAGCCACTGGCTTCCAATGGACAGCGCACTGGCAGTGCCCACCATCAATACCGTGGCTCCAGCACCTTTCACCCGCTCGACCGCGCATGCCGCAGGTTGGCAATGGCGCATTCCCCTGCAGCATCGGACCGGCAACGGCCACGTCTTCTGCAGCGCGCATATTGACGCCGACCAAGCGGAGCGGACGCTACGCGAAAACGTCGAGGGCGACCTGCTCGCCGACCCTCGCCTGCTCCGCTTCACGACCGGTATACGCAGGCAAACGTGGAACCACAACGTGGTGTCGCTAGGCTTGGCGTCAGGCTTCATCGAGCCCCTCGAATCCACCAGCATCCACCTCATCCGGCACGGCGTGCTGCGACTGATCGGCCTGTTCCCGGACCGCAAGATCAACCCCACAGAGCGCGAGGAGTACAACCGCAACCTGCGCAGCATCTTCGAGTTCGTACGCGATTTCGTGATCCTCCATTACAAGGCCAACCAGCGCGAGGACTCGGCCTTTTGGCGGCAGGTGGCAGCAATGTCTGTTCCCGAAACGCGTCAGCACCGGATGGACCTGTGGCAGGCGCACGGGAGAGTGTTCCCCAAGGATGCTGACATGTTCAACATCCCGGGCTGGGTTGCGGTCATGCTAGGCCAGAACGTCACGCCCGATAGCTACGATCCGGTTGCCGACGCGCTGGTTGAGAAGCAGCACACCGCCGCGCTTGCGGACATGCGCGCTCGCTACGCGGAGACCGCCGCACGTCTACCGTCGCACGAGACATATCTGCAGAAGGTGGGTGCCTGGGCGTGAGAGCGGCTGGCCATTCAGAGCACGCCCTTGATCCAGAAATGGCCCATCTCCTTCAGTACGGGATGATGTCCGCGGACGCCGTCGAAGAAGCCATCGGGCCACTGCGTCAGGACGAGTTCGGGGCGATTGCGAGCTACGATGGCGAACGTCCAGAATCGCGCCAACAGGTTGATTTGAGGATTGGTCGCCTGGACGTCCTGCCCCTTTTGAACGGACGTTTGCAATGCACGCTCGATAGCCTTTCTAGCGACGGCAAGCGCCTCCCGTGGGTTGAGAGCACTTATATTCAGGACACCTGAGGGCCCATCCGGAGGGTCGTCCCATAAAGCGAGCTTCATAGGGTCGAAACCATCGATCTGCGCGTACTTGGCCAAGTCCACCATGGTGGAAAACGGCGGCAGAAACACATCGTCATAAGACGGAAGCTCAGCGCTGTGCTTCCACTGAGGCAGCACTTCGTAGCCGGTCTTCCACTGGGGAAGATCATACCAGAACATGGAAGGGACGCGCCGCCCCATGTCCGCGCCATCAAGGTCCTTCGCGTCGGCACCAAGCCCGGCCATCGTCGCCGACAAGCCCATGCTCGAAGGTGCATTGGCGGGCTCTTCAAACCTAGTTTCGTCGGGCTCTGATGATGGCATTTCATGCCTATTTTGAGCATTGTCGCTGCCGACCGCGTCCTCTTCCGTCGAGAAATCGGTCATGCTTGCGAGGCCGCTTAACTGATCCTCTCGGACCCTCTCCGGCGCTTCTTCGATTAAGTCTGACGCATCGGTATGGCGGATTTCAACTGGCGACTCGAGTGACTGGATGTCCAACGAAATCCCTTGTCGCAGCGCCTCGAGAACTTCCTCTTGGTCTTTGATTGCCTTTCCGCGAGACGCGCACCATGCGATGAATTCGTCCACCGTCGGCGCATCTTCCTGACCGTCTTGAGACCGCAAAAGCCCGTGAAATTCCAGCACGCGAGCTATCACGGCTGGACCCAAATTGACGTGCTCCCCGGATTGTTACCATTCAGAGGTAGAGTCTCGCTCCTTCATGATTGATGTTTGATGGGATGGCAACGTGTCTGGGGGCATGCCCCCAGACACGTTGGCCGGCGATCTCGGCGGGGGTTTTCCCGCCCAGTTTGGAGTGTGGTCTGACTGTATTGTAATCCTGCTGCCAGGCAGCGAGGACGAACCGGGCATGGGCCAGCGAGGTGAACAGGGTCTCGTTGAGGCATTCGTCCCTGAGCCGCCCGTTGAAGCTCTCCACGAAGCCATTCTGCATCGGCTTGCCCGGCGCGATGTAGTGCCACTCGACCCGGCGCTCCTGCGACCAGCGCAGGATGGCCGACGAGGTCAGTTCGGTGCCATTGTCGCTGACCACCGTGTGCGGCTTGCCGCGCATCCCGATCAGGCTGGTCAGTTCCCGGGCGACCCGCGCGCCTGACAGCGACGTATCAGCCACCAGCGCCAGGCACTCCCGCGAGAAGTCATCGACCACGCACAAGATGCGGAAGCGTCGGCCGCAGATCAGGCTGTCAGAGACGAAGTCGAGGCTCCACCGCTGGTTCGGACTATCTGGCAGCACCATTGGCCTGCGCGTGCCCAGTGCCCGTTTGCGACCGCCGCGGCGGCGCACCCGCAACCCTTCTTCGCGATAGATGCGCAGCAGCTTCTTGTGGTTGGGCTTCATGCCTTCCCGCGCCAGCAGGTAGCCCAAGCGGCGATAGCCGAACCGGCGACGTTCCGTCGCCAGCTCGCGCAACCGTTGCCGCAGCGCCCCGTCATCCGGCCTCGTCGGCTCGTAACGGATCACCCTGCGGCTCACGCCGACCAGACTGCACGCCCGACGCTCGCTCAGCCCGTGCTGTTCACGGGCATGGGCGACGGCTTCCCGCTTCGCGCCGGGCGTTACCATTTTTTTGATGCCAGATCCTTCAGCACCACGTTGTCGAGCATCGCCTCGGCCAGCAGCTTCTTCAGCCGGCTGTTCTCCTGCTCGAGCGTGCGCAAGCGACGCGCATCGGAGACCTCCAGCCCGCCGAACTTCGACTTCCATTTGTAAAACGTGGCTGAGCTGATCCCGTGACGGCGGCACACCTCCGCCGTCGGCATCCCAGCCTCCTGTTCCGTCAAAACCGCGATGATCTGCTCTTCGCTGAACCTGCTTCGCTTCATTCTCGTCCGACTCCTTTGCGTCGGACTCTACCAAAAATCGGTCACATTTCAGGGGAGCACGTCAAAATCGAGTGCCTGAAAGGCTTCCGTTTGCCGCTCCGTAAGCCCTGCAAAATGCACCAACAACTCGTTCTCGATCAGCGTCAGACGTGCGATCTTGGCCTCCTGTTCGGCCCGGATCCTGGAGACCAGAAGCAGCGCTCGACGGGCGTCGTTACGGTCTTCGATGATCGCCGCCATGGCCTTGGAACCGATCCGCATGGTGTCGCGCAGGGCGGTGCGTTCGGGCACATAGGCATGCTGCATGCGGTCGAACTTGCGCTTGTTTTTCTCGACCGCCTCCATCGCCAGCGTCACCTGTTCGACCGGGTCTGTTTCACTCAGCACCTTCGTGAGATCGATCCCAGAGGTAAGCAATCGGGAGAACAGTTTGCGGTCTTCGGGATCGGTCATGCCGAGCGCGTCGAGCCAGGCCTCGCGGCGCTGTTGCTCTGCGGCATACTCCCTTCGTGTCGGGCGACCTGCTTTCGCGCCCCCTCCACTGCCACTTCCTCTTTGCCCTGATCCCTCGCCACGCATGTCCACGGTCCTTGCATTCACAGTCCGGGTCAACTCCCGCACCTTCCTCAATGCTGTATAGGATGGGACGACGTTTTTGGGGCATCGCCCCCAAGCGACCGGAGGCTTCACGCGCCCCGCCAACGACCACAGCGCCATTGCGTTGTGTGCCCGCGAGAAAAGCTGACGTGCACACGGCTAAATCCGCTTAATCGCCGTTTTCGCGCCGTTTCGGGGCCTAAACTCGGCGTTTCGAGCGTTTAACACCCGTTTTCGCGGGTTATTGCATGCATAACGCTTCTAGCGTATGCACACTCTTAAATGCCGGCTTTCGATCTGCAAGATCGGCCCACCCCCAGCCAAGCAAGGCCAATTTAACTTTCGCGCAATTCGTCTAAGTTGCCGCACGGTGGTGCAGCATCTTAGACAGCCACGATCGCGTGGCTTTATCCGCCGTGTGCGGATGAGACGAGTTTCTTTTCCGGATCGCTTGTCGTTTCGACCTCTCCATCCAATAAGTTGGGATGAAAGAGCAATCTCATCTCCCGCCTCCCTTCTCGATCGCCGCTGAACTCCGTGCCCTGGAGGCCAAGGTCAGCGCCTACATCGACACCGGCACGCTCGATGCGATCGGTGTCCCCCTGCAGCCAAAGACGCCCGCGCCATCGACGAAGCTAGGCAAGACAGGCGCGGCGAAGAAGGGACCGTCTGACGCGGTCCTCGCCCGGCGATCCCTGCTCGGTATCTTCGAGAGACAGATCGCCGATGGCTTGCCCCGCGACGCGGACATCACGGGACAAGTTGGGGGCAAACCCATCGTCGTTCGCGCACGAGTTGGTGAGCTCGACTGGACCGACGACGAGATCACGATCGTGCATCAGAAAGGCAACGTTCTGGTGCAGCGTACGCGGCTCGCTGTACCGATCGTTCGCAACATCAAGGCAGTGTCGAAAACCGGTGTCGAGACGATCCATTTCAAGGTCACCTGGATCGTCAAACAGCCGGGCCAATCCGGCAAGGACGGTGGCCTGGATCCGCGTTCCAGTACTCACGCGGTCTACATCGAACGCGACGGAGCTATCGTGATCGTCGTCCAGCCAGAAATGGGCACGGTCGATGCAGCCAAACCGATCGAAAACGAGAACCAAAGCGCCGCCCGATCGGCTGCCGAAGCCGACCCCTACATCGATCGAGCAGAGGTGGTTCCCATTGCGATAAACGGACGCAAGCTTCTCTACACAAACATCTCCGACGATCCTCACACACGCGCACTGTTCTGGCGCGCGGTGGAGAAGCACGAACGCGACCCCGGTGTCGACAGGATGACTCTCGACTTGGGCAAGTGCGGCTTGCTCATGGAGAAGGTCGCGCAGGCGCCGGACTGCCCACCGACATTCGTCGAAGAATTCTACAAGATTGTCGGCAAGCCGGGTCCGCAGACGATCGAGACCGGCGGCAACGACAAGGTCATCGAGATCATGCGTTCGCTCGGCGAGGATGTGGTCCCGGAGTTTCCGAAAAAGGGTGAGCCCAAATTCAAAAAAGAGGAGCGCCTGAAGCAATTCGGCTATTCATTCACGACGCCGCGGCACGGCCGTGTGCAGTACCGGATCGAAGCCGCGCTGCCGTCCGATCTATCCATCGGCCAGATGGAGCAGGTGCTCGCCGAAATGTGCGCCATGCTGGAGAAGTTGGACCTTCCATACGTGGCCGTCATCCATAAGCCCGATCACAACAATCACGACGACAACTGGCACATCCACATCCTCTTTCACGATCAGCCCGCCAAGCTGTTCACGGGGCTGGAAACCGACCATCTCCCGCCTCACCGCGCCGATGCCAGCGAGAAGGAAATCGCGGAGCACGAACGGCTGCGAAAAGTCCTAAAGGATGAGGCCGCCAAGGGACTCAACGAGCCGCGCTGGGACTTCGAGATCGAGGAGACTTTTCGCGATGCGAGCCGACACGTGCGGACGCGCAAGCCCTTCGCCCAGAAGAAGGTGCGCAAGGTCAATCATCCTAGCTACATCACAGAGCTGAGGAAAGCTTACGCCGGTTTCTGCAACGAGCAGCTCCGTATTGCCGGAAGCCCGCGTAAGGTAAGCCACCTGAGCTTCGACAAGCTGGGCATCGAACGCGCGCCGGCCGAGAAACTCTATACCGCGGCAACGCGCCTCGAACGCTTCGGCGTTCCTACGAAGAAGGGCATCAAAAACGAGCGCCACGAGGCGCAGTATTGCATCTCACAGATCCGCAACCGGCGTGACAAGGCGCTGGTCGATCTCGAGACAAAGACTGCCCGATGGCGATCACGATCCCTGTTCGAGAACGCGTCTAAATCGCGCGCGAGATACGATGCCACCATTGATACCTTCGAGAACGGCAAGCGTGCCGCCATCGACAAGCGGTTCATGGCCGAGTTCGTTGAGCTCCAGCTTGCGCGCTGTACCTCGCGAGCGCGTGCGGTCATCGACAACTGCAGTCGCATTCTCGATGCCATCGCCGACTGGGAATCCAAACCGGAAGACGAGAAGGAAGCCAAACAGAAAGAGATGGCGCGGGAGGTACGTCAAAAGCTCGCATACATGAGACGCAAGGCAGAAGCCGAGGCGCATCTCGCGGCCACCGAGAGGCACTTCTCCAGTGAGTACCAGCGCGTCGAAGTTCTGCGCATGGAAGCGAAGCAGGAGGCGCTGGAAACCGAGGCGCTCGGGTGGCGTATCGACGATGCACAAGAGATCGAGACGGCGATCGATTGCGTGGCCTTGGTGGCGACCGCCGCCGTAACGAAATTTCCCGATACCTTGGAGGCTGTCGCCGCGCTCCGCAGCATCGAGAACGATACCATTCTTCCCGACCACGGCGAAGCGATGGAGCGCTGGACAAGCATCTCGGAACTGACGCGAGAGCGGGGCGAACGCGATGCTACGCAAGCGTCACTGCAGGAGCCGGCCACGGCGGTGTCGGAGGAGACACCAAAGCCCGCCGTGACGACAGATATCGCGGTCGATAATGTCGGCATGGTCGACGCCAAGAACCGCCTTTCCCCCGCAGTTTCGGAAATCACCTCAAGCGTTGAAAAACAAGCGCGCCCGATGCCCGCAGACGAGAGCGCGAGTGCACCACCGCTGTCTCCGATTCCGGTGACACAACCGACTGCATCGCAGGCCCCACTGCCGCCCACCATAAACGTCGATTCGGCGCCCAGCTCACGCCTCATAACATCGGTGCCGGCGCCGTCTCCCGGATCTGCTAACGCGCCACAGACGCCGCGCGAAGGTGAGCCCGATCGGGATGAATTGTCGAATAAGCCTGTGGCCGACATCGGCGCGATTATCGTCAAGGAAGCGACCGCGCGTCGCCTATCCGCCGTCGAAGCGATCGATGTCGATGGTAAGATCGCCACGGTCCGGCTGGCGGCGGCGGCGGCTGAGCGCATCGGTGTCGAACAACAGTTCGAAATCACCTCGATGCATGCCGAGAAGCTCAAGACGGCGCTACGCTACTCGGAATATGAATGGGCAAGTCTGGCTGCCTACATCGCAAAGGCGCCAGAGAACGTCACCATCACCAGCAGCGCTATCGTGCTCGCATCTAACGCGCCTGACGATATGCGCATCCGCGCAGCCAACCATTCCAAAGATCCTGAACGTCTCGCGGCCTACCGCGAGCAGCACCGGCAAGCTTTACGAAAGAAATCCGAACGAGCGATCGCTGACACGCAGGACAGCCCCGCCATCGAGGTCAACGTGGCCGCGGCACCCGTGCCTGCCACAACTCCTACCGAAGTGTCGCAGACGGCCTCGGAAGCTAATCGACGCCAGGAACCAATGGCTGCCGTCAGTGAGGCACGGGCTGAGCCGTCCGCGCCCACGCCAGAGCCATCGAAGAGTGCAAGCGACCCATCGCCGCCAGCGACACCTGACCCGCGCGCCGTGGACAACGAAAAGGACCGCAGCAGTGGTTCTATCGTCCCAGACCCAATCGCCGAAGCCATCGACGACGAGCCGCGGATTCGTTCGCTCGGAACGCGGTCCACGCTCGCTAGCAATCCTTCGACCGATCCGGCGTCACAACCAACAGCCTCAGCAGCTTTGCATGAAAAGCCTGCATCTATTGCGACACGCGATGGTGAGCTCGATGCGGAGGCCGAGCGGGTGCGCATTGCGAACACCCGCCTCGGAAGTCGTGGAAATTACGTCGAGCGAAAGCGGGGTCTGCACCCCCTCATCGACGCATGGATAGAGGCTGAAATTGCACGTGACGATGCAGCGTTGTTGCGAGCCCTTGCGGCGCTGCGAGCGGACCGCGAAGCCATGGCGATCGCCGAGCGGTTCGTGCCCTATCATTTGAAGCAGTTCCATTGGCTGGACGCTGTCCGGAATGGCAAGATACCGGAAGGGCAACAGCCCGGCATCACGGCCCGCAGCGCCGATCTCACGCGTAGCCGGGGCCGAGATATCACGGACACCTAGCGGGCTCTCTGCCGCAGGAGGATGGCAGCGCACTGGCGCCTCCGTTGTCGCTCGCATGCAGCTCGCCCGGGAAAAGCGCTGCATCGTCCCACTCGGCAGCAAGAGAAGGAAGGCCCGGCAATGCCGGAAGAAAGTGACCGGAAGGGGTTGAAGGGAAAAAGAGGACAGCGTCCTCGGCCTTCGCCTCGTCCGGTCGCCAATTCCCATTGCTGGAGACCATCAATGCCAAGACTACGATCCCCGCACGCGGACCTCACGTCCGCGGCCGAGACGCTGCGCGCGAGCAGCGACTACCGCGTGCTGCAGCGCCTGCCGCGCCCCTATGACGACCTGCCCGACGAACTTCCCGATGGAGCGCGGCGGGTCGCCATCGTCGATGTCGAGACGACCGGGCTCAATCCCCAAGACGACAAGATCATCGAGCTTGCCGTCATGCACGTCGCCCTCGCCGCGGACGGCACCGTGCTGGGCCATTCGCGACCGGTCAGCTGGCGCGAGGATCCGGGCGAGCCGTTGTCGCCGGAGATCATCCGGCTGACAGGGCTGACCGACGAGGATGTCGCTGGCCAGCGCATCGACGAGAGGGCCGTCATGGCCATCCTGTCGCGCTGCGAGTTGATTGTTGGGCATCATTCCAATTTCGATATCCAGTTCGTGGACAAGCGACTGCCGCAGACCGTCAGCCTGCCGTGGGCCTGCAGCCTCGCGGAGATCGACTGGGCTGGCATGAGCTATCCCTGCCGGAAGCTCGAGCACCTGCTTCTCGAGCATGGTGCGTTCTACGACGCCCACCGGGCCGAGGGCGACGTGTGGGCGCTATATCAGCTGTTGCAGTCCAAGGTGCGAACCCGAGGAGATGACGCACCCACTGCTGCCACCGAGACCTACTTCGGCGCCATGCTGCGGAGCAGCGATGCCGGCTGTGTCCGCATCCGAGCCCATGGCCTACCCTACGATGACAGGGACTGGGCCAAGGCGCGCGGCTACACCTGGGATGCGATGAAGCGGGTCTGGTGGCGCGATGTGCCGATGGCCGACTACCCCGCCGAGAAAGCCGCTTTTAGCGATGCCGGCCACCCCGAGCCGACAGCGACCGCGCTGAACGCGCACCAGCGCTACCGACACTGATCACCCCCAACCACAACGACATCCCGCAAAGGCCCGCCACCGGCGGGCCTTTGCGTATCTGGAGACCACCCATGACCCACGATCTGTCCAATATGCCGCCCTCCGGCGTCCCCTGCTCGCTCACCATGGGAGACGCGCTCGAACGCGAAGCCCAGCTCTATCTGGCACAGCGCTCGCCCGAGCCGGCAAACCAGACGCGTTCCTACCTCGTCGCCGACTTCGAATACGCGTGGAACCGTCCCGCCATCGATGCCTACCAATGCCTGGAGGGCCGCGATGCACGCGACGAGATCATCTGGCCCTTTTACACCATCGCCACCGCCTGCTGGCTGATCCTGCACTTCGATCCCGGCGAACCCGTGCCGCGTGTCGAGCCGCTCGTGGTCCACAGCGGCGACGACCTTTCTGAGCCGCAGATCACCGCTCGGCTGTTCGAGGCGCTTGACGCCGATCCCGGTCTCACGTTCGTCACCTACGGTGGCGAGGCCAAGGACCTTGCCGTGCTTCGCCGCTGTGCGGCATCGCAGGGTTTGCGCCTGCCGCTGCAGCTGCGCGATCTCTCGCCTCATAGCCGCGAACGTATCGACCTGTGCCGCGTAACGACCGTGCAGGCCAAGTCGCCGCATCTCCCTGAATTGGCCATTGCGGTCGGTATCCCGTGCAAGCCCTCGCCCAGTCGCTCGATCGGCAAGCTGGTGGAGAGTGGCAAATGGCGCGAGGTGCGCGACCAGTGTGCTGCCGACGTGCTCGCCACGACCGTGCTCCTCATCCGCCATCTCGTTTCGCACAGCGAGGTCGAGTGCTGCCAGCCTGATACGCTGGTCGGGATTGCGGAAGCCGCCTTGACCGGACTTCCCGCAAGCGAGTTCATCAAGCGCAAGTTCTCACCGTGGGCAAAAGCCGCGCAGGTGCGCTCGCAGCTCAAGGGAGCGATTCTTGAGCCCGTGTGACCGCGGACGCACCTTCGTTCGAGTCGCACCAGCTCTGGCGATGCCAGCAGCAACAGGCACGACAACGCATCGCAAGGGAGACCAGTCCATGAAACCGCCCTGATCATTATCCGCCCCAGCGGCATCAACCACCATTCATTCCGGCCACCCGCGCACATCCGCGCTGGTGGCTTTTTTCGTATCTGAAGGAACTCTATCATGGCCAAGAAGCCAACCAAGACCCGCGCCAAGGCGCTCACCGTCAGCGCCCTCACGCCCGCCGTCATCCCCGGCACGAGTGTCGTGCCCGAGGCGGCCTACCGCAACGACCACCATCCGATCGGTGCGGGGCCGTGGAAAGGAGAGCCCGACAAGTTCGCCTGGACCGACAAGGCGACGGGCTACCCCTGCGTCGTCGTCCGCGAATATACCGGCGAGTACGGCGCGCACGTCGGTGTGCCGCCCACGCATTCGCTCAGCGGCTACAAGGCCAAGGCCGTGCCCGGCGAGATCAGCGAAGGCCTGCACCGGCCCATCTCCAGCGCTGAACCCTGTCAGCGCAACGCTCCCGAACCGGTGAGCATCTGCCACGTCTCCGCGCGGATTGCCCATGGCCAGCGGACGGCTGCATTGAACCCGCAGCAGGAAGACGACGCCTGGTGGCTCGGCATGACGTTTGACGGCCCGCGCGATCTCGTGCCGGCGGGTGGCAAGCGCAATCTGGCGGCAGAGCGCGGGGAGACCTACCGCGATGCCAAGTTCGCGTTCGAGCAGGCGACCCTGCTCGCCCGCAAGCTCTTCGACTGGGAGAACGGGCTGTCGTCGGACCCGACGCTGGACAGCGGACCGTCCGGCTTGCCCCGGCCCGACAAGGAGGGCTCGCGATGACCCGGTACGACGATATTCCCTATGAGGAGCGCCGCAACCCGAACCTGCCGTGGGGCTACTGGATCTACATCGACGACGAAGTCCGCGGCCTGCCGCCGCTGGTCGACGAGTATGGGCACCGGTGGAGGTCGCTGCGCGAAGCCCTGTGGGTCGATCGGCTCGGCATGACCGGCAACTACCAGTTCGGTCATGTCGACGAGGAACAGGTCGAGTTCCTTCTTAGCGTTCTCGCCATGATCGACCGCAGGGTGGTATGCACGGAAGGGGTGGTGACCGACGTGTTCGGCGATGGATGGCATGCAACCGCGCATTACGCTGCGTGGCTGTCCGGCGAACGGCTGATCGAGCCCACCCCCACGCTCACCAGTGCCAAGCTGACGCCGGAAGGTCAGGCAATCCTCGTCATGCTCGCGAGCACGAGACCGGCGGATCGGGCGACAATGCCCATCGGGCCTTCCGGTCTTCACCCGTTCGCGCAGCTTCGGCCCGAACCCGACCAGATCGCGATGGAAGCGGCCATTCGCAGGGCAGAGGCCGCGCTGCCTAAGGACACGGTCAGGTTCATGCGCAATGGCGGCCCGGGCCGGCCGATGATCGTCCTCCTGGGAGCGGCCAATGCGAAGCTGCCCATGGCGGAGACGCACTGGTCGATCTCGTTCAAGCGGGCTCATCACCGGGATAGGCTCTACGCCTGGATCCTCGCTCAGCCGGATCGGTGGCAAGCCTGGTACAGGATCGCCCGCGAACAGCGTGCAGGCGCGCTCACCGAGCACCTGCTCACGCTGTTCGTGGGGCAGGACTGCGAGGAACGGGGGATCTGATCACTGCTGCAAAACTGAATAGGGGAGCCGTCGCCGGCTCCCCTTTTTTGCAGCTCGCCTCGCCTCGTCCATCCCTCCTGTAAGGAATACTAGAACAGGGGGCGTAGGGCGAACCGTTTTGCGATAAGTGCCTGTTTTACCGAAATTCAAGCAATCGTCGTCATCATGGCGATATGCGTCCATGGGCACACGAAGCTTTCAAGAAGCGACTACCGAAACGCTCCTGCCTGCGGCCCGAGAGCGCACGATCGATGCTTCATGCGGAGCGCTTCGCTTCCGCGCTCAAGCGTAATCTCAATGTCTTCCTGACCATTAACTTCAACACACTGCCTCGCGACCCTGAGGCAAACTACTACGATATTTTCCGCACGAAGATTTGGGCCAACATCCGGCGCCGCTGGAACGCTCACTGCAAGCGGCAGGCCATCCAGCGCCCGTTCGCTGCGATCGCCGTTTTCGAGAACCCACCCAACCGGAGAGAGGGGCCACGTCATTATGGCCCGAAACATGTGCACGCCCTGCTGGAATGGCCCGCCGACCAGATCGAGCGCCTGCTCTATTTCATCCGGCGCGCCATGGCCAAGTACTTCGCGCGCTTCAGGCCGAGCCAGGTTCACGCGAGCGAAGTCGCTGCCGGACGCACACGGCGCACGACGAGCTACATGGCAAAGGGCATCGACCCACCGTTCGCAGCCCACTTTTATTTGAACCATGCGCCACAGGGGCATGTTGCGCACCGCCGGATCATCATCTCCCGATGTCTCGGGCATGCGGCGCGAGCGCTATTCCGCAGAGGAGGCGGCAACCCTCTCCCAAATCGGCGCAGCCCATGGGCTCTCTATTGATAAAGAAACGACCGATTATGGGCCGTTAGCTGCCAGTCTGAAATGGAGCGACTCCAGGCGATAGCCGACGGTCCGCTTCGCGTCCCGCTAACATCGCGCTCGCCTCATCATTAGCGAGGACGTTGTCAGTTTCCGGCATTCCAGCCCGCGTTTTGCCTCCTCTACCTCAAGCGGCACATGCTAGGCTGCCCTCGCTGTCTGCGCTGCCCGCCAATTCAGCCAGAACCCGGCTGCAAGGGCGGCGGCCGTGAGTATTTGCGCAATCACCGTTTCCCTCGTCGGGATCAGGCCAAGCATGTCGACGTGTGGAACGGCGAGGAACGGGGTGACATCGATGATCCCGCCTTCCTGCAGTCCCCCGATGCCCTTCCCGGCGAGCACCACGGCGAGGATCGCAATGAGGATCGAGCTGTAGGTGAAGAACGTCGAGATCGGCAGCTGCCGGCTGTAGCGCAGCATGGCGACCGCAATGATGGCCAGAAGAACGGTCGCCGCCACCGCGCCGCCGGCAACGGCGCCGCCGTTTCCGTCTGTCCAGAGCGCGGTGTAGAAGAGGATGGTCTCAAACACCTCGCGATAGACCACGACGAACGTCAGGCCGAACAGGAACCACAATGACCGCTGGGATAGGGCGGCGCTCATGCGTTCGGCAATGTAGCGCTGCCATGCACCCGCCTGTGCCTTGCCGTGCATCCAGATGCCCACCGAGAGGAGGACAATGGCCGCGAACAGGGAGCCGAACCCTTCCGTGAGCTCCCGGCTCGCCCCGCTGATGCTGATCAGGTAGGTCGCTGCGAGCCAGGTGGCGGCGCCCGCCAAGAGAGCAGCGATCCACCCGCCATGAACGTAGCGCATGGCGTCCTGCCGCTCGGCCTTCCTGAGGAAGGCCATCATGGCGATGACGATGAGCAAGGCCTCGAGACCTTCGCGAAGCAAAACCGTGAAGGCCCCGATGAAGGACGACGCCGAACTGGCGTTTTCCGGCGCCATTTCCGTCTCGGCGTCGTCTAGCAGCCGCAGGACTTCGTCCACCTGCTGACGCACATTGCTCACCGGCTGCTGATCGTCGATCCTCGAGCGCAGCTCGGCCATTGCGGCTTCAATCGAGCGCATCAGTGCCCCGTTGCGCGCGGTCAGGATCGGCTCCACCGGCTCGAAGCCGTCGAGATACGCGGCGAGGGCGAGATCCTCGGCGCTGGAGAAATGACCCACTTCGTATGCAGCCAAGGTCTCTTGCAGCCGGTCCCGCGCAATACCGAGTGAGCGTTCCGCGCCGCTGCCAAGGACTTGCGGCTTTCCGCGAAGGAATGCCGTGAGGGCAGTGCCCTCAGCCGAACCGAGGCTTTGCTCGAGTTGCGCTGTTGTGAGGCTGACGAGCGCTCGCATGTCAGGCACGGCCGCTTGCGCCCGAGGGTTGGCCCAGACCTGCTGGCCACGGGCGGCGAGTTGCTCGGGGTAGGCATACCGCCCCACGTGGAAGGCCAAAGCCCAGCGGTCCTCCACCGGAAGATGGGCAAAGGACTCCATGGCGGTGCCCTCAAGCCCCTGTTCGATCACCTGGTAGAGCGCGAACACGCTCCGCTCTCGCGCCCGCGCCCGATCTGTAAAGTCGATCGGCGGCGGGTCCATGCCTGCCGACTCCAGCCCGCGGCCGTTCCCGCTTGCACCATGGCAACTCGAGCAGTGCTCCGCATAAAGGGCCGCGCCCCGGGCGAGATCTGGCGCCCCGGGAGGGGCAAGGGGCACCGGATAAGCTGCGAGGAGATCGCGCCCGAGCGCGCGTGCCGAGATGGCCACCTGAAGTGGAGGCGCTTTGGCGGCGATGATGTCCTGTAGTGTCTCGGCCTCGCTGACGAGCGACGCACGTGCTGTCGTGGGCGGGAGTTGCGCCAGCCGCTGCCGCACACTGGCCGAGAACTCGACCATCTCGACATACTCGGCCTCGTTGATGACACGGCCCTGCGCAACGGCTCCGGAGTAATCGACCGCGATGTAGTCGAGCAGCCGCCAGATGGTTTGCGCAGGGGCGGTCTGTGCATGGGCCGGCGAGACTGCGGCAAACGCAAGCAGAACCATCAGGAACGCCTGGCGCAGGAAGCTCGCCGGCTTCATCGCGGCTCGCTCAGCTCCTTGCGAGCATCGCCGATGATCTCCCAGGCCGAATGGAGGAACACGACCGCGATCGCGGCCGCAACGAGGAGGTCCGGCCAGGCGCTTTCGAGCCAGAACACCAGCCCGGCCGCGATGATCACGGCCACGTTGTTGATCGCGTCATTGCGCGAGAACAGCCAGATCGCCCGCGCCTGTGCGTCGCCGCCTTCACGGAACTTCGCGAGGACCAGCGCCGCTGTGACGTTCACGGCCAGAGCCGCGATGCCGATGCCCCCCATCAGTTCGGCTTCCGGCGGCACCGCGTTCATCGCCCGCCACACGGCCATGCCAAGCACCCACACGCCGAGTAGCGCCAGGAAGATGCCTTGGGTGAGCGCGACCTTGGCCCGGGTCCTTTCAGCCCACGAGAGCGCGAGCAGACCGACGAAGGTGATCGAGCCGTCGCCGAGGAAGTCGAGGGAATCTGCCTTCAGCGCCTGACTGTCGGAGAGGAAGCCGCCGACCAGCTCGATCAGGCCGAAGCCCACATTGAGGATGACGACGATCCATAGCGCCCGGCGATAGGCCGGATCTCTCGCTGCTTTCTGCGTGTCGCCATGACAGCCGCAGCCGGATTCCTGGTTCGAATCACTCATGCGGGAGCCTATAGAACCTCCAGTCACTGGAGGATCAAGGGCGAGGCGATGGCGAGGCTGATGATTGGGGACCTGGCACGGCGGACGGGGACCAAGATCAACACGATCCGTTTCTACGAAGAGATTGCGCTGATGCCTCGGGCAACCCGGACCGATTCTGGCCGCCGCACCTATGATGAAGACGATGTCCGACGGCTCGGCTTCATTCGCAATGGGCGGGAGCTCGGCTTCTCGACCGACGAGCTGCGGTCCCTGATCTCACTATCCGAGCAACCGGAGAGGGACTGCGGCGCCGCTGCTGCGATCGCTCGAAACCACCTCGCCGACGTCGACGCGCGGATTGCAAGGCTCCTCCGACTGCGGGAGGAGCTGCAGCAAGTCGCGACCACCTGCGAGAGGGGCCGAATGGCCGATTGCCGTGTTATCGATGGGATCGCTGATGGTGGCGTCTCTTGAGCTCGCCGCGGGTTCAGGAGAACGGCGAGTATGATCGTTCTGCTGCGACTGGGTGCAGACCTGCCTCAACGGGACGACCACTTACCCACAGCAGACACTCACAGCTTTCGTTGTCGGCTGCTTCTGAACCGCGCGATTTAGCGACCGAATGTCGCACTTGGGCGCTTTGCTGCCAGGCAGCTTCTGGGCCGGAAGCGGAAAGGCAGCTTTTATATCTTTGAGCGGATTAAGCGGACAGCGACTGCTGACCGAATCGCAAGCCGGTGCATTAGAGAATGGTCTGGAGAAACCCCTCTTGGCATAGACTTTTGCCGTCGTTGAAACGCCCTGCAGGACAGCCAACACGGAGCCGAGAGCCACAAACTAAATCGGTTTACTATTTAGCGCGCCTTTCCTACCATCCAGAGATGGCGAAAGAAACCTTTACGATTGAGGGCGCAGGCGCGATTTCTCTTACAGCCGAGGCTGAGGGGGATGCCTACGCTAAACCCGTCCTTCTTGCGCACGGCGGCGGGCAGACACGGCGCGCGTGGAGAAGGGTGGTCAGCGAGCTGGCTCAAGCCGGCTTTCGCGCAATCGCCTTCGACATGCGCGGTCACGGAGACAGCGATTGGTCGCCATGCGGAGCTTATGAAATGCGCGACTTCGCGGCGGATCTGGTCGCTGCAGCGTCGCGCCTGGACCAGAAGCCAGCGCTGGTCGGCGCTTCACTGGGCGGGCTCGCTGGACTGATTGCCGCAGGGGAGCTTGCTCCAGGTAGCTTTGCTTCACTCACATTGGTCGACATTGCCCCGCGCATGGAGCCCAGCGGTGTGATGCGCGTGGTTGGTTTCATGGAAGAGCATGTCGATAGCGGCTTCGCCTCACCAGAGGAGGCGGCCGACGTGATCGCTCGCTACATGCCGCATCGTCCCAAGCGGGGCGCGAGCGATGGTCTGAAAAACTATCTGCGGCAGAAGGCGGATGGGCGCTTCTATTGGCACTGGGACCCGGTGTTTATCCGTAATATAATGTCAGCCAGACAAGGCGACCCAGACAGCCAAGAACGTCAATCGGCAATGCTGAGCCAAGCTGCGGCGAATCTCACGCTTCCGCTTCACCTCATCCGAGGCGGCTCTAGCGATCTTGTTTCCGAAGAGGCCGTTTTGCATCTGCGACAACTCGCCCCCCATGCAGAATACACCGATATTGCCGATGCCACGCACATGGTCGTGGGCGATGCGAACGATGCCTTCTCCGCCGCTATCGTCGATTTCCTAGGGCGCCATCACTCATCCGATACGGCTCAGCCACAGGGGACGAGGGAGCTATGATCGATCGAGAGCGCTTGCAGGAAATGCTGCATATCGCGCCGTTTCACCGATGGCTTGGGCTGGAGATTGCGACATGCTCCGACCAGTCAATCGCGATCACCATGCCATGGCGCGAAGAGATCGTGTCGAACCCTATGATTGGGTCGGCGCATGGAGGGATCCTGGCTTCACTGGTCGACCTCACCGGGCTTTATACTCTGCTTGCCGGGGGCGTCGCGGCGAGAGCGAAGGCCGATCTGCATGTCGATTACCACCGTCCTGCAACCTCAGGACCTCTCACTGCTCACGGACAGATCGTGAAGATCGGGCGACAGATTTCGGTGGCCGAAACCCGGGTTCTCGAGCCCGACGACAAGTTGGTCGCCAGCGGCAGGGGCGCCTACTTCTCGTCAACCGGATCAATTGATCAGCGCGGCGGGACTATTGATCTCGAACAGGCTCTTGCCACCCAAGGCCCAGCGACTTCTGCAGCGCAATCCACGACAGCGTAAGGGCGCCTCTTGCCCGGACGAGGTCTCCTGAGGCCTGCTGCTGTTCTCGCAGGGCCCGGTTGAGGTCAGCCTTCGAGATCGCTCCTGCGGCAAAACGTTGGCGGTTCAGGTCCGCCGCGTCGTCAGCCTGCTTCTTGATTTGCATACTGGCAGCGAGCGCAACACGCTGCTGGCCGAAGCGAGCCAAGGCACGTTCGGCGTCTTGCAGTGCCAGAAGCACCGTCTGCTGGTAATTGGCGACTGCTTCGTTGCGCGCGGCCCCGGCTTGGTCGATCGCAGCGTCTACCCTGCCGAAATCCAGAAAATTCCACTGGAGGCGCGGGATCGCGAGTGCGGAGAATTCGCCGACATCGACAACGTCGTCCAACGAGGATCCGCCGAGGCCCAGGATCCCTGTGAAGGACAATTTCGGGAACCGCGCCGCCTCGGCCACCCCGATCCGCGCCGTCGACGCGGCAAGAGACCGTTCGGCCGCCCTTATGTCAGGCCGACGCGCCACCAGGCTTGCCGGATCGCCGATCGCGACCTGCTCTGGCGGCATGGGAATGGAGCGCGCAGTCGTGAGCGCTGCATCAACTGATCCCGGCACCTGTCCGGTCAGTATAGCGAGCGCATCAGACAGGACTGCGATATCCGCTTCAGCTTCGGCAAGTTGTGACTTGAGCATCTCCAGTTCGGCATTCGCGGTGCTTACCGGGAAAAGCGGCAATGCACCGCGCTGATAGCGTTGGTATGTCAGCGCCAGGATCTCTTCCTGCAACGAAATCTGCGCCTCAAATTGCTCTGCGCGGAATTGGGCCTCCCGCAAATTGACGTAGGTGCTGGCCACTTGGGCAGTCAACTGGACCTTTGCGTCCTCTGCGTTGGCCACCGTTGCAGCAGCTTGGGCATTGCTGGCCTCAATGCGCCTGCGCGAGCCACCGGCGAACTCCAGCTCCCAGTTCGCGTTAAGGCCCACATTGTAAAAGCTGAGCGAGTCATCGGTTTCTGCGTCGGAATTGGTTTGCTCTGACGGGGGGGGCGCCCCGCCTTGAAGGTCGAGACCAGGAAGCCGGCCCTGCACGGTGGTGGCCTGTGCCCCAAGCGATGGCATTCGACCCGCACGGTCTTGCCTGATGGATGCCCGTGCCTGGGCAATGCGCGCCTGCGCTGCGGCGAGCGAGGGGTTGCCGGACAGCGCAGCCTCCACCAGCCGCGTCAACTCGGGATCGCCAAGCAGCAGCCACCATTGAGCGACAACCGGATCAGATGCGCTCACATCACTGCCAGCGCGCACAAAGCGAGTGCCCGTGTCTGCTGACACAACTTCCGGGGGGCCTGCATAATCGGGCCCTGCCGTGCATCCAGCTAGCAAGGCGATAGTGACAAGCGGAGGTAGCAAGTGGCGCATCGTGTAGGGCTCAGTGCATCGAAAGGGAGACATTTTTTGGAAGCGGCCTCAGGAAGAGGACCAGCGGAACCGTCGCGAGGGTCAGAATCCCCATAACCAGGAACACGTCATTGTAGGTCATTATGAACGCCTCGCGTTGGAGGGTGCGGCTCAGGACGGCCATCGCCCCCTCCATGCCGCCGAAGTTTCGCGCCAGCCCTTCGAGATAGTCCTGTAGCGAAACGCTGTTCGCATTCAGGGTCTCTTCCATCCGCCGGCTATGATGCCAGATCCGCTGGTCCTGGAACGAAGCGAGGGCCGAGAGGGCGAATGATCCGCCAAGATTGCGGGCCGCGTTGAAAATGCCCGAGGCATCGCCCGCGTCTTCCTTGGCCACCGAAGCCACCGTTGCCTGATTCAGGAACATCATCGCAAGGATCATTCCGGCCCCGCGGATAAGCTGACCTTCAGTGAAGACAGCGCCGCCGGATTCGGCGGTCAGACTCGTGCTGACAAAGCAGCTGATCGCCATCAGCAGCATTCCGGTGCCGACGGCAATGCGGATGTCCACCTTGCGGATCATCAGAGGCAGAACCGGCATCAGGAGAAAGGCCGGGACACCCATCCAGAAGATGACCACTCCCGTCTGAAAAGCATTATAGTCAGAAATGATCGCGAGGAACTGCGGAATGACATAGGTCGAACCATACATCACCATGCCCAGGGCGAGCGCCATGATCGCGACGCTGGCGAACTGTCGATTGAACAGGAGCTGCAACTTCAAGACCGGCTTGCGTGCTTTCACTTGTCCGTAAATCAAACAGGCAAAGCCGATAATGGTCACCACCGTTAGCCAGCGAATGAGTGAGGACTCGAACCATTCCTCACGGTGCCCTTCCTCGAGTACAACAGTCAGACCGCCCAGTCCGAGGATCAGCCCGAGAATGCCAGCCCAATCGGCGTCCGTGAGATATTCCCACTTGGGCTTCTCGTGAGGCAGCCCGATAAACAGCAGGAGCAGCAGGATTG
Organism: Aurantiacibacter arachoides; assembly: GCF_009827335.1. Taxonomy (GTDB): domain Bacteria; phylum Pseudomonadota; class Alphaproteobacteria; order Sphingomonadales; family Sphingomonadaceae; genus Alteraurantiacibacter; species Alteraurantiacibacter arachoides. The sequence continues at coordinate 603,356 of NZ_WTYH01000001.1, read as the reverse complement.
CGCAGACTGGCACATTGACGAAAAAGGCATAGTGCCAGCTCAGGTTCTCGGTCAGCCAGCCGCCGATCAATGGCCCCATCACGGGGCCAAGAACCACAGTCATGCCGAACAGCGCCATTCCGATTGGCTGTTGGTGCGGCGGCAATCGTTTAGCCACAATAGTCATTGCGGTCGGAATGAGGACTCCGCCCATGAAGCCCTGGCCCGTGCGGCCGATGATCATGGTCGTAAGGTCGGTGGCTACACCGCATAGCACAGAAAATGCGGTGAACGCGCTGACCGCGATGATGAGGAGGGTTCGCAGACCGAACAGCCGTTCGAGCCAAGCGCTCAGTGGAATGACGACAATCTCAGCAACGAGAAATGACGTAGCAATCCAGGTGCCTTCGGCGCCTGTGGCACCGATCTCGCCCTGAATGACGGGGAGTGCGGAATTGACGATTGATATGTCCAGCGTCGCGAGCATGGCGCCGAGCGCGCCCGCGGCCACAGCGACCCAGGCAGTAACGTCTGCGTTCTTTCGGCTCCCGGCCGGCCCGATCGAAGTGTCCTGCGCTGCCAGTATCTCGGTCATTGAGTCCGACTCGAGATCTCTTCCAATTCGCCGGCAGCATTCCGGGTGTCGACCGTAGCCACTACCGACATGCCGGGAACGAGCAGACGCCGCACTTCAGGGGGAGCATCGATAGCGATGCGGACGGGTATCCGTTGAACGATCTTGGTAAAGTTGCCGGTGGCATTTTCGGGGGGGAGGATGGAAAATTCCGCGCCCGTTCCCGGCGATATGCTGACCACTCGTCCCGCGATCTCAAGGTCGGGCAGGGCGTCAACTTCGAGCCTGACGCTCTGGCCGGCCCGGATCAGGCCGACCTGCGTTTCCTTGAAGTTTGCCGTCACGTAGATCGCCCTCACCGGAACCACCGTCATCAAACGTTGACCCGGTTGCACGAACTGGCCCACCCTCACCGAGAGATCGCCGACGCGGCCGGCCTTGCTGGCGCGCAGCAAGGTCGATTCAACCGTAAGGTCGGCTGTTTCCAGCTGAGCGCGAGCAGCGTCCGCCTGCGCCTGGGTCTGGCTGATCTGCTCGAACAGGGTCCCCCGGCGAGCGGTCGCGGCAGCGACCGCCGCCTGCGCAGCGGCGAGTTCGGCCCGCGCCTGCCGCGCCTGCGCCTCATACTGATCGAGCTTTTCCCGCGGTTCGGCTCCTGTCGCGGCAAGGGGCCGATATCGCGCCACCTGGTCGTTCGCGAGGTCGAGTGCTGCGCGCGCGGCGGCGAGTTGGCCCCGCGCCTGGCGAATGGCTGCATCCTGTTCAGCTACCTGAGAACGGATTGTGTCGGCACCGGCCAGGGTCGCAGCGATCTGTGCGCGCGCCTGTTGCGCTTGCGCCTGATAATCCCGCAGATCCAGTTGTACGAGGGCTCCGCCGAGAGCAACCTGCTCGTTCTCCCCCACGAAGACCTCTTCGACGTATCCCGCTACCTTGGAAGAGATAACGACGCTGTCGGCAGCGACATAGGCGTTATCGGTCGACTGCATATATTGTCCGTAGCTTACGTGCCGGTAGTACCACCAGATCCCGCCAAGCAGCACGGCAAGACCAACGAGGATTAGCACGATGCGCAAGCCACGCCGCGATTGCGGTTTCGTTGGGGTTGTGCCCTCCTGCTCCGGTTGGTTGGAGTTATCGGTCATCTGACTCTTTCGGCAGCCTCAGTAAAAGGTGAACGCGTCTCGCGCCCTATGAGCCGTGAGCCAGATAGTAAAGGCATTTAGCAGTTTGCATTTGGGCATCCGAGGCTATCCGACTACACAGCGCTATGGATGAAAAACCAGATACCATGTCACGGTCTCAGCGTCGGCAGAAGGTCATCACCGATGATGACCGCATTCTCTATCTTATGGACGAGATCAGTCGCGGCGCGCGCAGAGTGTACGATGCGAGGGTCGCCAGGATCGGTCTCAATCAGACACAGTGGAGGATCATCGGACAACTTCTTCGCGATCCTGCCCTTACGCAGGCTGAAATCGCCCAGAAACTGGAACTGGAATCGGCGACCATCGGCCAGGCGGTTGCAGGTCTTTGCGCACGCGGGCTGATGAAAAGGCTTCGAGCTGAGACGGATCGGCGAGCGTGGCAACTCATCCTCACGGAGCAGCTTGACGATCTGCTGCCCGAACTGAGAGGCTCCGCGGATAGGCTTCATGGTCTGCTTTGGCGCGACATTGCCGCCGACGAGAAGCAAACGTTGCAGCAGATTCTTGCAAGGGTATCGGAAAATCTGGACCAACTCCGGGCCGAGGCTGAGTAAAATCATGGCATCGCCCCCGGAAAAGCCTATCAGCAGCATCGCTCGCGCCGCGGAGATCAGCCAAATCCTAATGAGGCACGGCGCGAAAAATCTCGCCGGAGCCCTCGGATTTATTCCCTCTTCGAGCAATGTCATCGATCCTCGCGAATTTCGTCCGGCTGCAGTTGTCGCGTTCCTCCGTGACATCGGGCCAGTTGGTATAAAGCTGGGGCAGCTCCTCGCCACCCGAAGCGATCTGTTTACCGAACACTGGATCACGGCATTCTCAACCCTGCACGATCAGGTGTCGCCAGTGCGCTTCGCAGATATCGAGCCCGTACTTGCTTCAAGCTGGGGTGAGGACTGGCGGAACGACTTTGCGCAGTTCGACGAACAGCCTTTGGCGTCCGCCTCGATTGCACAGACCTATTCCGCCAAGCTACAGGACGGTAGCGAGGTCATCGTGAAGGTTCGCCGCCCGGGCACCGCCGCGCGCATGGAAGCCGATGTGCGCCTGCTTGTGCGTCTTGCCGAGATCGCAGAAGCACGCTCGCCTGACATCGCGCGTTACCGGCCAGTCGAGTTTCTGCGGACCTTCGGCCGCAATCTAGCCTGGGAGATGGACCTCGCTGCGGAATCCCGAGCCTGCGAGCGGATCGGCGCATATCTCGACACCATCGGCGTCAGGACCCCGGCCATCCATTGGGAACTGACCGGGCTGCGGGTGAACGTTCAGGAACGCCTGTACGGCAGGCCCGCGTCTTCGCTGGGCAGCCCATCCGGCGACCCGCGGGTGGCGGCTTTCGCTAAAAGCTATGCCAACGCTGTCCTGCGGATGATCATCCTGAACGGCGAATTTCACGGCGACCCCCATCCCGGTAACGTCTTCATGATCGGCGAGCAGGATGTCGGCTTCATCGACTTTGGATCGGTCGGGACGCTCACCAAGGCCAGGCGCGACGAGATCGTCCGCCTCGTGCTTGCGATCGCTGGTGAGGAAACCAGCGATGTCGCGAATGTCCTGCTCGCATGGGCGGGGGAGCCGAAGGTGGATCGCGATGCGCTCGCGGTGGATCTGGATCAGTTGATCGGAGAGTTCAGGGGGACCGTGTTATCTGGCATCGAGTTCTCGCAGATTTTTTCCCGCGTTTTCGACCTGTTGCGGGATTATCGACTGGTTCTGCCACCTGATCTGGCCATTCTTCTGCGTACCTTGTTGACTGCAGAGGGCTTCGTCCGATCGCTGGCACCGGACTACAACATCGCCGAAGAGACCCGGCCGATCATGACGGAGCTTCTCGCCGAGCGGTTCTCGCTCGGCAGCGCTCGGTCGGGTTTGAAGAGACTTCGCGGTCAGCTGCTGGGTTTGTCGGCGTCCTTGCCCGACATACTTGCCACTGCGAACTCGATCGCAAAGTCAGGATATGTGCCGGTTCAGCTCGATCCCCTCAGTATCGAGCAGCTCGCTGGACTTCGCAATGAGCGTCAGTCCTTGAAAGGCCCTCTAGCTGCCGCATTGATCGTGGCTAGCGCGTTGCTTGTCGATCAATCCTGGCCTCTGGCTGGCGGCGCGCTTGCGATTGCTGGGGTGGTGCTCGTCCGAAAATCATAATTGACCGGCCCCCATCGAGTGGTCCGGGTTGATTGTTAGTGCATTGTTGCCTCCGGTGCCATTGCCGGCTGGAGGTGGAGCGAAGCGGAACCGGAAGGCGGCAATGGCGTCGTCGCCGTTTCCGGAGCAGGTGGACGATAGCCAAGGCTGCTGTGCGGACGCACGGTGTTGTAGTGACGGCGCCAGGCTTCGATCAGCACCTTGGCCTCGGCAAGGCCGTAGAAGATCTCGCCATCGAGCAGCTCGTCACGCAGTGAGCCGTTGAAGCTCTCGTTGTAGCCGTTCTCCCAAGGGGATCCCGGCGCGATATAGAGCGTCTTGACGCCGATCCTGGCGAGCCACTCCTGCACGGCGGTAGCGATAAACTCCGGACCATTGTCAGACCGGATGTGAGCTGGTGGACCGCGAGAGACGAACAGCTCTGCCAGCGCCGCCAGCACATCCTGATGCTTGAGCTGGCGCGCCACGACCAGCGCCAGGCACTCCCGGCTCGCCTCGTCGATGATCGTCAGTATCCGGAACTTGCGACCATCATGAGTGCGGCCCTCAACGAAGTCGTAGGCCCACACGTGCCCTGGATACTCTGGACGCAAGCGGATGCACGAGCCGTCGTTCAACCATAGGCGGCCTCGCTTCGGCTGCTTCTGAGGCACTTTGAGCCCTTCCTTGCGCCAGATCCGCTCAACCCGCTTGCGGTTCACCATCCAGCCCGCGTTGCGCAGCAAGGCCGTAATACGGCGATAGCCGTAGCGACCATACTGCTTCGCCAGAGCGATGATGTCCTCGGTGAGCGCCTGCTCATCATCAGCCCCGCACGGCGCTTTGCGCTGCGTCGATCGGTGTTGCCCGAGTACGCGACAGACCCGCCGTTCGGACACTGGCATCATCTCTCTGATGCGATCGATACAGCGTCGCCGCCGCGCGGGGCTCAGAAGTTTCCCCTGGCAGCCTCCTGGAGGATCAACTTGTCCAGCGTGAGATCCGACACCGCACGACGTAGCCGGGCATTCTCCTTCTCAAGCTCCTTCATTCGCCGAGCCTGGTCGACCTTCAGACCGCCATACTCCTTGCGCCAGCGGTAATAGGTCTGCTCAGTGACCCCGATCCGGCGGCACGCTTCGGGCGTGGTCCCGCCCTGTGCCAGCACGATCTCCGCCTCACGCAGCTTCCCGATGATCTCCTCCGGCTTGTGCTTCTTCGATGGCATTCTGCTTCTCCTTCATGGTCCAGACTAAAATAGTCGATGGACCACTCAGAAGGGGGCACCTCAGTGCCTGCACAGCGGCGTCAAATCTTGAGTATCCCATCGTTCGTCTCCTTGGCCGCCATTGGCCACACGAAGAACGCTGGAGTTGTGAGAATTTTTGGGCCGATAGCTGACTGGCCGGTTTTCGGGACAATTCCCGCGTACGCAGTCATCTATGCGAAACCGGCAACCGCACGTGGCAACCGTACAACATCCGGAAATCTTGCACCGGCGTGCCAGTGCCGCAGTGTGCTGATGCGAGCGATCCTCGAAGCTGTGTTCTTCTGCTGATCAATGGATGGTCTGGCCTAAATCCGACAGTATCGGCTCCATCTCCGCCGGTGTTAGGGGCCATCGACGGAGTGCGCGCTTCCCGAGATCGACGACATCCATGTAGGCCAGCAGCACCGCCGGCTGCGAAAAGATTGGATTCCGCTCAGCGACCTTCGCCTTGATGCGGTCGATCAAAAACGGCCGTTCCCTAAGCATCGCCCGGGCGCGATCGGCATAGTCGCCTTCAGCGGTTGATTCATACGCCTCCAGCAGTAGGCCCTCTAGCACGGTTGGGCTGGGCTCCAGACCAATCACGTCGCGATAGACGGTGGAAAGTTCGTTGGTGATGTCCCTCACTGTACTCAATGCCGTGGCAACATCGGTCGCCACACGCTCGAAATAGTCGTTGGTAGCTTCCAGCAGCGCCATAGCCTTCGCCGCGTTACGCTGCATGACCGGTGTTGCCTCAATCTGAGGCTTGTAGATCGTGTCATGCGTCAACTCGCTGTAGGCATGTTGCAGGATCGTTTTGACTTGCACCTCACAAGGCGTGCCAGCCGGCACCAAGGTGTCACCCACCAATGTGTCGAAGCTGGGGCGGACGACGAAGTGAACGGCAGCATATTCGAACGCCACCGGGTTCCTGCTCTGTTCCTCTTCATAGTCGCGGTCCCGGCTCCATGTCCAGCCCTCTACCCCTTCCAGAACCTCGGTCACGATCTTGACCTGCGTCCCCAACAGCACGACGAACCGGGTGCCCACCTTATCCGTTATGTCAGCATAAGGGTCGGCGTATGACTTGTTCCGATAGAACGCCTTCTCAACCAGCTTCTGATCGTCCTTCAGGCGCGGCGCCAGCGGCGCCTTGAGGAAATAGCCGACGCTAATTGGCGCGATGACCGGAATTAACGCCTCGCTGATCACCGACGATACGTGCTGTCCCCAGGCCAAATACGCGGCGCGCTCGTCCTGCCACCTCGCCAAGAACGCATCTTCCTTCGTCACAGCTGGCTTTCCAGCCGACTGTGAACAGTGATCCGCGTCCACTGCTCCCCCTCTGGGCCATCAATCGGTGTGACCTGCACCTGATCGCTGATAGCCTGCGCGGGTCCCGACAAGGTGATCTGTCCACCAAACCGCAGCTTGCGGATGCGCATCCCACCGGCAATTTCGGATATGTCTTTCTGGATCGCCTCTTCCGGAAATCGCTCGCGACGCATGTGTCGCTGATAGTCGTCTCCGATTTCCTCAGACATGAAGCGCTCGGCGAATGTGGCCACCTGAACCGTCGGCTCGCGGTCGAGCTTCAAATAGGAATACAGACCGTTGTAGAGATCAACCTTTTCTTCCTCCGGCAGCGCCGCCGACGCGATGAACTCACGCGTTTTCTGGTAAAAGTGCTTCGTTTGCTGAGCGCTGTTCTCCGGAAACGCTAGGCCGAGGAACGTCTCGTGGAAATAAAGCGCTGCACCGTCGCGGGCCGCCGCGGTCAACTGGCTGTCGTAAACGGTCGCGTTCCAGCCCCCGGGGAGCCCTCGAGGCGGCTCATCCGCAGCAACGAACAGTCCGATCTTGTAGAGCTTCGTCTTCGGGCTGAGAAAGACGCTGTCCACGAAACTAGCCTGCAGATTCTCGCCTTTCAAGAACGCCTCATGCATCTCGGCTTTCATGATGCCGAAGAAGCGCCGCACCGGGTGCCCCACGGTCCCGTCGAACGTCACGACCAGACCGCCGGGGTATCCGCGGGAAGTCTGCGCCGCTGCAAGAAGATCCGCCATCGCCTGCGATTGGGTCACAAAATCCGCATCGTTGGCGGCAATCAGGCCAACGCCGATCGCCGCGACTGTGCCCGCGGCATGTGCATTGATAGTCATGCGGAGGCACTTGGCGTCGCTCTGGAAAGCTTGCTGAACTCGTTTCTGAAAAGTCGCGAGACCAGCGGCGTTTAACTCGAAAAGCTCGGTGGCATAAGTCGGAGGCACGATGTTACGATCGTCAGCGCGGCGGTAGACTTCGTGCAAGCTCGCGCGATGAATGGTCAGATTTTCTAGTGGCATGGTCTTCTCCAAGCTCGGAAAGCAACACATCGGCTTCCCGAAGTCGAGTCTTGTGAGTTCACCAACGTCTATAAACGGCTACTCGGCCCGTCGAAGGTCGCAGGATTAACGAACGGCGGTTTTCGGGAGTAGCTTAGGTTCTCGTGAGCGTCTGAGATTGGGGCGCAAAGCTGACACCTCTGCAGGCGCTACTCACTCCCTGCTATTCGTGTGATGGTTTACCTTATCCGGCATGCTAACAGCGCTTGAATGGCTTTTAATTTCAAACCGTGGTCGCCCTACGAAGAGCGCTCGAACGCCCATTCGGTCGGCCGCGTCACGCTTGTCTGGGCGTTCGGTCAGCTCGTGGAAGCAATGCTCGGGTTAATGTCCTACGAGCTGCCGACTATCTTCGGGCAACCGGAAGACGAGGGTCCGAACGACGCAGCCCGCGATTTGATCAGGCTGCAATGCGACGACATGACCAAGGCATTTGTGCATGGACGACTGACGAGCTTCATGCGCCCGCTGGGCGGCGGCGAAGTCCAGCCAATCCTCACCGATTGGTGGGAGATTGACGAACCGCTTCCGCGCTTTGCGACTGGCGCGTTCGATCCCGAACACTGGACGGAACCAAATGCTGTCCCAACGCATCGCATCTTGGTGGGCGCAGAAAGCTTTGACCGATGGCTGGCTGCGTTGCCCGAACTGGGCCCGCTGACCGCCAGGCAGATAGAGATGGTAACCGAACCGAAGCTACGGGCAGCACGTGCGGTCTCCCGTCAAGCACAGCTCGCGGTGGAACCAGCAGACCAAAAAACGCCATCGGAAAGAAGCGACCTGGCCGGGGTTGGTCCTCCTCTAATTTCCATCGAGGCGGTATGCGAGATGACCGGGATGGCCACCTCGACCATCTACAAGCGCATCGATGACGACGGCTTTCCGCAGCAGATCAAGCTCGGCTCGCGCTCGCTTTGGGACAAGGAAGAGGTCGCCGCCTGGCTGCGGGAGAAGGCGGCTCTGCGCGGCAACTAGGTCCGCCGTTTGCGGCGGGGGCTGTGAATGATCTCGTCCACCGGTAACGCGTCGACCATGATCATCGACGCCCAGCGCTCCGCCAGTTCCCGGCGCCGCGGCATGAAGGCCGCCCGGTTGTAGCGTAGCTCGCTGGCGCTGAGGCCCTTGGGCGAATGCGCCAGCATCAGGTCGATGATCATCCGATCCGCGAACAAACGGATGTCGTCGCCAAGTTCGCGCTCCGTAAGCTCGTTCATTATGGTCGAGAAACTCGAGCGCCAGCCATGCGGAACGTGACGGCCCTTGTAGCCCTCGCGGTTGTAGAGATAGCCGATCGCGTTCTCGCTGATCGGTGTCAGTCCCGACAGCGAACTTGGGAACACATAGGGCGAGCGACCGGTGAGCCAGCGCACGCCGCGCAAGGTCGCAACCGCCTCGGGCGCAAGAGGGACGCAATGCTCGAACGCTTCGTCGTCACGCAGGTGCAACTCCAGCTTCATCTCGTCGGCGGGTATGGTCCACAGCGCTTCGGGTGAGGGAGCCGAGGCATCCTTCCAGTCGATCCCGCTCAACTGTTCCCAGGTCATGCGGCGCACCATGCCAGGGCGCTGCGCCGTGAGCGCTAGGACGCGAGCAGCCAAGCGTGTGACGGGTGAAGCGCCGGCACGATCGACGTCGTGCACCAACTGCTGCACGCCATCGATCTTGATGAGCGCCGGATAACGCTTTGCGGGCGGAACAGGCTTGAGCGCGGCGCCTACAGCGACCGCCGGGTTGTCGACCTTGATGCCCAGCCCGCGGGCGTAGACGAACACCGACCCGACCCGTTGCTTCAGCCGACGAGCGGTTTCGATGGCACCCCGCGCCTCGACCTTGCGCAGCACGGCAAGCAGCACCGGCTCGTCGATCTCACTAAGTTCGAGCGCGCCGATGTACGGGAAGACATCACGCTCCAGGCTGATGATGACGTCGTTCGCGTGGACCGGCTTCCAGCGAGGCAGCTGCTGCTCATACCAGTCGCGCGCGATGGCTTCGAACGTCTGTCGCTCGTCCCGTCCTCCGATCAGCTTGCGTCGCGCCTTGTCCATTCGAGGATCGCGACCCGAGCGAAGGATCTTGCGCGCACCGTCCCGTGCCTCGCGAGCGGCGGCGAGAGATACATCGGGATAAGTGCCGAGACCGAGCGCCTGCTCCTTGCCGTCGAAACGATATTTGTAGCGCCAGGTCTTGTGGGCCTTGGGTGAGACATGCAGGAACAGCCCCTGCCGGTCGGCGATCTTGTAGGCCTTGTCTCGCGCCGTGGCCGCCTTGACCGCCTTGTCCGTCAGCATCTGCTTTACCCCCAAACCGCCTGAATGCTTACCCCCAATTTACCCCGACTTCGCCGGAGCAAGGGGTGAATGCGAAGAAACGAGGATGGACACCAAAAGGCGCAGAACGCAAGGTTTCCGGCGCTTTATGGCTGTTCACAGATCTGTGGAAACAGGATTGTGGCGGAGAGGGTGGGATTCGAACCCACGTTACGGTTGCCCGTAAACCGCATTTCGAGTGCGGCGCGTTCGACCACTCTGCCACCTCTCCGCAGAGGTCCTGCCACGGCAGGAAATGCCCGGTCGATTGGGAGAACGCGCGGTTAGCCGATGGCTTCCGGCTTGCCAAGTCCCCGCGTGCCATTCCCGTCCGAAAATCGGGTGATTGCCCGCCCCTGATGCTTGTGAGGGGCTGCACACCGCCTATATTCAAGCCGATGGATCGTACCCAATTCTTTTCCGGACAGGCGGGCCGCATGATCGAGGCGCCGCGCCGTTCGCGCGCGCTGTTCGCCATCGGTGACGTGGTGCGACACAAGCGGCACGACTTTCGCGGCGTGGTTTTCGATGTCGACCCCGTCTACGCCAATTCCGAGGAGTGGTATGAAGCCATTCCGGAAGGCCAGCGGCCCGATCGCGACCAGCCGTTCTATCACCTGCTCGCCGAGAACGAGGACAGTTCCTACGTCGCCTATGTCAGCCAGCAGAACCTGGCGATCGACAGTGCCGACGAACCGATCGATCACCCGCAGGTCAGCCAGCTGTTCGAGGCGTTCCAGCCGGGCAAGTATCGCCTGCGCCGCAGCCTGACGCACTAGTCCCGTCTAGCTCTTGATCTTCCACCCGCTCTTCAGCACGCGGTAAGTCACGAACCCCAGCACGAGGTTCAGCACGCCGACGCCGATCGCCGCGCCGATGACGTGGGCGTTATCGTTGCCAATGTCGCTGCGCCCCAGGAAGCCGTAGCGGAAGCCGGAAATCATGTAGAAGAACGGATTGGCGCGGCTGATCGCCTGGAACGCCGGCGACAGGTTTGAGATGACATAGAACGTGCCCGACAGCAGGCTGAGCGGTGCAACGATGAAATTGGTGATCGCTGCGTTGTGATCGAACTTCTCGGCCCAGATGCTCGCCAGCAAGCCCGCCAGCGCCAGCATGGTTGCACCCATCAGGCCGAACCACGCCACCGCCCAGGGGTGCTCGACCGAGACGGAGACGCCGGGATAGAGCCACATCGCCAGCCATACCGCGCCGCCGACCATCACCGCGCGGGTTATGGCGGCGGTGACGATGCCGATCATCAGCTCGGCCTCGCTCAGCGGCGGCATCAGCAGGTCGATGATCGTCCCCTGCAACTTGCCCGCCAGCAGGCTGAAGCTGGAATTGGCAAAGGCGTTCTGCATCATGCCCATCATGATGAGGCCGGGGGCAACGAACGTGCCGAAGGGCACGCCCAGAACCTCGCGCCCCGCGCGCCCGCCCGCACCGCTCAGCGCGACGGTGAAAATGACCAGGAACAGCAGCGTGGTGACGGCAGGCGCCCAGACAGTCTGCGTCTGCACCTTGAGAAAGCGGCGGCACTCCTTAATATAGAGGCTCCACAGACCGATCCGGTTGAACCCGGTGATCTGCGGCTGTCCCTTGGGCGGGAACTGGCGCGGCGGCACACTCGCTTGTCCTGTCATGCGCGCTCGCCTATCGGGGCCGGCCTGGGGTTGCAAGACTTGGCAAGACAACGATTGGACATGACCGACCTATGAGCTGGACCGAAGAGCGCATCGCCACTCTGACCAAGATGTGGGAGGGTGGATCGACCGCCAGCCAGATTGCCGACACGCTGGGCGGTGTTTCGCGCAACGCGGTGATCGGCAAGGCGCACCGGCTGGGTCTGAAGGCGCGGCCGAGCCCGGTGAAGGCCAAGGAAGAAAAGAAGGCGCCGCCGCCGAAGAAGAAGGCCCCCGCCGCAGCGCCACCTGTCGCTGCATCTCCGGCCGCTGCCGATGCGCCTGCGGAAAGGAAGCCCGCCCCCAGCCGGCCCTCCGCCGAACCAGCTCCTGCTGCCGCACCCGCTCGCCCGGCACCCATTCCCCAGCCGGAGACCGAGAGCGCAACAGATGGCGAGGCGTCCGCCCCGTCCGCCGCCGCGCCCGCGAGCGCAGGCCATCCGCTGCTGGAAAAGCGCGAGGATCTGCCCAAGATCGTCAGCTATGGCCCGGGCGGCTTCCTGCGCCAGGGTCCGGGCGATCAGCAGGCACCGATCCCGCCCGCCCCGCCCCGTCGGCTCGTGCCGGCCAAGCCGAGCGCCGAGATTGCCGAGAAGACCAGCCTGCTCGACCTCAACGACCGCGTCTGCCGCTGGCCGATGGGCCATCCGGGGGAACCCGATTTCCACTTTTGCGGCGAGCGGGTGAACCCCGGCTTCCCCTATTGTGTCGAACATTGCGGGCGCGCCTACCAGGCACAGCTGCCGCGCGGCGCGCGCCGCCCTCCCCCGCCGCTTCCGTTCGGCGGACCACGAGTGCGCTGAGCCTCATCAAGACCGCCCGGAAAGGCCCGTCGTCCGATCGTGGATGACGGGCCTTTTCCTTACATGGTCGTCTGCGCTCCGTGACATGCTGACGGCATGGGTCAAGTCGACACCGTTGAACATCGCCGCCCCGGCTGGCAGGGCATTCAGCACCAACCCGCTCATGCACCGGATTTGAAAAGGAACCCGCGCCCATGTCGTTTTCGCTCTACGAAGCCGTCGTGCCGTCCTACATCCAGATCCTGAACGCCGGGCAGACATGGATCGAGCGGGCCAAGGCCTGCGGCATTGCGGAGGACGATCTGGCCGCGGCCAAGCTGGCCGAGGATATGCTGCCCTTCGCCTACCAGGTGAAAAGCATGGTCGTGCACTCGGTCGGGGCGATCGAGGGTGTGCGCAAGGGCAGCTTCTCTCCCGACATGGGCGAGCCGGCCACCACGCTGGAGCAGATGCGACTGAACCTGGGCGCGGCGGAAAACACCTTGCGCGCCCTGAGCAAGGGAGAGGTCGACAGCTTCGTCGGCGGCGAGACGCATTTCGTCTTCGCGCCCCGCAATGTCGACATGCCCTTCACCAGCGAGAACTTCCTGCTGAGCTTTGCCCAGCCCAACTTCTATTTCCACGCAACGACCGCCTACGCCATCCTGCGCAATCTGGGGATCGAGGTGGGCAAGCGCGACTTCCTTGGCCAGCCGCGTCTGAAACAGGGCTGACCTGACGGGCGCCTAACGCACGCGCCGGGCGAACCAGATGGTGTGGCGGGGGCCCTTGTTGTTCGGGCGGGCGCGCACCGTTTCGACCTCGACCTGCAGCCCTGCATCCATCAGCCGGCGGGTGAACTTGTGGTCGTCCGCCGCTGACCAGATCGCCAGCAAGCCGCCCACGCTCAGGGCATCACGCATGCGGGCGATGCCCGTGCGGGTGTAGAGCCGTTCGTTGCCGTCGCGCACGATGCCATCGGGACCATTGTCAACGTCCATCAGGATCGCGTCGTAAAGCGGCGTGGTGCCATCGCCCGCATCGTCCACCAGCGCGGCGACATCGGCGATGATAACCTCTCCGCGCGGGTCGTCGAGCGTGTCGCCGATCAGGTGTGCGAGCGGTCCGCGCGCCCAGTCGACGATCTCCGCCACCACCTCGGCCACGGTGATGTGACCGTTCGCCGGCAGCACCTCCAGCGCGGCGCGGTAGGTGAAGCCCATGCCGTATCCGCCTATCAGTATGCGCGGAGCCGGCATCTCCAGCCGCTCCAGCGTCAGCCGGGCCAGCTGTTCTTCGGAGAACTGCATGCGCGTGCCCATCAGCTCGTCACGGCCGAGCATGATGACATGGTCGCGGCCATGGGCGATCAGGGTCAACATGCCCCCATTGGGAATCTGTGCGGTGGCGATTTCCTCACGCGGCAGCATCTGTATCTCCTGGTTCGTCGTGTGAGCGGGGGACCGTCAGGCGGGCGACGGTGCCCGGCCCGTCGTCGCGCCGGTCGAGGGTGAACCTGCCGCCTAGCCCGCGCGCCAGGTTGCTGGCGATGCGCAGGCCGAGGCTGTCGGCCTGCTCCAGCACGAAGCCCTGCGGCAGGCCACGGCCCTCGTCCCTGATGGAGATGACGAAGGTATCGTCTGCTTCGTCTTCGACCACTGTCACCTCCAGCACCCCGCCCCGTGCCGCGCCATAGCCATGTTCCAGCGCGTTGCTGACGGCTTCGGATACCACCAGCGCGGTCGGCACCGCGGCGGCGGCAGGCAGCACGTCGGTGGCCTGTTCGTCGAAGTGATAGTCGATATCGGTGCGGCCCGACGCCTCCAGCGTGTCGCGCACGATGCGGTCGATGTAGTTTGCCAGCGAGAGCTGGGCCCCGTCCGCATGGTAGAGCGTGCGTTGCAACCGCCCCACCACGCCCAGCCTGCGCGATGCTTCGACCAGCGCCGCCTTGCCCGCCTCATCCGCCACGCCGCGCTGTTGCAGGTTGAGGATGGAGGACATCATCTGCAGGTTGTTGCCCACGCGGTGCTGCAGTTCCTCGAACAAAACGGCGCGGGTTTCTGCCAGGCTGTCGCTGCGCAGCCGTTCTGCCGCCAGCTGCCGGTTGGCCGCCTGCATCCAGTGGACCAAGGTGATGTCGACAGTGCAGATGAAGAGGTAGAACAGCATGGCCACCGCCGCCTGATACGGCAGGGCAAAGGTCTCGAACGGGGCGATGAAGAAGTACCAGCTGAGCATGCCGCACAGCACTGCCGCCACGATGCCCGGCCGCGCGCCCAGGAAGAAGGCGACGATGATGACCGCAGGAAAGAAGGTGAGGTAGGGAAAGCCAGGGGGCAGCGCATCATCGACCGCCCACCGCGCCACCAGCCCGGCAATGCTGGCCAGCACGGCACAGACATAACCGACCCACGGCCGACCGGAAGCCAGCGGCAAGCTTTCCAGAAAAGGTCGCCTCGCAGTATCGGGAGACTGGCGGTCAACGTCGTGCATGGTCGTGCGCTAGACTTTCGGGTTTCATACCGAAAGGGGCCGCAAGGGCGAATGCCCCCACGACCCCGTTCCGATAGTGCGCTGTTGGCGCGCCGTTGCGGATCAATCGTCCTTCAGGAACGCCGGCATGTGGTCATCGCCACCACCTGCGCTGGGTCCATCGCGGCGGCCGCCGCGATCGTCCTTGCGGTCACGGTTGCCACGCGGGCCGCGACGGTCACCGCCGCCACGCGGGCCACGGTCGCCCCGGTCGCCCCGGTCACCACCGCTGCGCGGTTCGCGGGGTTCGCGCGGGGGACGGGTGTCCTCCAGCTCCTCGCCGGTTTCCTGGTCGACGACGCGCATCGACAGGCGGACCTTGCCGCGCTGGTCGATCTCGAGAACCTTGACCTTGACCTCCTGCCCTTCGGACACGACGTCGGTCGGCTTCTCGACGCGCTCGTTCTTCATTTCGGAGACGTGGACGAGACCGTCCTTGCCGCCCATGAAGTTCACGAAGGCACCGAAGTCGACGATGTTGACGACCTTGCCGTCATAGACCTTGCCGACTTCCGCTTCCTCGGTGATGCCGGCGATCCACTTGCGCGCAGCCTCGATCTGGCTGACGTCGGACGAGCTGATCTTGATCAGGCCCTCGTCGTCGATGTCGACCTTGGCGCCGGTCTCGGCCACGATCTCGCGGATCACCTTGCCGCCGGTGCCGATGACGTCGCGGATCTTCGCCTTGTCGATCTGCATGGTCTCGATCCGCGGCGCGTGCGCCGACAGTTCGTTGCGGGCAGAGCCCAGCGCCTTCTGCATCTCGCCCAGGATATGCTGGCGACCGGCCTTGGCCTGCTCCAGCGCCTTGCCCATGATCTCCTGCGTGATCCCGGCCACCTTGATGTCCATCTGCATGGTGGTGATGCCGTTCTCGGTGCCGGCGACCTTGAAGTCCATGTCGCCGAGGTGATCTTCGTCACCCAGGATGTCCGACAGGACGGCAAAGTCATTGCCTTCGAGGATCAGGCCCATGGCGATGCCGGAAACCGGCCGTTCGATGGGAACGCCGGCGTCCATCAT
This sequence comes from Aurantiacibacter arachoides, assembly GCF_009827335.1. GTDB lineage: Bacteria > Pseudomonadota > Alphaproteobacteria > Sphingomonadales > Sphingomonadaceae > Alteraurantiacibacter > Alteraurantiacibacter arachoides. The sequence continues at coordinate 587,504 of NZ_WTYH01000001.1, read as the reverse complement.
GCTGAGGCAGCCACCGCAGATCGTCGCCATCGAGCTCGAGCCGTTGGACTCGGTGATGTCGGACAGGATGCGGATGGTGTAGGGGAAATCCTCCTTGCTCGGCAGCACCGGGTGCAGCGCACGCCAGGCCAGCTTGCCGTGGCCGATCTCGCGACGGCCGGGCGCGCCGAAGCGGCCTACTTCACCGACCGAATAGGGCGGGAAGTTATAGTGCAGCATGAAGTTCGAGTAGGAGAGACCCTCCAGCCCGTCGATCATCTGCTCGCTGTCCTTGGTGCCCAGCGTGGTGGTGCAGATGGCCTGCGTCTCGCCGCGCGTGAACAGCGCCGAACCGTGGGCACGCGGCAGGAAGCCGACCATGCTCTCGATCGGGCGGACCTGGTCCAGCTTGCGGCCGTCGATGCGGGTGCCGTCCTTCAGGATGGCCTTGCGCACGATGTCGCCTTCCAGCGTCTTCACCAGCTTCAGGCGGCCCATGTAGCCGGCCGGATCGCTCTCGGCGAGACCGGAGAAATGCTCGCGCGCCTTGGTGCGGGCGTCATTGACGGCGGCCTGCCGTTCGGACTTGTTGGTCAGCTTGTAGGCGGCGGCGAGATCTTCGCCGATGACGCCGCGCAGTTCTTCCAGCAGGGCGGCCTTGCCGTCCACCTTGTCGATCTGCCACGGATCCTTGGCACCCTGTTCGGCCAGGTCGATGATCGCACCGATGACCTTGCGGATCTCGTCATGCGCGAACGCCACGGCGCCGAGCATTTCTTCCTCGGTCAGTTCCTTGGCTTCGGATTCCACCATCATCACGGCGTCGTGCGTGGCTGCCACGACTAGGTCGAGGCGACCGTCTTCCAGCGCCTTGTCCTGCTTCGGGTTGAGCACGTATTCGCCATCGATGTAGCCCACGCGGCAACCGCCGATGGGACCCATGAAGGGCACGCCCGAGATGGTCAGCGCGGCAGATGCCGCGATCATGGCCACCATGTCCGCCTCGGTCTCGCCGTCGAACGACAGCACCTGGCAGATCACGTTGATCTCGTTGTAGAAGCCTTCGGGGAACAGCGGGCGGATCGGGCGGTCGATCAGGCGGCTGGTCAGCGTTTCCTTCTCGGTCGCGCCGCGCTCACGCTTGAAGAAGCCGCCGGGGATACGGCCCGCGGCAGAGAACTTCTCCTGGTAATGGACGGTCAGCGGGAAGAAGTCCTGCCCTTCCTTGACGTTCTTGGCGGCGGTCACGGCGCACAGCACCACGGTTTCGCCATAGGTGGCCAGCACGGCGCCGTCAGCCTGACGGGCGATGCGGCCGGTTTCGAGGGTGAGGGTCTTTCCGCCCCACTCGATCGATACGGTTTTGGTGTCGAACATGTAATTTCCTTATGATCCCGCGCGCCATATTGCGTCGCGGGGCCTCTGATGCCGGGGATACCGTCCCGGTCCGGTGCGGGGCGCCTTGGTGCCCCATTGCCCGCTACCCGCCGAATTGCGCGATAGCCGGATAAACGAAGGGCGGCCCTTGAGCCGCCCCTCGCAAAAACTCTTATTTGCGCAGACCCAGCTTCTGGATCAGCGAGTTGTAACGCTCCAGATCCTTGCGCTTGAGGTAGGCGAGCAGGCTGCGACGCTTGTTCACCATCATCAGCAGGCCACGACGGGAATGGTTGTCCTTGTGGTGGCCCTTGAAGTGCTCGGTCAGGTTGCGGATGCGTTCGGTCAGGATCGCGACCTGGACTTCCGGAGATCCGGTATCGCCCTTGTTGGTGGCGTTGTCCTGGATGATTTCCTGCTTCTTTTCGGGAGTTACCGACATGCTTTGAGACCTTTTCGCGGTATCGCGCTATATGTTGAACCCCCGGACAACCGTCATGGCGCCGCCTTCGATTTCCACCAACGCTACCGGAACATCGCCCAGTTTCGCGAAATGGAGCCCGTCGGGATGGGGCAATCCGGAAACGACCCGGCCCTGTCGGGCCGCCTGCGCGCTTTCCGGATCGAGTGCGAGGGCCGGGATACCGTCCAGCCCCGCCTCCAGCGGCAGGAGGTGGTCTTCAAGTCGCGCGCCCTTACCGATTTCGTTCAGCAAGTCCAGCGAAATCGCCTGATCCTCGGTGAAAGGACCGGCCTTCGTGCGCCTGAGATAGGTCACGTGACCCAGCGTTCCAAGCGCCCGTGCGATGTCCCATGCCAATGACCGGATGTAGGTGCCCTTGCTCACGCTGGCGACGAGGGTGACGGTGTCGGCCATCTCCAGCGCCTCGTACCCGATTTCCGCATCGGGACGTGAACCCGTGCTGGCGAAGGCGGAATAGAGCGGCGCGTAGCCGGCCTCTCCCACCATCGCGAGGCTGTGGATCGTCACCCGCCGCGTGGCGAGCTCGAAGTCCTGCCCGCCCCGCGCCAGGTCGTAGGCGCGCCGGCCATCCACCTTCAGCGCCGAATATCTGGGCGGCAGCTGGTCGATCGTGCCGGTGAAATGTTCCAGCACCGCGGGGATAGCCGCGCGCGGGGGGCGGCGATCGGTGCGTTCCGTCACCTTGCCCTCGGTGTCGAGGGTTTCGGTTTCCTCGCCGAAAGCGATGGTGAATTCATACGTCTTGTCTGCGTCGAGCATCCGCCCGGTGAGCTTCGTCGCTTCCCCCAGGGCAATGGGCAGCACGCCCTCGGCCAGCGGATCGAGGGTGCCGCCGTGGCCGACCTTGGGCAGGTCCCGCAGCTTCGGGCCGTAGCCCAGTTCGCGCAGCACGCGTTTCACCGCGCCCACGGCCTGGGTGGATCTCAGGCCCGGCGGCTTGTCGAGGATCAGCCAGCCGTTGGGGCGAAAAGGTCGGTCAGTCACCCGCCACCGTGCCGGCAAGCGCGAGGTAGCGGTCCATCACCCAGGCGACCGGCCGACCGATGGTGTTCTCCAGCACGCCAAGCTGCGGCGCGAACCAGGTCAATGCGATCAGGCCGAAGAACAGCAGCATCCCGAACGGTCGCAGCCGCTCGTAATAATGCACCCAGCGCCGCGGCATCGCCCCCTCGACGATGTGCGAGCCATCGAAGGGCGGAATCGGCAGCAGGTTGAATACGGCCAGGAACACGTTGATCAGGATGAAGTAGAACATGCCGCTGGCAAAGGCGGCGGTCTCGCCCGCCCCGTCCACGATCACCGACATGCCGGTGTCCAGCGCGCTCATCCCCGCGCCCGCAGGCGTCGCCATCCCCAGCAGCACCGCGCCCACCAGCGCCAGCACGAAGTTCGTGCCCGGCCCGGCGGCCGCCACCGCCATCATGCCGAAGCGCGGGTTGTCGAGCCGTTGTTTCAACACCGGCACAGGCTTGGCCCAGCCGAAGATAGGCCCGCCGACCAGCGCCAGGAAGCCCGGCACCAGCAGCGTGCCGACCGGATCGACGTGGCGGATGGGGTTGAGGCTGAGCCGGCGCTGTTCCTTGGCCGTCGGGTCGCCCAGCGCCAGCGCCGCCCAGCCGTGGGCGACCTCGTGAAACACGATCGCCACCACCAGGCAGGGAATCAGGATGAGGGCAAACAGCAGGGTATCCGACATGCCGGCCCACATGGGCGCTGCCAGCGCGCTGGTAAAGTGGCCCGCGACTTGTCATGCTCCGCTTCGAGGGTCGGCCGCGGGGGATACGAGGCAATGGCAAGCGCACCGGGAAGCACGCAAGCAGCGACCAAGCAAAAAGGCTTTCTTGCCCGGGTGGAACGCGCGGGCAATCGCCTGCCCGATCCGGTGCTGCTGTTCGTGTGGTTCGTGCTGGCGCTGGTGGCGGTGTCCGTGGTCGCCAGCATGGCGGGGCTGTCGGCGCTGCACCCGGCCGAAATCGACCCCGAAACCGGCACCAACACGATCATCACCGTCCAAAGCCTGCTGAGCAGCGCAAACCTGCGCCTGCTGCTGACCGAGACCGGCACCACCTTTACCAGCTTTCCGCCGCTCGGCTTCGTCCTGGTGGTGATGCTGGGCGCGGGCGTGGCGGAGCGGTCGGGCCTGTTCACCAGCGCCATGCGCGCCAGCGTGGCCCGCGCCCCGCGGTTCTGGCTGACCCCGGCGGTGGCCGTTGCCTGCATGCTGGCAAACCACGCCGCCGATGCCGCCTTCGTGGTGATGATCCCGCTGGCGGCCATCGTCTACCACGCCGCCGGGCGCCATCCGCTGCTGGGCATAGCGGTCAGCTTCGCCGGTGTTTCGGGGGCCTTTTCCGCCAACCTGTTTCCGGGCCAGCTCGACGCCCTGCTGCTGGGCATAACAGAGGCCGCGGTGCAGACCGTGTTCCCCGACTGGCGCGCCAATATCGCGGGCAACTGGTATTTCATCGCGGCCATGCTGGTCGTCTACCTGCCGGTCATCTGGTACGTCACCGAGCGGGTGATCGAGCCGCGGCTGGGCGCCTACGATCCGGCGCTGGCGGGAGAGGCGCTGGGCGATGAGCCGAGCGCAGTCACCACGCCGGCCCAGGCGCGCGGCCTGCGCCGGGCCGGGCTGGCGGTTCTGGCGCTGGTGGCAGTGTGGGTATTCCTGACCATCGGCCCGAACGCCCCGCTGATCGACCGTGCCGCCCCGCCCGAAGCGCAGATGACGCCGTTCTATCGCAGCCTGCTGGTGTTCTTCATGCTCGTCTTCCTAGTGCCCGGCTGGTTCTACGGCCGCGCGGCGGGGACCATCGCCGATCACCGCGAACTGATCGCCATGATGGCGGGCGCGATGAAGGACATGGCCTATTACCTAGTGCTCACCTTCGTGGCCGCGCATTTCGTGGCCATGTTCGCCTGGTCGAACCTCGGCATCGTGCTGGCGGTCAACGGCGCGGACACGCTAAGGGCGAGCGGACTGCCGGTGTGGGCCATGCTGGTGGCGGTGCTGCTGTTCGGCGCGCTGCTCAACCTGCTTATCGGCTCTGCCAGCGCCAAGTGGGCAGTGCTGGCACCGGTGTTCGTGCCCATGCTGATGCTGCTGGGCATCTCGCCCGAAATGACCACCGCTGCTTTCCGCGTTGGGGACAGCGCCACCAATATCATCACCCCGCTGCTGCCCTATTTTCCGCTGATCCTGATCTTCTGCCAGCGATGGAACCGCGATTTCGGCATCGGCAGCCTGACCGCGATGATGATCCCCTACTGCGGCGGCATCATGGTAGCCGGGCTGGCCATCACGATCGGCTGGGTGGTGTTCGACCTGCCGCTGGGCCCGGGCGCGAGCGTGTTCTTCGATCTGCCAAAGGCGACAGCGCCAGGCGTTACGGCAGGCGGCGGGTGAAGACGCTGCTGATCGTCTGGCATTCGCGCACCGGCGGGTCGCGCCAACTGGCCGAGGCGGCGCGCGAGGGGGCGCTGGCCGCGGGCGATTGCGCGGTGCGCCTCCTGTCCGCGGAAGAGGCCGAGGCGGCCGACCTCCTCGCCGCCGACGGCTATTTGTTCGCCTGCCCGGAAAACCTCGCCGCGATCGCCGGGGTGATGAAGGCGTTCTTCGACCGCACCTACTATGACGTGCTGGGCCGGATCGAGGGTCGGCCCTACGCGGCCGTAATCTGTGCAGGGTCGGACGGAGAGAATGCGAAGGTGCAGCTCGAACGCATCTGCACCGGATGGCGGCTGCGGCGGGTAGCGGACACGCGGATCGTCAATGTCGGCGCGCAGACGCGCGAGGCCATTTTCGCACCCAAGGCCATTGCCGCCGGGGATCTTGCCGCAGCGCGCGATCTGGGAGCGATGCTTGCCGCCGGGTTGGCGCTCGGCGTATACTGAATGCGATCTTTCGGCAAGGCCCCCGGAACAGGTGCCCGCTTTCATAGTTAGCTCCTTTACCGACATGCACCGCAAGGCTCCTGTCGCTTTTGAGGAGACATTTCATGAAGAAGCTTCTTACCGTGCTCGCTCTGAGCACCAGCGCATTCTTGGTCCAGGCCTGCAACACGCTCGACGGTGCCGTCGAAGACGTCGAATCGGTGGGTGATTGCGCCGACGGCGTGGAAGGCAACTGCTGATCCCGCCTGCTGATTTCAGGACACGGAAACGCCGCCTCCGGGCGGCGTTTTTGTGTCCGGGGTCCGCGATGCACTGTCAGCGATACATTCCCAGGTCCGCCGCGAAATGGCGGCGGCACAACGCGACGTAGCGCTCGTTGCCGCCGATTTCGGTCTGCTCGCCCTCGCCCACAGCCTCGCCGCTGGCGGAAACGCGCAGGTTCATCGTCGCCTTGCGCCCGCAGTGGCACACGGCCTTCAGCTCGACGAGGCTGTCCGCCACGCCCAGCAACACTGCCGAGCCGGGAAACAGGTCGCCGCGAAAATCCGTGCGCAGGCCATAGCACAGCACCGGAATGTCGGCCGCGTCCGCCAGCCGTGCGCATTGCCACACCTGAACGGCGGTGAGAAACTGCGCCTCGTCGATCAGCACGCATGACAGCGGCGCCGCGGCGTGCCGCGCCATCACCTCGCGCCAAAGGTCGGTGCCCGGCGTATAGCGGTTGGCGTCCGCCTCCAGCCCGATGCGGCTGGCGATGGCGCAGTTCGATCGGGTATCGATCGCCGCCGTCCACAGCATGGTCGCCATGCCCCGTTCGCGGTAGTTGAAATCCGCCTGCAGCAGGGTGGTCGATTTTCCGGCGTTCATGCTGGCATAGTAGAAATAGAGCTTGGCCATGGCCGGCCTATGCCCGCAAAAAGCCGCCGCTTCCATCCGGGCTCAAACGCGGTTGCGGAAACAATTGGCAGACGCGGCGTAACGAAGGGCGAAAGGGGTAGCCGATGCTACGATCGATCTTGATGGGCTTCGTTGCCGGCCAGCGCAGCATGACGCCGCTTGCCGCCGTTGCCGCAGCGGCGCGGCAGGGCACCTTGCCGCCGGACGCGCTGCTGCGCGAATTCGTGGCGCACCCGGTTATTGCTGGCGGGACCGTGGCTCTCGCCGCTGCGGAGATGGCGGGCGACAAGATGAAGAGCGCGCCCGATCGTATCGTGCCGCTCGGCCTTATCGCGCGCACGCTGACGGCGGCCTATGCCGGCGCGGCGCTGGCGCGGCCCGGAGAACGTGTTGCAGGGGGCGCCGTGGCCGTCGCCTGTGCGCTGGGCAGTTCGTACATCGGCTGGCGGATGCGCTGTGCCGCGATGGACCGCTATGGCCAGACCGCGACCGGCGTCGCGGAAGATGCACTGGTATTGGGCAGCGCGCTCACCGTGGCGCTTTCCCCGGGTCTCGACCGCCGGGGCTAGTCCTGGCGCCCGTCCTCGTCGAGGTCGCGCACGACCTTGGGATCGTCGAGCAACTGTTCGATGCGGCTTGCCTCATCGAAGCTCTCGTCGGACCGGAATTGCAGCTTGGGCGCGAATTTCAGGCCGAGGCGCTGGGCGACCTCGCGCTGGAAGAAGGCGGTGTTGGTGCGCAGCGCCTTTACCACCACGGCCTCGTCCTCACCCAGCAGCGGCTTTACGTAGACCTTGGCGTTGCGCAGGTCGGGCGACATGCGCACTTCGGTGACACTGATTGCATGGGCGCGCAGCACCTCGTCATGCGCCTCCCCGCGGGCGAGCAGTTCGCTGAGGATATGCCGCACCCGCTCGCCCACCTTGAGCAGGCGGACGGACTGGTCTTCGCCCGATACGTGCCTAGCCATCGGCGTTCTCGCCAGCCGCCGCGATGCCACCAGGCCATTCGGTCGCCATCGCCGTGGCAGTGGCGCGGGCGCAGAGGTGGCCCTTGTGGTCGAAGAGTTCGGCCTCGACAAAGGTGATGCGCCGCCCGGCCTTGACCGGGCGCGCCTTTACCGTGATCGGCTCCATCGCGACAGGCGCAAGCAGCGACAGGTTGATGTCCAGCGACAGCTGCAACTTGCCATTGGTGCCGAGGTAAACCGCCGCGCCCATCGCCTCGTCCAGGAAGCCGGCCAGCAGCCCGCCCTGCACGTTGCCGCGCATGTTGGCGAAGCCGGCAGGGGGCACGAAGGCCATTTCCACGGTCTTCGTGCCTTCGTCCATGCCGACGAACCGGGCGCCCATCAGCTGGGCGCTGGGCCAGTCTGGTGTCAGGTTCTGCTCCATCGCCGCCCCTCGCGCCTTACAGCGTGCGCTCTTCCTCGTTCACCTCGAACACCTCGAGCTGGTCGCCCGGCTTGATGTCGTTGGTGTCGGCGAGGACCACGCCGCATTCCAGACCGGCGCGCACCTCGTCCACGTCGTCCTTGAACCGGCGCAGCGACTGGATGGTCGTGGCCGAGACGATGACATCGTCGCGGGTGAGGCGGGCGTGCAGACCCTTGCGGATGATGCCTTCCTCCACCAGCAGGCCGGCGGCCTTGTCGCGCTTGCCGGACTTGAAGACGTCCTTGACCGCTGCACGGCCGAGCACGGTTTCCACCTTCAGCGGGCCAAGCTCGCCCAGCAGTTCCTTCGTGACCTCGTCCGTCACATGATAAATCACGTCGTGATACATCATGCGGACGCCATCGCGCTTCACCAGGTCGCGCGCCTTGGGGTTCGGACGCACGTTGAAGCCGACGATCGGCGCCTTGCTGGCCGCTGCCAGCGTGACGTCGCTTTCCGTGATGGCACCCACGCCCGCGTTCAGCACGCGCACCTTGATGTCATCGTTGGACAGGTTGTGCAGCGCGTGGACGATCGCCTCAACCGATCCCTGCACGTCCGCCTTCACCACAACCGGCCATTCGATCACGTTCGACTTGTTGAACATGGTGTCAAAGCTGGTGGGCGCGAGCGCGGTGCGCTGTTCGGTGGCGCGTTCCTGGCGATACTGCGCCACTTCGCGCGCACGCTGTTCGTTCTCAACCACGGTCAGCTGATCGCCGGCGTTGGGCACACCGCCAAGGCCGAGGACCTCGACAGGCATGGAGGGGCCCGCTTCCTTGATCTGCTTGCCCTGATCGTCGACCAGTGCGCGGACCTTGCCGCTCTGGCTGCCGACGACGAAGGTATCGCCGCGCTTCAGCGTGCCGCGCTTCACCAGCACGGTCGCCACGGGGCCGCGACCCTTGTCGAGCTGCGCCTCGATCACGATCGCCTCGGCATCGCGATCGGGCCGCGCCCGCAGTTCCAGCAGTTCGGCCTGCAAGTGGATCTTCTCGATCAGCGCGTCGAGCCCGTCGCCGGTCTTGGCGGAGACTTCCACGTCGAGCACGTCGCCCGACATTTCCTCCACGATGACCTCGTGTTCCAGCAGGCGCTCGCGCACCTTCTTGGCGTTGGCTTCGGGCTTGTCGATCTTGTTGATCGCCACGATCATCGGCACGTTCGCCGCCTTGGCGTGGTTGATAGCCTCGATCGTCTGCGGCATGATCCCGTCGTCCGCGGCAACCACCAGCACCACGATATCGGTCACGTTGGCGCCGCGCGCACGCATCTGCGTGAAGGCGGCGTGGCCGGGGGTGTCGAGGAAGGTGATCTTCGACTTGTCCTTCGTGCTCACCTGGTAGGCGCCGATGTGCTGCGTGATGCCGCCGGCCTCGCTGCGCGTCACGCTGGTCTTGCGCAGCGCATCGAGCAGGCTGGTCTTGCCGTGGTCGACGTGGCCCATGACCGCCACGACGGGCGCGCGGGGGCGCAGCGTTTCTTCCGGATCGCTCTCTTCGCTGGTGTCGATGTCGACATCGCTGGCGGAGACCTTCTGGATCGTGTGGCCGAACTGTTCGACCAGCAACTCCGCAGTATCCTGGTCGATCGTCTGGTTGACGGTGACCATCATGTCGAGGTTGAACAGCTCCTTCACCAGGTCGGCGCCCTTTTCGCCCATGCGCTTGGCAAGTTCGGCAACGGTGATGACCTCGGGCACGACAACGTCGCGCACCTGCTTCTCGCGCGGGGCGGACGAACCGCCGCCATGCAGGCGCCGCTCCTTCTCGCGGGCACGCTTCAGCGCGGCGAGGCTGCGGGCGCGGCGGCCCTCGTCCTCGTTCAACGCGCGGTTGACGGTCAGCTTGCCCGAACGGCGCTTGTCGCCGGCGTCGGCCACGGGGGTGCCGCGCTTGGGCTTGTCTTCGCGCTTCTTCTCGGGCCGCTTGGGCTCCGGACGCGCAACAGGCGTGAACCTGCGCGCGGCGGGGACGGCGGGCGTTGCAGTCGCCGTGCCGGTGTCGGCCTCGGTGCTGGTGGCTTCGGCGGCCGGCGCGTTTTCGGCGTCCTGCGGCGCGGCTGCCGTCGGGGCATCGGTGGGCGCGGCAGCGGCATCGGCCACCGCCTGCTTTTCGGCCTCTTCGCGCGCCTTGGCATTGTCTTCGGCGCGCTTCTTTTCGGTCTCGGCAGCCTGCCGGGCTTCGGCATCCTCGCGCTTGCGCGCTTCCTGGCCCGTGCGCAGACGATCTTCCTCGGCCTCACGCTGCAGGCGCTGGACGCGTTCCTGCGGGGTTTCGCCCGAGGGCGCGGATGGCCGCTTCGCCACCGGCGCGGGGGCTGGCGTCGGCGTGGGAGCGGGCGCGGGCGCCGGGGTCGGAGCGGGCGCGGGCGCGGCGGCGGGCGGCGGCGGTGCAGCCACTTCCTCGCCCGGTTTCACGAGCTTGCGGCGACGCTTCACCTCGACCGCCACCTTGTTGGTGCGGCCGTGGCTGAAGGTCTGCTTGACCTCGCCAGCGCCCAGCGATCGCTTGAGCCCCAGGGGCTTGCGTTCGCGCGGAGTGTCGTTTTCGTCGCTCATGTGCTCTTCTTTATCCTACAAATTCTCGTCGTGCCGGGCAGTCGCGGCGGCGACCTCCCGGCGATTGCCGGCAGGCCGTTCGGCCCCCACAAAGGTCTGCAAGCGCCCCAGCGGTATCGCGACTCGCGTGGCCGATCGGGGATCGGACAGCGCCAGGTGGACGACATTCTCGCGGCCCAATGCCACAGACAGGGCCTCGCGGTCCAGAGGCAGGCGCGTGCCCGTCAAACCCGACCCCTCGGCATCCATGCCGACGCGATAGGCCTGATCCAGCTTGCGGCACCCGTCCTCGCACGCATCGGCAGCATGATAGAGCGCGGCTACGCCTCCCATCCGCGCCTCGTGGGCGATGCGATCGGAGCCCAAGATAAGCATTCCGCTGCGCATTTCGAGGCCCAGCCGCTGTAGGACAGCCTTTTCCAGCGCCGCCTGCATCAGCGCGGGCAGATCATCGGGTATCGCCAACCGGCCGGATTTGAACGCGCGGGCAAGTGCGCCCTTCAGCTTGCCGTCGGTGATCGCGGATTCGAGATCCTGGCGCGACACGCCGATCCACGCGCCGCGACCCGGCGCCTTGGCAAGCGCATCGGGCAGCACGTCGGCGGTCCCATCGTCCCCGTCAGGCGAGATGGCAAGACGCAGCAGGTCGTCGCGTGCCGACGTTCGTCCCGTCAGCACGCAGCGGCGTTCGCTCCCGCCGGGGGCAGGAGTGTCGCCGGTCCCGGTGTTAGGCGAACCTAATGGGTCATTGCGAGGATTCCGCATCGGCGGCCTCCTCTGCTTGGGCCGGAGCCTCGGCGGCTGCCGGTGCCTCGTCCTCGAACCAGTGCGCGCGGGCGGCCATGATGATCTCGTTGCCCTGTTCCTCGGACAGGCCGAAGGTGCCGAGCACCCCGCCCTTGTCCTCGGTACGCTGCGGACGGCGCTGCTGCTGCACCGGCGGCGCGGCCAGCTTCTCGGCCGGCGTCTGGCGACGGCGCGGCGCCTCGCGACGCTTGGCAATCAGTTCGTCGGTAGCGAGATCGGCCAGGTCGTCCAGCGTCTTGATGCCCGCACGGCCCAGCGTCACGAGCATTTGCTCGGTCAGGTGCGGCAGGTCGGCAAGATCGTCCTCGACACCCAGTTCCTGACGGGTGGCGCGATGCGCCTCTTCCTGCCGGTCGAGCGCTTCCCTCGCGCGGTTCTGCAGTTCCTCGGCCAGTTCCTCGTCGAAGCCCTCGATGCCGGCAAGCTCGTCAAGCTCGACGTAGGCCACTTCCTCGAGTTCCACGAAACCTTCGGCCACGAGCAGCTGCGACAGCGTCTCGTCGACGTCGAGTTCCTCCTCGAACATCTTGGAGCGTTCGGCAAATTCGCGGCTGCGCTTTTCCGAGGCTTCTTCCTCGGTCATGATGTCGATCTGGCTGTCGGTCAGCTGGCTGGCAAGGCGCACGTTCTGGCCGCGGCGGCCGATGGCGAGCGACAGCTGGTCGTCTGGCACGACCACCTCGATGCGGCTTTCCTCCTCGTCCAGCACCACGCGGGTGACGGTGGCGGGCTGCAATGCGTTGACGACGAAGGTGGCGGTATCTTCCGACCACGGGATGATGTCGATCTTCTCGCCCTGCATTTCCTGCACCACGGCCTGCACGCGGCTGCCCTTCATGCCGACGCAGGCGCCGACCGGGTCGATGGAGCTGTCGTGGCTGATGACGCCGATCTTGGCGCGGCTGCCCGGATCGCGGGCGGCGGCCTTGATCTCGATGATGCCATCGTAGATCTCGGGCACTTCCTGGGCAAACAGCTTGCGCATGAAATCGGGATGCGCGCGGCTGAGGAAGATCTGCGGCCCGCGGTTGTTGCGCTCCACCTTGCTGATAAGCGCGCGCACGCGCTCGCCCACGCGGGCGGCCTCGCGCGGGATCTGCTGGTCGCGGCGGATGACGCCCTCGGCCCGGCCGAGGTTGACGATCACGTGGCCGAATTCGACCGACTTGATGACGCCGGTGATGATCTCACCCGCGCGGTCCTTGAATTCCTCGAACTGGCGCTCGCGCTCGGCATCGCGGACCTTCTGGAAGATCACCTGCTTGGCGCTCTGCGCGTCGATGCGGCCAAGGTCGTCCATCGCTGGGAGCGGATCGACGATGTAGTCGCCCACTACCGCCCCGTCCTGCAGCTTCTGCGCCTGTGCGACGTCGACCTGCTTGAAGTAGTCCTCGACCTCTTCGACCACCTCGACGACGCGCCACAGGCGCAGGTCGCCGTTCATCGGATCGAGCTTGGCGCGGATGTCGTTCTCCTGGCCGAAACGCGCGCGCGCGGCCTTCTGGATCGCTTCCTCCATGGCCTCGATCACGATGGCCTTGTCGATCATCTTTTCGCTGGCGACGGCGGTCGCGATTGCGAGCAGTTCCGCCTTGTTCGCCGAAATGGGGCTGGCCATCAGTCCTGGACCTCTTCTTCCTCGGGTGTTTCTTCTACGTCGTCGACGCCGCTCATGTCGAGCGGCCGGGTGGCGGCGAGCAGCTTGTCGGTAAAGACGAGCTGCGCCGAATGAATGTTTGCCAGCGGCACCGCAACGTGGCCCGCGTCTTTATCCGCGATGGTGACGGTATCGCCCTCGATCCCGAGCAGCGCGCCGACGAGACGACGCCGGTCGCCCATCTTCTCTGCCAGCGCGATCTTCGCCTCGTGCCCCGCCCAGTTCGCGTAGTCCTTCGCGCGGGTGAGCGGACGGTCGATGCCGGGGCTGGACACCTCGAGGTTGTAGGCGCCTTCGATCAGCACCTCGCCCGCTTCCTCCACCGCGTCGATCCGATCAGAAATCGCGCGGGAAAGCTCGGCACACTGGGCAACCACCAGCTGGCCCGTCGCCGGGTCCTCCGCCATGATCTGCAAGGCGCGTTCGTCGCCGCTGCCGGTCATCTTCACGCGCACCAGTTCGAATCCGAGCGCCGTGGCTTCGGGTTCGATGACTTGGGTCAGGCGTGCGATATCGGCCATTCGGTCTCCATTGGTCCGCATTAGCGAAACGGGCGGTTCGTGCCGGCCCCTTCCGGCGCCAGCCCCTTCGTTGTCGCAACAATGTCGGGAATGGCAGCCATGTAGGCGCGCGAGGAAAAGAAAGCAATATGCTTGTGCCGCACACCAAAAAAGGGCCCGGCGCGAACCGGGCAAACAGATGCCTGCTAGTCGCCATCCTCCATCAGGCCGTGCTTCTTGATGGCGTGGCGCAACTGGTCGTAACTGAGCCCCAGCGCCCGGGCCGTCTGCCGCTGGTTCCAGCGATTGGCGCCGAGCGCGTGTTCGAGGATGGCGCGTTCGTGCGCGTCGACCGCGGCGCGCAGGTCGTCGACCTGGTCGAAACGGGTGGAGGTGGCCGCTGGCTGGGCCGTCGCCTGGGGTGATGCGGCCGAGGGTCCAGGCGCGACCGACCCACGTGGCTTCCATGGGCTTTCGAACGGATCGAACACCATTTCGCTGACCGGCTGTTCCCAGTTGTCCCAGCGGTAGATCGCCCGCTCGACCACGTTGCGCAGTTCGCGCACGTTGCCGGGCCAGGGATGGTTCTCCATCGCCTCACCCACGTGCTGGGCGAAGCCGGGCCATTCCTCCCACCCCAGTTCCGCCGCCATCCGCCGCCCGAAGTGTTCGGCCAGCACACCGATGTCGCCTTCACGCACCCGCAGCGGCGGCAAAGTGATGACCTCGAAGCTCAGCCGGTCGAGCAGGTCGGGGCGGAAGGTGCCTTCCTCGGCGCGGCGCGGCAGGTCTTCGTTCGTGGCGGCGACGATGCGCACGTCCACCCGTTGCGGCCGGCTGGAGCCGATCCGCGTGACCTCGCCGTATTCCACCGCGCGCAGCAGCCGTTCCTGCGCGCCCATCGACAGGGTGCCCAGTTCGTCGAGAAACAGGGTACCCCGGTCGGCTTCCTCGAACCGCCCGACGCGGGCGCGGGTAGCGCCGGTAAAGGCGCCCTGTTCATGGCCGAACAGCTCGGCCTCGATCAGCGTTTCCGGCAGCGCAGCGCAGTTCATGGTGACGAGCGGTTCTTCCCAGCGATCGGACAGGCGATGCAGGCGTTCGGCAATCAGTTCCTTGCCCGTTCCCCGTTCGCCGATGACCAGGACCGGGCGGGAAAGCGTAGCTGCGCGGCTGGCGCGCTCCACCGCATCGAGAAAGGCCCCGGACTGTCCGATGAACTGGTTTTGCTGCTTCATCGCCAAGACATAGGAAATTTTCCCGAGAGTTGGCAATAGACACCATCGCGGTAAGCCGACTCGCCGCAGGTATTGGCGGATTTCCGCCAATCGCACCGTTTGGCACGGTGGTTGCAATTCATCGGTGAGAAAGGTTCAGGAGGAAACACAATGTTCGATCACAGCTTCTTTTCCAGCAAGGTGGGACACGCCGCGCTGGTCAGCGTTGCCGCGATGATCGCGTTCACCGTATTCGCGCAGATGCAGCACGAGGTCGCTTCGGCGCACTCGCTGCTGACCATCAGCCCGCTGGTGGAGCTGGCATGAGCGACGATCGCAACCCCCTGACGCCGATCGGCAAGGGCCTGGCCCGCGCGACATCACGTCTCGATCAGGAGATCGAACGCCTGCGCACCAGCCCCACGCCGACCTCGCGTGCCATATATTCCGGAGGTAACTGGATGGGCATTTTCTCGCGTACCCGAGACATCATCGCCGCCAATTTCAACGAATTGCTCGATCAGGCCGACGATCCGTCGAAGATGATCCGCATGATCATCCTCGAGATGGAGGAAACCCTGGTGGAGGTGCGCGCCAGCGCCGCGCGCACCATTGCCGACCAGAAGGAGATGCATCGCCATACGGTGAAGCTCGATCGGTTGCAGGCGGACTGGGGCGACAAGGCGCAGCTGGCGCTTTCCAAGGATCGCGAGGATCTGGCCCGTGCCGCGCTGGTGGAAAAGCGCAAGGCGACCGACATGATCGATCAGCTCAAGCAGGAGATCGCCGTGCTCGACGATGCGCTGCGCGCCTACGAGCAGGATATCGCCAAGCTGCAGCACCGCCTGCGCGAGGCCCGCAGCCGCCAGAGCCAGATCGCTGCCCGGCTGGAAAGCGCGGAGAACCGCGTGAAGCTGCGCAGCCTGATGACCAACGAGCGGGTGGACGAGGCGCTGACCCGCTTCGACCAGCTCGAACGCCGCGTCGACTATGCCGAGGGCCGCGCCGATGCGCTGGGCATTTCCGGCAACACGGAAAGCCTGGCCGACCAGTTCGCCGCGCTCGAAGGCAACGACAAGGTCGAGGACGAGCTCGAACAGATGAAGCGTGCGCTGGGGATGACCCGCGATGACGCCAAGAACACGAAGGGGGAATAACCGTGGAAGAAGTCTTTGCCGTCATCTGTATCTTCATCGCGCTGCCGTGGATCGTGCTGCACTACGTGACCAAGTGGAAGACCTCGGCCACCATCACCACCGATGACGAGGCGCTGCTGGAAGACCTCTACAGCCTCGCCAAGCGGCTGGACGAGCGGATGGACACGGTCGAGCGGCTGGTCGCCAGCGACAATGCCGATTTCGTCCCGCCCCGCCTGCAGCACGACAGGGAAAGCGACAATCAGCCACTGCGCGAGCTGGAAATGATGCTCGCCGAAAAGAAGGGAGAACGCCCGTGAACAGTCCCCGTACCCAGCTTTATCGCGACAAGCAGAACGGCAAGATCATGGGCGTGTGCTCCGGCATCGCCGACTATACCGGGGTCAACGTCTTCTGGATCCGCCTTGGCCTGATCGTGTCCATCCTGACCGGCGTCTTGGGCGTCATCGCCCTGCCGCTCTACATCCTGATGGGCCTGCTGCTGAACAAGAAGCCGGCGCACATGTACAGCGCCGATCCAAAGGAAACCGCCTATTGGCAGGGCGTGCGCCAGAACCCCAAGCGCACCGCTCGCGAAATCCGTGCCAAGATGAAGGACGTGGATCGCCGGCTGGCGAGCGTGGAGAGCTTCTACGTCAGCTCCAACCCGCGCCTCAACGCCGAGATCGAGCGCCTGCGCTGATCCGCCCGCCGACGACAGGGAGTTAAAGACGACATGGAAGAGCTCATTCCGATCCTTGGCATCATCATGATCATCGTGATCGTGATCACCACCAACCGGCGCAAGCTGGAGGAGAAGCGTCTGGCGATGGAAGATCGCCGCGCTGCCTCCCCCGCCCCCGATACCTCGGCTGAAAAGGCGCGTGTCGCCGACCTGGAGGACCGCGTCCGGGTGCTGGAACGGATCGTCACCGACCGCGGCTATGACCTGGCCGCCCAGATCGAGGCATTGCGTGACCAGCGGCGCGAGGACGAGCGCGCGATGACGGACGGTTCAGGCGTGAAAATGGACTTCGCGAAGAAGGAGAAAGCCTGATGGACCCCGCCATCCTCACCCCCGAAGTGATCGGCATCGGCGTCGTCGCCATGTCGGTCGCCTGGGTCATCAATACCTTCATTCGGGTGCGCCACGGTTATCCGCTGGAGAACAGCTGGGGCAAGGCCGTCTATCCCAAGGGCTCCGAAAGCGAGGAACGGGTCAAGCTGCTGACGCAGGAAAACGCCCAGCTGCGCGCCGAGCTCGGTTCGATCAAGGACCGCGTGGCCAATGTGGAGCGCATCGTCACCGACAGCGGCTATCACCTGACACACGAGATCGAGAGCCTGCGCGGCCACCGGGAGAGCAACTGATGAACCCCGATATGCTGCTGGTCTTCGGCTTCGTGCTGGCGATGATCCTGATCGTCTTTCCGTTCGGCTATTTCATCAACAAGCGCGAGCAGGAGCACAAGGAGCGCAAGCTGGAGATCCAGGCGCGCATAGAGGAGGCCAAGGCCACGCAGGCCGTGGCACCGAACGAGGTGCAGGCACACCTGGAAGACCGGCTGCGCGTGCTGGAGCGTATCGTGACCGATCCGGGCATGGACATCTCGCGCCAGATCGAGGCGCTGCGCGCTGAAACGAGGTCCGCCCGATGAACTTTGCCGCCGCCATGGTGCTTATCGTCATGGTCCTCGCGCTGACCGTGTTGGCCATGCAGTTCGCCGAAAACCGCAAGGACCGTCTGCGCGGCAACCCGGAGGATGGCCAGGATCGCCTGCGCGAAGAACGCGACGAGGCCAGGGCCGAGCTCGCCGACCTGCGCGAACGGGTCAAGGTGCTCGAACGCATTGCCACCGATCCCGCCCGGCGCACCGCCGAGGAGATCGAGGCCTTGAGAGACAAGTAAGGAGGATGACGATGGAGATCGACATGCTTTACGCCGCGACCACCCTGCTGGCGCTCGCCATCATGGCAGGCGCGGCGCTGCTGGGCTGGCAGGGCTGGCTGGCGCTGAAGAACCGCGAACTGGAACTGCGCAGCCCGCCGCCGGCGATGGAACGCGGCTCGGCCGAGGGCATGGCCCGCATCGAGATCGCCGACCTCAAGGAACGCATCCGCAAGCTGGAAGCGATCGCCAGCGGGGTGGACTTGTAGGCGGGTCTTGATAGGGGCGCGGCGATGCGCACTCTCGAAGACATTCACGAAGAATACGATTTTCTCGATGCCGACGAACGCTATCGCCTGCTGATCGAGCTGGGACGCGACCTGGAGCCCATGCCCGCCGTGCTCAAGACGGACGCCACGCTGGTGCGCGGATGCAGCGCGCAGGTGTGGGTCTATCCCACCGTATCGCAAACCGGCGAGGAGGGGGCCAGGCTGCACTTCCTTGCCGACAGCAACGCCGCCATCACCAAGGGGATAGTCGCGCTGGTGATCGCCGCCGTGCAGGACCGCCCAGCCAGTGAAGTGGCGGCAATGGACGTGGCGGAACGCCTCGCCCCGTTCGACCTCAGGAACCAGCTCAGCTCCAACCGCACGCAGGGCGTGCCCAACATGATTGCCCTGGTGCGCGAACACGCCGCGCGCATCGCCGCCGGTTGATCGGAACCAGGGCTGCGAACGGGTCGTTGGGTGTGCAACGCCGGGTCGCACGGCAATCAGGGACAAACGCAACAATGGCCATCATCACCCTCATCCTCACGATCATCGTTCCGCCGCTGGGCGTGGCGTTGAAGCATGGTGTCGGCAAGACCGCACTCATCAACCTGGTGCTGACGCTGATCTTCTACGTGCCGGGCCTGATCCACGCCCTGTACGTCAACTACGCACGCTGAGCGTCAGCTCTTCGGCCGCCTCGCGTTCTTCCGCCTCCTCGCGGGCGGCATGGTGGATCATCTCGAAGCTGCCGTTCATATCGCGCAGGCTCCACACGCCGGTGATGCGATTGCCGTCGTCGGTCACCCGCCCGACGTAATCGACCGGGTTCTCGTAACCGAAACCGGCGCGGGCGTAGGTCTTGGTAAAGTCCACCGCCTCCCCCGCCACCACGCCAAGCACTGCCGCCTCTGCCGAGGCACCACCGTACAGGCTGGGTTCGATAATGCGGCCCGCAAGGCTGGCGCCGCGCTGGGTCGGCATGGCCAGGAACGGCGTAACGGGGCCGAAGCCGGCGGGATAGGAAAAGGTGCCGTCCCACTGGCCCGAAAGGTCGGTCAGAAACCAGCGCCTGCGCTGTCCCGAACCACGGCTGTGCCTGCCTCGCGCTGGCGGCGCAGGTCTGCCTTCAGCGCCGCCGGGTCGCGCGCGATCAGGAAACCAAAGCTCACCCCGCCTTCCTTGCCCACAGTCGCATGGTGCAGCTTGTGCGCCTGCACCAGCCGCTTGGCATAACCGCGCTTGGGCACGAAGCGGAAGTAGCGCTGGTGGACCAGTCCATCGTGGATGAGGGTGTAGATCACCCCGTAGATCGTGATGCCCAGTGCCGCCCACCACAGGAAGTCGGAGAGGTAGTAGCCGATCAGGAACATGGCGACGACGATCGAGCCGAAAATCACGGCGAACAGGTCGTTACGCTCCAGCGCGTTGTCGTGCGGTTCGTGGTGGTCGCGGTGCCAGCCCCACCCCCAGCCGTGCATCACGTACTTGTGCGCCCACCAGGCGAAGAATTCCATGAAGGCGACTGCGCCCAGGACGGTCAGGATGATGGCGGGTGTCGACATGTCAGTTCCCTTGGTTCCTGCAATCGCCGTGCTGGGCGCGGCGGAAGGCGGGCAGCGCCCACCACGGCGTTTGCGGGGACCGGTGATGTTCGTGATGATAGCCGAAATGGAAACAGGTGGCGAGGCTGAGCGGCGCGGAAAAGGCATCGCTGCGGGCGTTGTGCCGGTCTGCAAAACCACCCTCGGCATGATGGTGCGGGCGATAGGTGCCGAAGTAGAACAGTTGCAGGCTGCTGGCGATGGCGGGCACGCCGTAGACCAGCACGATCTGCGCCATCGGCACGCCGAACGCCAGCCAATACACTGTAACCACCAGCGAAACGTAAAGCGCCGACTGCCAGCCGAAATAGCGGCGCAGGAATGTGCCGTACCAGCGCCAGAAATGCGCCGGGTTATCGGCATCGAAATCGGGGTCACCCGCAGTGCCGGCGTGGCGGTGGTGATCGAAATGCGCGGCGCGCATCGTGCGCCAGCCGAACCCGGCATACAGGAACAGCAGGAACGCGCCGATGGCGGAATTGAGCCGCGGCCGCCCCGGGGCGAGCGAGCCGTGCATGGCATCGTGGCTGACGATGAAAAGCCCCACCGACAGCCAGCATTGCACCAGCGCGATGATAAGCCCCGCCCCCAGCGTCGTCCACGCCAGTTCGAAGACGAACACACCGTAGAGATGCAAGGCCAGCCAGGCGGCGAACAGCGCCGCCGCCAACCCGATGCCGATCGCCGTCTGCGTCGAACGGGTGGTGCCCGTCTCGGTCGCGACGATCGCGGAAGGTGGAGAGGCTGGCATGACCTGACTGAAATAGGGCGTCACCGCCACCAAGGCAAACGGCTTGGCGTCGATGTTTGTCCCGTCAACCGTCGCGGTCAACCGCCTGGGTCAACCGTCGCGCGGCAGGCCGAAGTGGCTTGCCGCAATATCCTTGTTGATGCGCGCGGGGCGAAGCGTCGTGCTGTCGATGCAGCACCACATGGACTGCACCTCGGCCAGCACGTCTTCACCGCGGCGGATCACCGTGTTGTAGAAGCTGCGCGCGCCGGCGATCTTTTCCAGCACCGTCTCGGCAATCACTTCGTCGTTCAGGAAGGCCGGGCGGCGATAGGTGATCTCGTGCTTCAGCGCGACCCAGGCCTTGGCCGCCACTTCCTCTGCCGGGGCCAGCTTCTGCCAGTGCGCGAGCACCACGTCCTGCACCCAGTTGAGATAGCGCGAATTGTTCACGTGCCCCATGAAGTCGATGTCTTCGGGAAGGATACGGATGGGCATGGAGAAGGAAATGGCTGACATGAGTGTAAGTTAGCGTGCGAAGATTAAATTTCCAAGACGCTCGAAAGGCTTTTCGTTCGATTGCTTGGCGGGTGTGACATCGCGCGCTATCCCCTGCCAATGGCAAGCAGGCCCCGCACCCTCTACGAAAAGATCTGGGACGCCCACGTGGTGGAGCGGCGCGAGGATGGCACCTGCCTGATCTTCATCGACCGCCACCTGGTGCACGAGGTCACCAGCCCGCAGGCGTTCGAGGGACTGCGCGCCAAGGGCCGCACCGTGCGCCGGCCGGAACTGACGCTGGCGGTGCCCGATCACAACCTGCCCACGACGCCGCGCGTCGATGCGGCGGGGCAGCGCATTCCCATACTCGATGCCGAGAGCGCCCAGCAGCTCGCCGCGCTGGAGCGTAATGCGCCCGAATTCGGCATCCGCTATTTCGATGCGACCTCGCGCCACCAGGGCATCGTCCACGTCGTCGGCCCGGAACAGGGCTTCTCTTTGCCGGGCACCACCATCGTGTGTGGGGACAGCCACACCGCCTGCCACGGTGGTCTCGGCGCATGGGCCTTTGGCATCGGCACGAGCGAGGTGGAACACGTCCTCGCCACGCAGACGCTGCTGCTGCGCCAGTCGAAGACGATGGAGGTTCGGGTCGAGGGCGATCTTGGCCCCGGCATCACGCCCAAGGACCTGATCCTGCACATTATAGGCGTCATCGGCACGGCGGGTGGCACCGGCCATGTCATCGAATACCGCGGCTCGGTGTTCGAGCAGATGAGCGTCGAGGGTCGGTTGACGGTGTGCAACATGAGCATCGAGGGCGGCGCGCGCGGCGGCCTGATCGCGCCCGACGAGACGACCTTTGCCTACCTCAAGGGCCGACCCTACGCGCCCAAGGACGATGCGTGGGACGCGGCAGTAGCTTGGTGGCGCACGCTCACCACGGATCCCGGCGCGCGCTTCGACAAGAGCGTGGTGATCGATGCTGCCGCGATAGAGCCGACCGTCACCTGGGGCACCAGCCCGGAGGACGTGGTCGCCATCGGCGGCGCGGTCCCCTCCCCCGAAAGCTTCGCCGACCCCGCCAAGCAGGAGGCGGCACGCGCCAGCCTCGCCTACATGGGCCTCGCCCCCGGCACCCCGATGACCCAGGTGGAGGTGCAGAACATCTTCATCGGATCGTGCACGAACAGCCGCATCGAAGACCTGCGCGCCGCCGCCGCCGTCCTGCGCGGTCGGCGCAAGCACGACACCATCAAGTGGGGCATCGTCGTCCCCGGATCGGGCCTGGTCAAGGCGCAGGCCGAGGCCGAGGGGCTGGACAAGGTGTTCACCGACGCCGGCCTCGAATGGCGGGAGCCCGGATGCTCTGCCTGTCTCGGCATGAACCCCGACAAGGTGCCCCCCGGCGAACGATCGGCCAGCACCAGCAACCGCAATTTCGTGGGCCGCCAGGGCCCCGGTGCGCGCACCCACCTCGTCAGCCCGGCGATGGCGGCAGCGGCAGCGGTGACCGGGCGGCTGACCGACGTGAGGGAGTTGAGCAAATAACATGCGCAAGATTGCACTGGCCCTGGCCCTTTCCGCCGTTCCCCTGCCGCTTTTCGCGCAGGACGCGCCCGACGTCAGCCTGACCCGCATTGACTGCGGCCGGGCGACACAGCCCATCGCGCTGGGCGGGTTCGGCGACACCGGCGCCTCCGACGGCATGACCCGCGATCTCGTAGTCAGCTGCTATCTCATCCGTCATGGCGACGACATCATGCTGTGGGATACCGGCATCGATCCTGCGACCAGCGGCGACCCGGATGGCGGGTTCTCGATGGGCGCGGCGCTGGTGGATCAGCTGGCGCAGATTGGCGTTACCCCGGCGGATGTCGATTATGTCGGTATCAGCCATTACCACTACGATCACGTCGGCCAGGCCCGCGAATTTCCGCAGGCAACGCTGGTCATCGGGAGCGCCGATTGGGCGGTGATCGAAGGCGGATCGCCATGGGTGAATCGCGACCTGTTCGTGCCCTGGCTCGACGGGGGAAGCCCGGTCCGGCAAGCGGGCGGCGACCTCGACCTGTTCGGCGACGGCACCGTCAAGTTGTTGGCCATGCCGGGCCACACCGGCGGCCACCACGCGCTGCTGGTACGCCTCGCCGACGCTGGCCCCGTGATGCTGACGGGCGATACCGCCCACTACACCAGCAATTACGAGCATGATCGCGTGCCCACCTTCAACGACGACCGCGCCGATTCGCTGGCTTCCCTTGACCGCTTCAAAGCCATGGCCGCGGCTTACGGCGCGACCGTGGTTATCCAGCACGAGCCTGACGACGTAAGCAAGCTGCCAGCCGTTCCCGAGGCAGCGCACTAGATCTTGCGCAAGGCCAGTTTCCCGCCCGCCGCCGCGCCCGATGCGCGCCTGCTCATTCTCGGCAGCCTGCCGGGCGAGCGTTCGCTGGCCCGGCAGCAATACTATGCTCACCCGCAGAACCGCTTCTGGCACCTCGTCGGCCTTGCCATCAGGGTGGACCTGACGGCGATCGCCTACGACGCGCGCCTTGCCGCCCTGCGCGGGCATGGCGTGGCCCTGTGGGACGTGGTCGCCTCTGCCCGGCGCGAAGGCTCACTCGATTCCGCGATCCGCGATGCCGACCACAACGCGCTGGGCGAACTGGTGGCCCGGTTGCCGCACCTGCGCGCCGTGGCTTTCAACGGGCGCACGGCGGAAAGGATCGGGCGCAGCCTGCTGACAGGAGTGCCTGTGGAGCAGATTGCCCTCCCCTCCTCCAGCCCCGCCTATGCCGCCATGGCGCTTGGCGAAAAGGAAATGCATTGGACGCGATTGCGTGAATATCTTGAAACGCCGGCCAGCCCCGCGCATTGAACGGGCATGACCGAAAAATTCAAAGGCAAGGCCGCCATCGGCGCGGCTATCGGATCGGCGGCGGTTGCCGCGGCGCTGCTCTATGTGAACAACCGCAAGAAGAAGCACGAACCGGTGCAGCCCGGCCCGATCCCCAGCGGCGAGATGCCGGAGACCGACTGATGGCTGAACGGATGGTCAGCGTCGAGGGCCGGGCCATCCCGTTCGGCCGCAAGAACATCGACACCGATCTGATCATCCCGGCGCGCTGGCTGAAAACCGTCAGCCGCGAGAGGTTGGGGCGCGGCGCGTTCGAGGCGGTGCGCACCGCCGATCCCGGCAACGTCTTCGATTCCCCGGAATTCGCCGACGCGCCCATCCTCATCGCCGGCGACAACTTCGGTTGCGGCTCCAGCCGGGAACACGCGGCCTGGGCCCTGCTCGACCTTGGCATCCGTGCGGTGATCGCGCCAAGCTTTTCCGATATCTTCGCCGGCAACGCCTTCAAGAACGGCATCCTGACCGTCGCCCTGCCGGCCGAGGCGGTCAACCGGCTGCTGGAGGTCGCCGTGAGCCAACCCATTGCCATCGATCTGGAAAGCCAGATGGTGACCACCCCGTTCCAGGATCGGTTTGCCTTCGAAATCGACCCGTTCCGCAAGCATTGCCTGGTCGAAGGCCTGGACGAGATCGGCCTGACATTGGCCTCCACCGACAGCATCGCTCGGTTCGAAGCCGACCAGGCCCGATACCAGCCGTGGGTGGTGCGCGGCACGGGTATTGCGGGCTAGACACAAAACCGCGCAAGCTGGCCTTGTCGAAGCGTCGCTTTTTGTCCAAGCACGGCGCCACGAATTAGCACGACCCTTCAACACGCTCGCGGTGAGCGGGAAGGGAGGTAGGAGCCAAGACTTATGACCGACTTCAAGGATCGCCAGAAAGGTGAGGAAGCCAAGTTCGCGATGGACCAGGACACCGCCTTCAAGGTCGCCGCGCGGCGCAACCGCCTGCTGGGCGAATGGGCGGCGGAGCAGATGGACCTCACGCCCGAGGAAACCGACGCTTACAAGAAGGCAGTCGTGCAGGCCGATTTCGAGGAAGCGGGTGACGAGGACGTGATCCGCAAGCTGCTGGGCGACCTGACGCAGGCCGGCTGCGACATCGACGAGGCCACGGTGCGTGCCAAGGTCGAGGAAAAGATGGTCGAGGCCCGGCGCCAGTTCATGAGCCAGAGCTGAGCCCCGCCATGCCCCGAGGATATTGCTGATGCCCATGCCCGCCGCCGAGATCGAGGCCCTGATCAAGGCCGCCATCCCCGATGCCGACGTCGTGATCGAGGCGCTGGTGGACGACAACGACCATTGGCTCGCCCGCGTCACCTCGGCGCAGTTTGCCGGCAAGAGCCGTGTGGCGCAGCACAAGATGGTCTTTGCCGCGCTCGGCGGGCGGATGGGCGGCGAGCTGCACGCCTTGCAACTGCACACCGCCGTCCCCAACTGACCCGCCAGACGAAATTCCATTACGGGTGAGTGCGATGAGCGAAGCGAACGAGCGGATCAGCAAGATCGTCAACGGGGCGGACGTCGTCCTGTTCATGAAGGGCACGCCGCTGTTTCCGCAGTGCGGCTTTTCCAACCGGGCCATCTCCATCCTCGATCACTGCAACGTCGCGTTCGAAAGCGTGGACGTGTTGCAGGACATGGAAATCCGCCAGGGCATCAAGTCGTTTTCCGAATGGCCGACCATCCCGCAGCTCTACGTCAAGGGCGAGTTCATCGGCGGAAGCGATATCATGATGGAAATGTTCGAGGCCGGCGAGCTGCAACAGCTGCTCGATGAAAAGCAGGTCGCCAAGGCGGATTGACCCGCCCGGCCCTCGCCTCCCAAGTCGAGGGAATGTCGATGTACCGATTGCTTGCCGCCGCTGCCGCGTTGGCGCTTGCCACTCCCGCATTGCCTGTGCTGGCACAGGACACGCTCGATATCGCCGGTCGGTCCGAGGCAGCACGCGCTGCGGAGGAGACCGGCCGCTTGATGGTGGACGTGCAGAACGCCACCGCCATTGCCCAGCAACAATATGCCGGGATGACCGAAAACGCGGTCACGGCCGGTTACATGGGCGCAATCGCCATGCCGGGCGAGGCGCTGGGCGTGTGGGATACGGTCATCGTGGGACGCCGCGGCGAGGCCGAGGACGCCCCGTTCGTGGCGCTGGCCGAATACGAGATTGCCGGCGGCGAAATCACGGGTGAAGTCATCCACACCCTGGCAGACGCCCCGCTGCTGGACGGGCGCGCTTCGGCCATGGCGCAGGCACGGCTGTTTGCCCCGCGCGCGGTCATCGCAGCCGGCAACACCGGCTTTTGCGTGGGCGACGGCGCGCAGGGATCGACGGTCGTATTTTCCACCATCGTACTCCCCCCGCGCGAAGACGGCAGTTTCGACGCCTATGTCCTGAACGGTCCGATCGAGCCCGGCGCGATACCGCTCGGCAAGCATTTTCGCGTGTCGTTCGATGCGTTCGGCATCGACGGTGAGCCGACGCTGCTGACCGATACCTGCGAGGTCGTGACCTGGGATCCAGCGGCAGACACCGCCATGAACGTCTATGTGACCGAATATGCCGGCGGCAGCGCGCCGAACGAGATCCATGCCTTCGTCTCCAGCCTGTTGCCGATGAGCCTTGGCGTAGTCACCGGCGACGAGATCTGGCCCATGGCCGGCGGAATGATCGCCCCGCCCGTCCCCGCGGCCGAGGCGGGCTACGTTTCGGGCGAATAGGAGGCCGGGGCCATGTGCAACCTCTATCGCATGACACGGTCGCAGGACGAGGTGGCGCATTTCTTCGACGCCATCGTGCAGGACCTGTCCGTCGCGCCAGCGGGCAACGCGCCGGAAATGATCTATCCCGGTTATCCCGGCCTGGTGCTGGCGGATGGCGCGCTGCAACAGATGGTCTGGGGCTTTCCGCTGCAGATGAAAGGTGCAAAAGGCCAGCCGCTGAAGCCGAAGCCGGTCAACAATGCGCGGGCAGACAAGCTCGCCAGCGGGTTCTGGGCACCCAGCTTTCGCGATCGGCGCTGCCTGATCCCGGTCTCCGCCTTTGCCGAGGCCGAGGGCCCGAAAGGGGCCAAGACCCGCACCTGGTTTTCCATGCCGGATGACGGGGGAGACGGGACCTTGTTCGCCGTCGCTGGGCTATGGCGTCCGACGGCGGAATGGGGCCCGGCCTATACCATGGTGATGACCGAGGCCTGCCAGTACGTTCAAGGTGTCCACGACCGTATGCCGGTGATCCTGCGCAAGAACGACTGGGCCGACTGGCTGGACGGCGCACCCGACACAGCCCACCTGCTGTGCCGCCCCTTCCCGGACGAGATGCGCGTGACACGCACCGACGAGCCCTGGGCCGGGCGACGCTGACGAAGTGGCGGAAGGGTCTTCGGGGAGGCGGGACCTGGAGACTAGGTGGGGACCCGGGAGAGATCCCGCCTCGTACGAAGATTGGGTACGCCCCATACATTGCACGTCGCGTGCCAGTTCAGCCTGCCCGCAGATTTGTGCGGGACACGATGGTTGGCAAAAGGTTAAGGCAGCGGGCAGGTGTAAAGTCGTCCGACAGTGCACCGACTGGCAAGGCGCGGGAGCGCGGGCCCGCGCACAAGCCGGGACCACAAGCGGGCAATGGTTTGCGCAAGGTGGGATCTGACCCTGCCCCTGCAGGGAATGGCGCGCCCGGCAGGACTCGAACCTGCAACTCCAAGCTTAGAAGGCTCGTGCTCTATCCAGTTGAACTACGGGCGCGTGGCGCCTGCGCATAGCGATGTTTGTGGCCGACGCAAACTGCCGCCGTATCGCAAACCGGAGAGCTCGGGTTTTATCGGGGCCGCGATGGCTGCCGGCCTATTGGGCCAGCAGCCAGATCGCGAGGTAGACGATGACCGCGGTGCCAAGGCTGGCAAAGGCGGCAATCACGAAAGCGAGACGGACGATCAGCGGGTCGACATCGAAGCGATTGGCGATGCCGCCGCACACGCCGCCCACCTTGCTGTTCAGCGTATCGAGGCGGAACCCGGTGGGGGCGCGGCGATCGACGGAGCGAACGTCGCTCATGCCAGCAGACCGACGACGGTGGTTGCATGGGGGTTGGCGAAGCTCGAGACGATTAGCGTCATCGTCATGGCAAGCGCGCCCACGGCGGCGAAGATCTTGGCGGCGAAATCGTTGGTGTTGGTCATGTCATTTTTCCCTGTGTCAGTGGGCGATTGCGTTCTTGCTTCCCACGCAAACAGTGTTGCAGCCGGCGTGCCAAACCGCGGAACTGACGGATTTCTGCCATTCTCGTTCATCGCAGCGACAGATTGCGATGAGGTCATTCCCGCAGATTGGCAATTTTCACCAACTTTTGGAACAGCGATTGGAGTGGCGAGCCAAACCGTGCTCGCCTAGATGGCATGAGTCCCATGGCGCTCGACCGCATCTCCCTCGCGACCTTTCGTAATCACGTCGACACCCGGCTCGACGATACGCGCCAGATCAACCTGCTGGTGGGAGAGAACGGCGCGGGCAAGACCAACGTGCTGGAGGCGCTATCTCTGTTCGCGCCGGGTCGCGGGCTGCGGCGCGCAGGTTTGGCAGACATGGCGGGCAAGCACGCGCCGGGCGCTGACGATGCACAGGGCTTTGGCGTGGGCGCCCGCCTCCTGACGCGCGACGGGGGCCAGCCGGTGCAACTTGGCACCGCCCTGCGCGGCAGCCGCCGCATCGTGCAGGTCAACGGTGCGGAAACGAGCGCGGTCAGCCTTGGCGAATGGCTTGCCATGGGCTGGCTGACCCCGGCGATGGATCGTTTGTTCGCAGACAGTGCCGGGGCGCGCAGGCGCTATGTGGATCGGCTCGCCGTGGCGCTGGACCCCGTCCATGCCCGCCCCGCCGCGCGTTACGAGGCGGCCTTGCGCGAACGCAACCGCCTGCTGTCTGACGAGCGTGAACCCGATCCCGCCTGGCTCGATTCCATCGACGCGCAACTGGCCGCCGCCGGCGGCGCGCTGGCAGAGGGACGCGGACGCCTGGTGGACGCGCTGGTAGCCGAACTGGCCGCGCTGCCGACCGAGCCCTTCGCTCGCCCCGCCCTTGCGCTGGCCACCTCCGGCGCCCGCACAGAGGGCGACCTGCGCACCCAGCTTGCCGCCAATCGCCGCCGTGACCGCGCGGCGCAGCGCACGCTGATGGGTCCGCATCGCGACGATCTGCTGGTGACGATGGAAGGCAAGGCCATGCCGGCCGCAGAGTGCTCGACCGGCGAGCAAAAGGCCATGCTGATCGCCATTACCCTGGCCCACGCCGCGCTGGCCGCGCGCGGCCGGCCGAGCCTGCTGCTGCTGGACGAGGTGGCCGCGCATCTTGACCCGGTGCGGCGCGAGGCGCTGTTCGCACGGTTGCGCGACAGCGGCACCCAGGTCTGGCTGACCGGCACCGAGATCGCCCCGTTCGAGGACATTGTCGGCGAAGCGGCGATCTGGCGCGTAGCGGAAGGTCGCGCCGAACGGCTCTAGTCCTTCGGCAGCGCCTCGATCACGGTGTCGACAGTTGCTGCCACCATCGCCTCCACCCCTTGCGCCGTCGGGTGGATGCGATCGTCCTGCACCAGCGCGGCATTGTCCAGCAGGGGCGCCATGAAGAACGGCACCAGCGCCGCGTCGTACTGCGCGGCAAGCGCAGGATAAAGGGCGTCGAAATCGGCCTGGTATTGCGGGCCGTAATTGGGCGGCGCGCGCATCCCCATCAGCATCACCGGCACCCCGCGCGATTTGAGCTCGTCCAGGATTGCGGTCAGGTTCTCCCGCGTTTGCGAAGGCTGGATGCCGCGCAGCAGATCGTTGCCGCCCAGTTCCACGATGGCAAGGTCGGGCATGGCATCGAGGTTGTCGAGCACATAGGCGATCCGCTGTCGCCCTGCCGCCGTGGTATCGCCCGAAACGCCGGCGTCGATCACGGTGGCATCGATCCCGCGCCGCCTGAGCACGCCTTCCAGCCGCTCGGGATAGCCCTCGTCCTCGGCCAGGTTGTAACCTGCAAACAGGCTGTCTCCGAAGGCCAGCACGGTGCGCGCCGGGCCCATCACGGTCAGTTCGTCTTCAATCGGGGCAGCGACCTGCGCCGGTGTGGGCGTGGCGGTTGCAGGGGCCGGCGCTTCGCTGTCGCAGGCCACTAGCAGCGTTGCCATCGACAAAGCGGCGAAACCGCCTGTCCACGGCCTTCGGGATGTCTTGTCCATTCAGCCTAGCTATGCCATCCGCCCGGAGTGACAAGTCCCCCCCCGCTTCCGCCCGTCATTTCCGCCCGCGACCTGCGCCTGACGCTGGGCGATGGCGAGGCCGCGGTGGAGATCCTGCGCGGCATCGATCTCGACGTGGCGCAGGGCGAGACGCTTGCCCTGCTCGGCCCGTCGGGCAGCGGCAAGAGCTCGCTGATGGCGGTGCTCTCCGGTCTGGAGCGCGCGACGTCCGGCCAGTTGACGGTGGCGGGGCAGGATTTCACCGCGCTGGGAGAGGATGCGCTGGCCATGGCCCGGCGCGGCCGCATCGGCATCGTGCTGCAGGCCTTTCACCTGCTGCCCACCATGACCGCTGCCGAAAACGTCGCCACGCCGATGGAACTGGCGGGCGCGGACCGCGCGTGGGAGCGCGCCGTGGCGGAATTGGAGGCGGTTGGCCTGGGCCACCGCACCACGCATTATCCCGCCCAGCTTTCCGGCGGCGAGCAGCAGCGCGTCGCCATCGCCCGTGCCATCGCGCCGCGGCCCCCGCTGTTGTTTGCCGACGAGCCTACCGGCAACCTGGACGCCGCCACCGGCGAAAGCGTGGTCGAGGTGCTGTTCCGCCGGCGCGCGGAAACGGCCGCAACGCTGGTCATCATAACCCACGATCCTGCCCTTGCCGAGCGATGCGACCGGGTGGTGACCCTGGCCGACGGCCTGATCGCCAGCGACAGTCGCACACCATGAGCTGGTCGCGCGCCTGGACGGTGGCCCGGCGCGATCTCGCCAGCGGCTTCAGGGGCTTGCGCCTGCTGCTGGTCTGCCTGTTCCTGGGCGTCGGGGCGCTCGCGGCCATCGGCAGTCTCACCACGGCAATCGAGAACGAACTGGCGAGTCAGGGCCAGACGATCTTAGGCGGCGATCTTGAGATAGAGCTGTGGCAGCGCGGGCTGACGGACGAGGAGGCGACGTGGCTGGCGCGTTATGGCACCCTGTCGCGCGGCTATCGCCTGCAGGCCATGGCGGCGACCGACGATGCCGCCGTGCCGATCGAACTGAAGGCAGTCGACGCCAATTACCCGATGTACGGATCGCTGCTGCTCGAAAGCGGCGAGACGGCGGGCCCGCCACCGGCCGGCTCGGCCTGGCTTGCGCCGGGCGCGGCGGAACGGCTCGGCATCGGCGTAGGCGACAGCTTTACGCTGGGCACACAGACGGTGCGCGTTGCGGGCATCATCGCCGAGGAGCCCGATCGCCTGTCCGAAGGCTTCGCCCTGGGGCAGACGGTCATCGTCCCCTACGCCCTTCCCGAACAGGCCAGCCTCACGCTGCCCGGCGCCATGTTCCAGACCAAGACGCGCGTCGCCTTCACCGGCAATGCCGACGCGGACGCGGTGTCGGAGGCACTGGAGGCGGCCTTTCCCGGCCAGCCGTTCGACATCCGCACCGCCGCCGTCGCCTCGCCCGGTGCGGAGCGCTTTGTCGGCCGCATGGGGGAATTCCTAACGCTGGTCGGCCTTGCCGCCCTGGTGATCGCCGGGATCGGCATCGGCGGAGGGGTGAATTCCTATCTTGAAGCGCGCCGCAATTCGATCGCGACGCTCAAGATACTGGGCGCAACGTCGGGCGATATCGCCCGCATCTATACGCTGGAGATCGGGGCGGCGGCGCTGGCGGGGTCGCTGGCGGGGCTGCTCGCGGGCGTGCTTGTCACCCCCTTGCTCGCCGGTGCGCTGGGCGCGCTGCTTCCCGTCAGCACCGACCTGTCCCTTGCCCCGTGGGCGCTGCTGCGCGCGTTTGCCTTTGGCCTGCTGGTGGCGCTGGTCTTCGCCGCGCCGCCGCTGGCACGCGCGCGGGTTTTTCCGGCGATGGCCCTCATGCGTGAGCGCGTCTCGCCACTGGGCCGTCGCTGGAGCGGAGCGGCCTGGCCGGTGGCGTTGGGCGTTGCCGGGATCGTGGTGCTGGCAGTCGCTGCCTCGGACCAGCCGCTGCTGTCCGGCGGGTTCCTGGCCGGAGCTGCCGCCGTGCTCGGCCTGCTGGCGCTGGTGGGCAAGGGCATCCGCACCGCCGCCGCGCGCCTGCCCCGCCCGGCCAACCCCATCGCCCGCGCCGCGCTCGCCAACCTGCATCGACCGGGCGCGCATACCGGCGCGCTGGTCACCGCGCTGGGGTTCGGCTTGTCAGCTTTCGTCCTGCTGGCCGCCGTGCGAAGCTCGCTCGATGGCAACATCCAGCGCACCGTGCCCGATCGTGCGCCCGATTACTTCGTGCTTGACGTGCCGCGCGACGGGCTCGCCCGGTTCGAACAGCTTGTCCGTGCGCGAACGCCCGACGCTGCCATCGAGACGGTGCCGACCCTGCGCGGGTCGATCGAGTCCTACGGACCGGTGGACGATCAGATCGTGGTCGCCGATCTCGAGGACTTGCCCGATGGGGCCTGGGGCCTGGATGGAGAGCGCGGGCTGACCTACGCGGCTGCCCTGCCGGCAGGCAACACCGTGACCGAGGGCGCATGGTGGCCCGCAAACTACGCCGGCTCGCCGCTGGTGTCCGTCGACGCCGAACTTGCCGAGGCAGCCGGGATCCGCGTCGGCGACGCCATAACGGTGTCCGTCCTGGGCGTGCAGAAAAGCGCGCGTGTCGCCAGCCTGCGCCGCATCGACTGGGAAAGTCTCGGCTTCAACAACGTCTACGTCTTCACCCCGAACACCTTTGCCGATACGCCGCACAACCTGGCCGCAACCGTGGACCTGCCCGAAACTGCCGAGGCCGGCGGGCTGCTGCGCGATCTGGTGCGCGGCTTTCCCTCGGCCAGCGTGATCGAGGTCGGCCCATTGCTGACCGAAGCGCGCGCCATCCTGGACCAGGTCAGCCTCGCCATCCTGGCCGCCGCATCGGTCGCGGTGCTGGCTGGCGTTGCCGTGCTACTGGGCGCCATCGCCGCGGCGCGGGCGGCGCGCACCTATGACACCGTGGTCCTGCGCGTGCTGGGCGCCAGCCGGGGCCAGCTGCTCGCGCTGCAATTCGCCGAGTTCGGCCTGCTCGCCGCCGTGCTGGCGGGCGTGGCGCTGGTGCTGGGCAGCGGCCTTGCCTGGCTGATCGTGGTCCGGTTGTTCGAATTCGACTGGCTGCCCGACTGGGGCGAGGTATTTGCCGTGCTGGGCGGCGGGCTGGTGCTGGTGCTGGGCTTCGCCCTTGCCGCCTCGCTTCCCCTGCTGCGCGCGCGGCCCGCCCAAAGCCTGCGCGCGCTGTGAGGGTCATTCGAACGTCGCGATAGTCTCGCGTGCAGGCGCCAGACCCGCGTGAAGCGACGCCATGAAGCTGGACGAGATCATGGCTGCCAGCGCCGAGATGACCAGAAAGGCGATGAAGAAGATCGCCATGCCTCCCATGACCGCCCCGAAATCGCCGGGGCCGTTCGCGTTGGAGGCCATGGCCGCAAACGAGCCCCCGAAAATCAGGAACAGGACGCCTACCGCCGCCACCAGAAGGACGAAGAAGACCAGCATGGCCACAAAGATCCGCATGGCATTGCCCGAGGTCAGGCGCCAAGAGCGTGCGATGGCGGAAAGGGGGTTGCGCTCCCCCTCAACGGCAATGATCGGAAAGACGACCGCGAGCCGGCAAAGCAGATAAAGGATCAGCACAAGAGAGGCGGCCACGCCGATAAAGGCTGCGGCGTCTCCGGCGCGGGAAAGCGCTCCGACCAACAGCGTCAGGATCAGCGTGACCGCAAAATAACCAACGAAGAAAACCACCAGCAACCCAAACAGGGTAAGCATGCTGCGCAGGCCGGCACCGAACGATTGGGTCAAGGCAGGCGAATGCAGCGGGGATGCCTGGTGCGTCAACGATACACTCGTTGCGAATGACAGCAATAGGTAGGCGACATAGAACAGGACGATCATTAGAATCGCGCCCACACCCATTGCCGCGAACGGACTGTCGCCCATCACCCCGGCAAGCGCAAAACTGCCCCCGATTACGGTGAAAAACACGACGGCCATCGCAATCTGAAGGGCAAGATATACCGCCCACAGACCCAACAACGGTCCAAACCGTCGGCCGACCATCGCGAACGATTGCGAAATCACCTCACCAATTCGAAGATCCATATCTGCAGCCCCCATCCCCTAGTTGCGGGCAAAGGCTACATCAACGCGCGGGTATCGCAAGAAAAAGGGGGCTCGAAAGCCCCCTTCTCCTCCGCCTGTGGCGGATCCCGTCCAGGGAATGCTTACCAGCGGAAACGGCCGGTAATGCCGTAGGTGCGCGGGTCGTTGGGATAGGCCGAGATGCTGCGCGGCTGGGCCGGGCTCGGGAAAATGGTGCCCAGGCTCCGGTCGTCGAGCAGGTTGCGGCCCCAGACCGAGATCGACAGCCCCATGTCCAGTTCGTAGGTGAGCGAGGCGGTGAGATCGTTCGTCTCGCGGGTGAACGGCGCCGCGGCGGCAATGGCGGCCGTGGCATCGAGGATGGTGCCGTCCGGTGCGCGCACCAAGAAGTCGGGCAGGCCTTCCACCAGCTGCGTCTCGCTCTGCCACAGGTAGTTCACGCGGGGGACCAGCAGGCCGCCGGGCAGGTCGAACTCGTACTGCGCACCAACGATGACCGTCCATTCCGGAATGCCCGCGGGCGTCAGGCCGGAAATGTCGCCCACCGCCGACTGCGTGAAGCTGTCATAGACGGGGTCGAGATAGGTCGTGGCGAAGTTGATGGTGAAGTCTTCGACCGGATAGAACAGCGTTTCCAGTTCGACACCGCGCGTGCTCTGCTTGCCGGCGTTCGCCAGCACGAAGCCCGAGCCGGTGAAGATGTTGGACTGGAAGCCCTCGATCTCCTGGTCGAACAGCGTGAGGTTGATCGACGCCCAGTCGAAGTTGGTCTTGATGCCGAGTTCCATGACCGTCGATTCCTCCGGCCCGGCGAAACGCGAACCGGCGGAGAGGTTGGGAACGCCCAGGCCCTGTGAAATCAGCGACTGGCGGTCGGCCGCGGTGGGGCGGGCATCGCGCGACAGGTTGATCGAGCTGGCCTTGAAGCCCGTGGCGTAGCTTGCATAGACGTTGATGTCCGGCGACACGTCATAAGCCAGGCGCGCGGTGTAGCTGAAATTGTCGTCGTCCGTGCGGCCGTCCTCCACGGCGTTGGGCACGTTCACGAAGGGCGGCAGGAATTGCAGCGCGCGTAGCGGGTTGAGCGGATTGGCCTGCGGGTTGTTGACGTTCGCCGCGGCAAACTGCCCGGCCTGCAACTGGATCGCCTGGAACACCTGGAAGTTGGTCGGGCTGGAACCGGCAAAGGCCGCGACTTCCGCCGCGGTAGCGCCACGACCGAGGTTAAGGCGGGTGCCCACTGCCTGTGACACGAAGCCCTGGCCCAGCACCTGCCCGCGGAACGGGGCAAGCTGCGGCGCATCGAAATTGATGGCCGAGAACCCGTCCGTCGACACTGCGCTCTGCGTGAAGACCTTGCTGTCGTCGGTGTAGTTGCCACCCAGCGTCAGCACCAGACCGTCGAAGATCTCGAAATCGAGCTGACCGAACAGCGAATAGCTCTCGGAATCCAGCGTGTAGGCTTCGGTGAAGCCCTGCCCCTGGTTGAAGAAGGTGCCGTTGAGATTGGTCCCGAAGGCCTGACTGAACACGCCCTCCAGCGGCACCGCCCCCGGCGTGATCGGCGAGGCGAAGACCGAAAAGGCGTTGCCCGAAAGGCCGGCCACCAGCAGGTTGGCGTAGTTGCGGAAGTCCGCGCCGTAGAGCAGCTGGTTCGATTGCTCGACATCCTCGTTCAGGTAGAACGCGCCCAGCAGCACGTCGAGCCGGTCGAACAGCGAACCCGTGATGCGGAATTCCTGGGTGAAGGTATCGATCCGCAGGTCCTGCGAGTTGGGATAGATCAGGTCCGCGCTGGAGAAGTCCGAATCCTGCACCGTCACCGATTCCGTCGTGCGGCTGGCGGTGATGGAGGTGAAGGTGAAATCGTCGCTGACGTCCCAGTCGAACTGGGCGGAGATACCGTGGTTCTCGATGTCGTTGACGGAATCGAAGTTGCTGTAGATCACGTCCGCGAACGGATCGTTGGGATCGGTCACGTTGCCGCCCAGCGCGCGGATGACCGCGGTGGAGGGGCCGTTCTGGACGTTCACGACGCCGCAGCAGACTTCGTCGATGCTGTCGTAATCGGCGATGACGCGCAAGGTCCAGTCGCTGCCGTTGTCGATCAGCGCCTGCCCGCGCACGAACCAGCGATCGCGATCGTTGGAGGCGTTGCCGGTGCCCAGGTCCTCGAAGAACCCGTCGCGCTGGTTGATGCCGGCGGCGACGCTCACCGCCACGCTGTCGGCCAGCGGACCGGTCATGTAGACGCGGCCGATAAGGGCATCGTAGTTGCCGTAGGTCAGCTCGGCCGAACCGCCGAAGTCGAACTGCGGTTCTTCGGTCACGACGGAGATGACGCCCGCCGAGGCGTTCTTGCCGAACAGGGTGGACTGCGGGCCGCGCAGCACCTCGATACGGGTGACGTTGGGCAGGTCGGAGATGGAGGATGCGGTGCGGCTGCGATAGACGCCGTCGATGAACACGCCGACCGAAGGCTCGATACCGGCGTTGTTGGCGCCGTTGCCGAAGCCGCGGATGAAGAACCCGGTGTTGGCGGAAGACTGGCGCTGCCCCACGCTGAGCGAGGGCACCACGGTCTGCAGGTCGCGGATGTCGCGGATCTGGTCACGCTCCAGCACCTCGGCACCGGTCACGGACACGGCGACTGGAATTTCCTGCAGCGTCTGTTCGCGCTTGGTCGCGGTGACGATGATCTGGTTGCCGGTGTCCAGTTCCTCGCCGTCTTCCTGGGGATACATGTCCTGACCGGTTTCAGCCTCGCTCTGGGCGAAGGCGGCGGCAGGCGCGAGCAGCGCGGCGGCAGCCACACCGCACAGGAACGTGCGCGAAAGACCGGCGGAACCGGCAACAACAGTCTTCATTGAAATCTCCATCTCTCCCCCTCCGGTCGACCCCGCCGCTGTCGTTGGCGATCGGGGAAGTGGCCAGAGTGGCCTTTCAGGCCTGCTGCATTACTAGCGCGCAACGCCTTGCACAATCAGCCTTGGACAAGGCGGGCAAAGGCCCGGGTGGTGTAGCATTCGCGCAACAGGCAGAGTCCTGCCCTATAGGGAAGGCACGCTGGCACGGTCGCCACCCTCCCGCTTGCTCAAAACGCTTCTCTGGGCTAGGGGCGCGCCAATTCGCAGGTGCAGCATGATGCGCGCCGGCCGCGACCTATTGCCTTTTCATGGCTCTTTGCAGGAATACAGATCATGTCCGCCCCCCTTCGTAACGTGGCGATCATCGCCCACGTCGACCATGGCAAGACCACGCTCGTCGACCAGCTCTTCCGCCAGTCCGGCACCTTCCGCGAAAACGAGCGCGTGGAAGAGCGCGCGATGGATTCCGGCGATCTGGAAAAGGAGCGCGGGATCACCATCCTCGCCAAGCCGACCAGCATTGAGTGGGCGCCCAAGGGCGGCGGACAGAATTACCGCATCAACATCGTCGATACCCCCGGCCACGCCGATTTCGGCGCCGAGGTGGAGCGTATCCTGTCGATGGTGGACGGGGTCATCCTGCTGGTGGATGCCGCCGAAGGGCCGATGCCGCAGACCAAGTTCGTCACCGGCAAGGCGCTCGGCCTCGGCCTCCAGCCGATCGTGGTGGTCAACAAGATCGATCGCAACGATGCCCGCGCGTCGGAAGTGCTGGACGAGGTGTTCGACCTGTTCGTCAACCTGGATGCCAACGACGACCAGCTCGACTTTCCCGTCCTCTACGCCTCGGGCCGCTCGGGCTATGCCAGCGAGGACATCGACGCGCGCGAGGGCGACCTGACGCCGATGTTCGAACTGATCGTCAAGCACGTCCCCGCCCCCGACCTCGACGAGGACGGCGACTTCGCCATGCTTGCCACGCTGCTCGATCGTGACGCGTTCCTGGGCCGCATCCTGACCGGTCGCATCGAAAGCGGTCGGCTGGAAGTCGGCATGCCGATCAAGGCGCTCGACGTTACTGGCAAGCTGGTGGAAGCCGGCCGCGCCACGAAGGTCTTCGCCTACAACGGCCTGGATCGCGAGCCCGTGCTGCACGCCAAGGCGGGTGACATCGTCGCCATCGCCGGCCTGACCGAGGCGACCGTGTCGAACACCCTGTGCGCCCCGCACGTGACCGTGCCGATCCACGCGCAGGAAATCGATCCGCCGACCCTCTCGATGACCTTTGCCGTCAACGACAGCCCCTATGCGGGCCGCGAAGGCGACAAGGTGCAGAGCCGTGTCATCCGCGACCGGCTGGAGCGCGAGGCGGAGGGCAACGTCGCCATCCGCATCACCGAGGCCGCCGGCAAGGATGCCTTCGAGGTCGCCGGGCGCGGCGAACTGCAGCTGGGCGTGCTGATCGAGACCATGCGCCGCGAGGGCTTCGAGCTGTCCATCAGCCGTCCGCGCGTCCTCTACCGCGAGGAAAACGGCAAGCGCATGGAACCCTACGAGACCGTCGTGGTCGACGTGGACGAGGAATTTTCCGGCACCGTCGTGGAGAAGATGGCGCAGCGCAAGGCCGAGATGACCGACATGCGCCCCTCCGGCGGCGGCAAGACCCGCCTGACCTTTACCGCGCCCAGCCGTGGCCTGATCGG
Organism: Aurantiacibacter arachoides; assembly: GCF_009827335.1. Taxonomy (GTDB): domain Bacteria; phylum Pseudomonadota; class Alphaproteobacteria; order Sphingomonadales; family Sphingomonadaceae; genus Alteraurantiacibacter; species Alteraurantiacibacter arachoides. The sequence continues at coordinate 548,764 of NZ_WTYH01000001.1, read as the reverse complement.
CTATCACGGCGAATTCCTGTCCGACACCCGCGGCACCGGCATCATGAACCGCCTGTTCGACAGCTACGGCCCGCACAAGGGCCCGATCGCGGGCCGGCAGAACGGCGTGCTCATCAGCATGGAAGTGGGCGAGGCGCAGGCCTATGCGCTCAACATGCTGGAAGAGCGCGGCGTGTTGTTCGTCGGCCCCGGCACCAAGCTCTACGAAGGCATGATCATCGGCGAGAACGCCAAGCCCGACGATCTCGAGGTGAACCCGCTGAAGAGCAAGCAGCTCACCAACTTCCGCGCCAGCGGCAAGGATGAAGGCATCCGCCTGACCCCGCCGCGCAAGATGACGCTGGAACAGGCCATCGCCTACATCGGCGATGACGAGATCGTGGAGGTCACTCCGCAGTCCATTCGCCTGCGCAAGGCCATCCTCGATCCGCACGAGCGCAAGCGCGCCAAGCGTTCGGCACAGAACGGCTGAACCTAAGACCAGGCAGCGGCAACCCGCCAGCGCGGGTTGCCGCCGTCCCCCGTCGCCCTGCGGCAGGCGCGACCGGCGACTGTGTGCCGATACCACCGGCGCAAGCCTCTCGCCTTTGCCGCGAGCCTCGCCTAAGGCGCTGCACAATGAGCCCCGCCGACCTTCGCGTTGCCCTGTTCAGCGGCAATTACAACTACGTCCGCGATGGCGCCAACCAGGCGCTGAACCGGCTTGTCGACTACATGTTGCGGCAGGGTGCAAAGGTGCGGGTCTATGCCCCGACCGTTGCGGAACCGGCCTTCGAGCCGGCGGGCGATCTGGTCGGCGTACCCAGTATGCGCATTCCCGGACGCGCGGAATATCGCCTGCCGCTGGGCTTCGATGCCGCGGTACGCCGCGATCTGGCGCAATTCCGCCCCAACGTGGTCCACGTCTCCTCGCCCGATTTCACCGGTCACGCGGCGGTCAGCTGGGCGCGCAAGCGCGGGATGCCGATCCTCACCAGCGTGCATACCCGGTTCGAGACCTACCCGCGATATTACGGCCTGGCCGTTGCCGAACCGCTCGCCGTTGCCATCATGCGCCGTTTCTACCGCCGCACCGACGCTCTCGTCGCACCCAGCGAAAGCATGGCCGAGGTCCTGCGCGAACAGGGCATGCATGAGGATATTGGGATCTGGGCGCGCGGCGTGGATCGCACCATCTTCGATCCTGCGCGCCGTGACATGGCCTGGCGCAGGAACAACGGCATTGCCGACAACGAGGTGGCGGTGGGCTTCCTCGGGCGGCTGGTGCTGGAAAAGGGCATCGACGTGTTCACCGAGACGATCGCCACGCTGCAAAGCCGCGGGGTTGCGCACAAAGTGCTGGTGGTAGGCGAAGGCCCGGCTCGCGATGTCTTTGCCGAAAAATGCCCCGAGGCGGTCTTCGTGGGCTTTCAGGGCGGCGCCGATCTGGCCCGCGCGGTGGCCAGCATGGACATGCTGCTCAACCCCAGCATCACGGAAACATTCGGTAACGTCACCCTCGAAGCCATGGCCAGCGGCCTGCCTGTGGTGGCCGCGCGCGCCACGGGAAGCACCAGCCTCGTCAGTGACGGGGTGACCGGACGGTTGATAACGCCCGGCGACACCGACGCCTTTGCCGACGCGGTGGAAGCCTACATCCGCGACCCTGCTCTGCGCGAGGCACATGGCCGTGCGGGCGAATTGCGCAGCCGCGACTTTGCGTGGGACGCGATCAACAAGGTCGTCGCCGACACCTACCTGCGGCTGATTGCGGAACGCGGCGGCACCGGCCCCCAGGGCTAGGCCATCGGTCCCAGCACGCCGCGCCTGGCCATCGCCCGGGCGTAGAGTGTCAGCAGCAGCAAAACCACGAACACCGCCAGTACCGGGCCGAGGGTCATGGCGTTGATCTGCATGCCGGGCAGGGGGTTGGCAATGCCGTAGCTGTTGGTGACCACGAACGCGACGAGCGACACGGCAAAGGCGGGAACTGCCCAGCGCCGCCGCCGCAGCAGCAGGATCGAACCGGCGACCGCGCCCCAGACGCCGATCGCCCAGGCGAAATCCAGCCACAGCGGGAAACCGGCGAAGTAGGCGACCGCCACGTCCACATCGACCCCCATCCCGCCCGTCACGGCGGCCATGTAGTCCCGGTCACCCAGTTGCGACATGACATAATCGTAACCGCCGAATGCCGTGAACAGCAGGGCCAGCAAGCCCACGGGCCACAGGTGCCAGGGCGCGGGTTCACGCAAGGGTTCGGTCATGAGGCACTCCTGCCAGGGGATGCGACCCCGCCAGCAATGCTATCACGGATCGGGCGCGGCGCAAGGCCGCGCCCGATTACAGGGGGGTCAGGCCCTCTTCACAGCCGTTCGATCTTGCGCGCCAACTGATCGATAAGGTCCACGACCTGGTCCTTGTCGAGTTCGAGCCGGCCGCGCCTGGCCTTGTTGGCGACGACGGACGCGAGGTTGCCGAGCGCGCGGAACAGTTCGGGCTGATCCATCGGACGCGACCGTTCGGTCTTGCGGCCAAGGCGCGCCCACAGCTGGGCGATCTCGCCTTTGCGATCCTCCAGCTCCGACACCCCTGCCGCAGTCGCCTGATACAGCTTCTTGGCGTCGTCGCTCTGCCGTTCGGCGATGGCGCCTTCGTCGTTGAGCATCTGCAAGGTGGGATAGATCACGCCGGGCGACGGGGCGTAGGCGCCTTCGGTCATCTCCTCGATCGCCTTGATGAGTTCGTAGCCATGACGCGGCTGTTCGGCGAGCATGGCAAGCAGCAGCAGGCGCAGCTCTCCCGGCCCGAACAGGCGGCGCCGCCGGCGATGGCCCATGCCGTGCATTTCGGCAGCGCGTTCATGCACGTTGCCGGAGCGGTTACCGGGGCGATTGCCGGGTCGGGGGCCGCCGCGATGGCGCGATTTCTTGGCGAACACGCCGCCCGGACCGAACACGCCCTGCGGACCAAAGGGGCCATCGGGGCCGAACACGCCACGCTCTCCGAACACGCCACCTTCGCCGAACGGGCCATTCGGGCCGAAAGGTCCGTCGCGGCCGAAGAAGCTGTCCGGGCCACGGTCGTCATCGTCCCCTTCGATGTCGACATCGACGCGGAAGCTGCTGCCTGCCGGGTAGTCGTCATAGTGGGCGTCGTGATCCTGGTGGTCCGCATGATCGCGCCAATTCTCCGGTTGCTTGGGCGGAGTCGGCGGGGTTGGCGGAGTTGGTGGAGTCGGCGGCTGTCTGCCAGCATTCTTGTTATCGTCGGTCATGATACGTTCCTAAGCAAGTCCCAACCTTAAGATATATCTTAGACCTATCTTCGCAAGATCGGCGCAAACTTTTTTCGCGTCCCTACGTTGGGGGGCGATGGATGATCTTTTTCCCGACGATACACCGGCACCGCGCCCACATGACGAGCCCGGCGAGGATGCTCCGCTCGCCGATCGCCTGCGTCCCCGCAACCTGGCCGAAGTCATCGGGCAGGAACATATCACCGGGCCGGAAGGCGCAATCGGGCGCATGGTGGCGGCGGGGCGGCTGTCCAGCCTGGTCCTGTGGGGGCCGCCCGGAACCGGCAAAACCAGCATCGCCCGCCTGCTGGCCGACGCGGTGGACATGCGATACGAGGCGGTGAGCGCGGTGTTCAGCGGCGTGGCCGACCTCAAGAAGGCCTTTGCTGCCGCCGATACCGCAAAGAAGGCAGGGCAGCGCACTCTGCTGTTCGTGGACGAGATCCACCGCTTCAATCGCGCCCAGCAGGACGGCTTCCTGCCTTTCGTCGAACGGGGCACCGTGACGCTGGTTGGCGCCACGACGGAAAACCCCAGCTTCGAACTCAACGCCGCGCTGCTCAGCCGGGCGCAGGTGCTGATCCTCCACCGACTGGACGCGGCGGCACTGGGCCGCCTGCTGGACCGGGCAGAGGCGCTGGAAGGCGCCCTCCCCCTCACCCCTGCCGCGCGCGAGGCGCTGATCGCCAGTGCCGATGGCGACGGGCGGTTCCTGCTCAACCAGGCGGAAACGCTGTATGCCGCAAAGATCGCAAAACCGCTCGATCCCGCCGCGCTCGGGCAGTTCCTCCAGCGCCGAGTTGCCGTTTACGACAAGGACCGCGAGGGGCATTACAACCTCATCTCCGCGCTGCACAAATCGGTGCGCGGATCGGATCCGCAGGCCGCGCTGTATTACCTCGCGCGGATGCTGACCGCGGGGGAGGAGCCGCTGTTCCTTGCCCGGCGGCTGATCCGCATGGCGGTGGAGGATATCGGCATGGCCGATCCCGGCGCACTGACCCAGTGCGTGGCGGCAAAGGACGCCTACCAGTTCCTGGGCAGCCCCGAGGGTGAACTGGCATTGGCGCAGGCCTGTGTCTACCTCGCCACCGCGCCCAAATCGAACGCTGTCTACAAGGCGCAGAAGGCGGCGTGGAAAAGCGCGCGCGAAACCGGCAGCCTGATGCCGCCGATGAACATCGTCAACGCCCCGACCAAGCTGATGAAGCAGGTCGGTTACGGCGCGGGCTACAGCTACGACCACGATGCGGACGAGGGCTTTTCCGGCGACAATTACTGGCCGCAAGAGATGCAGCCGCAGGATTTCTACCAGCCGGTCGACCGCGGGTTCGAGCGCAAGGTGCGCGAGCGGCTGGACTACTGGAACCGCCTGCGCGGGGAACGGGGATGAGCGTGCGCGACTTCGCGCATTTCATCGCCATCGACTGGTCCGGGGCGCGAGGAGCGCGGCACAAGGCGATTGCCATGGCCGTGGCCGATGCCGCCGGCGGCCCGCCGGTGCTGGTGCGGCGCCAACGGGGCTGGTCGCGCGCGGAGATACTGGAGGTGCTAACGGATGGCCTGCCCGCAAATTCCCTCGTCGGCCTCGATCTCGGCATCGCGCTGCCGTTCGCGGATCGCGGCGCCTACTTCCCCGACTGGGACCAGAGTCCGCCCGACGCGCGTGCGCTTTGGTCGCTGGTCGACGAAATGTGCGCAGAGGACGATCATCTTTGCGCCGGAGGGTTCGTCGACCACCCCCAGGCATCGGCGTATTTCCGCCGTCACGGCGCGCGCGAGGGCGCACGGTTCGCTCCCGAGGGGCAGACAGGAGGCCGGGGCCGGTTTCGCGTTACCGAACGGGCGCAGGAAGCGATCGGCTGCAAGCCCTATTCGAACTTCAACCTCGTGGGCGCGGCACAGGTCGGCAAGTCCAGCCTGACAGGGATGCGCGTTCTCCACCGGCTGGGCGGCAGGGTGCCGGTCTGGCCGATCGATCCCCTGCCCGGCGAAGGGTCGGTCGTGGTGGAGATCTACACCACCATCGCCGCCATCGCCGCCGGGCGCACGGCCTCGCGCAGCAAGATGCGCGACTTTGCGGAGCTAAACGCTGCCCTCGCCAATCTCGGCAGTCCTCCGGTGGCCGGCGACGGCGCGATCGACGATCACGCCTCCGACGCCCTCCTCACCGCCGCATGGCTGCGCGTGGCGGCGCACGATCCGGCTATGTGGTTGCCAGCCGGGCTAACCCCCGAGATCGCCCGCACCGAGGGCTGGACCTTCGGCGTGGCATAGCGCACATCGGCCCGACTGGGAGATGCGACAATGGACGATGGCTTGATCGAATTCCTCTGCGATCCTGACCTGGAAGGGCGGATCCCCCAGCCAGAGCGCGCCATTCGCTTCGCTCCCGATTGGTTCAGGCGGCTGGACCGTGAGATGGGCGTGCCCGATGCGCAAGGGATGCCCGGGCTGACGGTCAAGGCATGCCTGCCGGTGACCGACGCCTTTGCGCTGGGTTACGTCATCCCCTTGCCATGGGACGTCAGCGTGCGCGTGCCGGAGGACCGCGTCTCTCTGCAATTCGGATGGACGCCCGAGTGCACTTTCCAGCCAATCGAACAGCACCATCCGGCCCAGATTGGCGCGCCAGAACCGCCGTTCCAGCATTCCATGCCGCTGAAGTTCATCAACCCTTGGCGGGTGAAGGTCCCGCTCGGCTATTCGGTTCTGTTCACCCCGCCGCTCAACCGGCCGGATCTGCCGTTCACCTGCTTTTCCGGCATGGTCGATTGCGACAATTTCGCCACCACCATCAACTTTCCCTTCCTTTGGACGGGTGAGACCGGAGATCACATCCTTCCCGCGGGCACACCGATCGCGCAGGTCATTCCCATGCCCCGGGATGCGCTCATCAAGACCCATACCGCGCGCGCATCACAGTCGGATGAACTGATCGAACAAGCCGATGCGCGGCACCGCAAGTATCATTCCGAAAGCGCCTACAGGCGCGAATGGCGGGTCAGGAAGTAAGGGCTGGACTAGCCCGCGCCTTTCGCCCTATGGGCCTGCGCCCAGGCGCGCCGGCTTAGCTCAGATGGTAGAGCACCTGATTTGTAATCAGGGGGCCGCGGGTTCGATCCCTGCAGCCGGCACCATTTCGCTTTGCGCCGAGAATCCGAACGGTCGCTGCCTTACCTGCCCACGGCCACGTAGGTGAAACCGTGGTCTTCCACGTCCTTGCGGCTGTAGAGGTTGCGCAGGTCCACCAGCACCGGCGCGGCGAGTGCTTCCTTGGCGCGGTCGAGATCGAGGGCGCGGAACGGCTTCCACTCGGTGACGATCACCATCGCGTGGGCGCCCTCCATCGCCTCGTACGCGGTCGAGCAATAGGTGAGGTCGTCGGCGCCCAGTCCTTCGTGCTTCTGGGCCTGCTCCATGCCTTCCGGATCGTAGGCCCGCACCGTGATGCCCCGGGCGGTAAGCGCCCGCACGATGTCGATGGCCGGTGAATCGCGCATGTCGTCGGTATCGGCCTTGAAGGTGAGGCCGAGCACAGCAACGGTCTTGCCCGAAAGATCCCCTGCCGATCCACCGCCCAGCGCAGCGATGACCTTTTCGCCCATCGCCGCCTTGCGCCGGTCGTTGGATTCCACCACCGCCTCGACGATCGAGACGCGGGTATCGAACAATTCGGCGGTCTTCAACAGCGCCAGCGTATCCTTGGGAAAGCACGATCCGCCGTAGCCGGGGCCCGGCTGCAGGAACCGGCCGCCGATGCGGCTGTCCGTGCCGATGCCGTGGGCCACGTCGCGCACGTCCGCGCCGACCTTTTCGCACAGGTCCGCCATCTCGTTGATGAAGCTGATCTTGGTCGCGAGAAAGGCGTTGGCGGCATACTTGGTAAGTTCCGCCGCGCGGCGGCTCATCACGATGAGCGGCGCGCCGTTGCTGGTGAGCGGGCGGTAGATCGCCTCCATCACCTCTTCCGCGTGGGCATCATTCACGCCGACCACGATGCGGTCCGGCCGGGCGAAATCGTCGATCGCCGCGCCCTCGCGCAGGAATTCGGGATTGCTGGCCACCGAGAACTTCAGGTCGGGCGCAGTGCGCGCGATGATCTTTTCCACCTCGTCACCCGTGCCCACGGGCACCGTCGACTTGTCGACCACCACTGCGCCTTCGCGCAGCAGCGGGGCCATTTCCTCTGCGGCGGCATAGACGTAGGTGAGGTCCGCATGGCCGTCACCCCGGCGCGTGGGGGTGCCGACGGCGATGAAAACCGCATCGGCATCGGGCAGCGCCTCGGCAAGGTTCAGCGTGAAGCTCAGCCGCCCCGCGGCGACGTTCTTGGCCACGAGTTCATCAAGTCCCGGCTCGAAGATCGGGATCTCGCCGTTCAGCAGCGCGTCGATCTTGCTGCGATCCTTGTCGACGCAGGTGACGGTGTGGCCGAAATCGGAAAAGCACGCACCGGACACAAGGCCCACATAACCCGTCCCGATCATCACGATACGCATAAGTCTTCAGTCCCTTCGGGAAGTCTGGCGCGCCCTAGGGCCTGCCGCCAATGCGCGCAAGTCAGCCGCGCCCGCGATAGGGGGCGACGCCCTGTTCCGGAACCCACAGGCCGGCGGGCGGCGCGTCGCTCTGCCAGAACACGTCGATGGGAATACCGCCGCGGGGATACCAGTAGCCACCGATCCCCAGCCAGCGCGGGGCCATCTCATCAAACAGGCGCTGACCGATGCCCACGGTCACATCCTCGTGAAAACCGCAGTGATTGCGGAAACTGCCGAGGTAGAGCTTGAGGCTCTTGCTCTCCACGATCGTATCGCCGGGGGCGTAGTCGATCACGATATGGGCGAAATCGGGCTGGCCGGTGACGGGGCACAGGCTGGTGAATTCCGGCGCGGCGAAGCGCACCAGATACAGCGTGCCCGCGCGCGGATTGGGCACGTAGTCGAGCACGGCCTCTGCGGGCGAGGCGGGCAGCGCACTGGCTTGGCCAAGGTGCAGCGGCGCGGGCGGATTCGTCTGGTCGTCCATGGGCCCGCCTGATGGCGCGAAGCGAAGCGTGCCGCAAGCGCCATGCGGGCGGCGTGCGCGGGATTTACGCGGATGGACCTGCGCGCTAGGCGGGGGCGGATGGAAAGTCTCGTCTCGACCCAATGGCTTGCGGATGCGCTCGGATCGCCCGGCCTCGTGGTGCTCGACGCCTCGGCCCATCTGCCGGCGGCAGGGCGGGATGCGGCTGGGGAGTTCGCCGCGGCGCACATTCCGGGGGCGCGGTTCCTCGATCTCAAGACGCTGACCGATCCGGACAACCCTGTCCCCGCCGCCCCGCCCACCCGCGCGCAGTTCGCTGCCCGGATGGCGGCCCTGGGCGTCACCGGTCAGCAGCGCGTGGTGCTCTACGATGACAGCGCGATGCGCACCGCCGCCAGGGCGTGGTTCCTGCTGCGCCTGTTCGGGGTGGAGGCAGCCGTGCTCGACGGCGGGATGGCAAGATGGCGCGCCGAGGGGCGGCCGACGCAGCACGGCGCGGTGGAAGTAGAGGCCAGCCCCTTCGCCAGCCGGGGCGGCACGGGCACGATCCGCTTCAAGACTGAAATGCTCGCCAATATCGACAGCCGCGCAGAGCAGGTCGTCGACGCGCGCGACGCCCCGCGCTTTCGCGGTGACGAACCCGACATCCGGCCCAACATGCCCAGCGGCCACATCCCCAATTCGCGCAACCTGCCCTTTGGCGAGGTTTTGAACGCCGATGGCACGTTCAAGGACGAAGCGGGGATCCGCGCAGCCTTTGCAGGGGCCGGCATCGATCTCGACCGGCCTGTGGTCGCCACCTGCGGCAGCGGGGTGACGGCGTCGGTGCTGCTGTTCGCCCTGCACCTGATCGGCAAGGATGCCGCGCTGTATGACGGCAGCTGGAGCGACTGGGGCGCGGACCCCGCGATGCCCGTCGCCACCGGGCCTGCCGCATGAGCGACAGGGACCACGACCAGGCCACCCGGCTTGTCGAGGCCGGGCGGCGCAAGGCGTGGACCAGCCTCGGCGGCCAGCCCGGCGGCATGGTCAATCCGCCCGTGTGGCGCGGCAGCACGCATCTTTACGAGGACATGGCCGACCTGGCGCACGGCCGCCCCAACGCCGACGGACATTTCTACTACGGCCGTCGGGGCGGGCCGACGCAATGGGCGCTGGCGGACGCGCTGACCGCGATCGAACCCGGTGCCGACGGCACGGAGCTGTTTCCCAGCGGTGTCGCCGCCATCGCCACGACCTTGCTCGCGCTGCTTTCGCCGGGCGACGAGCTGCTGCTGACGGACAACGCCTACGAGCCCACGCGCAGCCTCGCCTTCGGGATGCTCCAGCGGATGGGCGTTACCACGCGCACCTTTGATCCCATACGCCCCGATACGCTGGCCGCTGCCATCGGTGATGCCACGAAAGTCGTCATGCTGGAAAACCCCGGCAGCCTGACGATAGAGGTGTGCGACGTGCCCGCGCTTACCGCCATTGCCCGCGAGCGGGGCGTGATTGCGGTGATCGACAACACCTGGGCCTCGCCACTCGGCTTTCCGGCGCTGGAACGGGGTTGCGACATCTCGGTGATGAGCCTGACCAAGCACGTCGGCGGCCATTCGGACCTGATGATGGGCAGCGTTGCCGCGAGGCGCCCGCTGCTGGACCGTGTGCGCCAGACTGCGCAGTCCATGGGGCAGGTCGTCTCTCCCGACGATGCCGCCCTCGCCCTTCGCGGTTTGCGAACGATGGGCGTGCGACTGGAACGAACCACGGCCAGTGCGCTGCAGGTCGCCCGCTGGCTTGCTGGCCGAGAGGAAGTGTCCGCCGTGCTGTGCCCCATGCTTCCCGGCGCTCCGGGCCACGAGACCTGGCGGCGCGACTTTACCGGCGGCTGCGGCCTGTTCACCTTTGTCCTCGCCGATGCCGACGTCGCGGCGCGTGCGCGGCTGGTCGACGCGCTCGACCTGTTCGGCATCGGCTACAGCTGGGGCGGGTTCGAAAGCCTGGCCATTCCCGTCGACCCGGCGCGGATCCGCGATCATGGCGCGTGGCCGGCGACGATCGAACGGGGCAGCGGGCTTGGCGTTCGCCTGGCTATCGGGCTAGAGGATCCCGACGATCTCATCCGCGATCTGGAACGCGGATTCTCCGCGATGGAACACCTTTGACCGCCACAGCCGAAACCGCGCCGCCCGTCATCAGCGCCACCAGCGAGGGCATCGCCCCTACCCCGGTGGTCCGCGGCGTCGGCCCCGGTGCCGAAGGCCGCGATACCGAAGCCGTTGCCGGAGCGGACGCGCTGCGCGAGGCGGTCGACAACTCCAGCCCCGGCCTTGCCGAATTGACCGACTGGCTCGACGCCATCGGCTTCAGCATTGCCGATCACCGCTTCTCGCTGTGGACCCTGCTGGTCCTGATCATGGTTATCGGCGGCGTCTACCTGTTCGCCCGCCTCGCCACCGGGCTCGCCAAAATGGGCGTGCGCCGCGCCACCAGGCTGGACGTGTCGCAGCGCCTGCTGGTCGAGAAGCTGCTGACGGTCGGCATCTGGGCGCTGGCGCTGATGATCGGCGTCGACCTGCTGGGCATCGACCTGACCGCGTTTGCCGTGTTCTCCGGCGCCTTTGGCCTTGCCATCGGTTTCGGCCTGCAAAAGACCTTCGGCAATCTGATTGCCGGCATCATCCTGCTGATGGACAAGTCGATCAAGCCCGGCGACGTCATCGCCATCGCCGACCAGGCGGGGAACGAGACGTTTGGCCAGATCCGCAAGATCGGCATCCGCGCCGTTTCCATCACCACCCGTGACGAACGCGAATACCTCATCCCCAATGAAAACCTGATGATCAACCAGGTTGAAAACTGGTCCTATTCCAGCCGCAACGTCCGCATCCAGGTGCCTGTGGGCATCGGCTATGCCTGTGACCAGAAGCTGGCGCTGGCGTTGATGCTGGAGGCCGCGAAGTCCAGCCGCCGCGTGCTGGAGGATCCCGCACCCAGCGTGTGGCTGAACGAATACGGCGAATCGAGCGTCAACTACACGATCCACTGCTGGATCACCGATCCGGAGATGGGCGTGGGCAACGTGCGGTCGGACGTGCTCATGCGATTGTGGGACCTGCTAAAGGACAACGGCATCGAGATCCCCTTCCCCCAGCGCGACATCAACCTGCGCGACAACGAGCAATTCCAGCAACTCGTGGCCGCCATCGCCCAGCGCGTGGAAGGCGGGCGGGAACCGCCACGCTAAAGCTGACCTAAGGTCCGGCCTAGCCATTCTCGCTGGCGAGCTGGCCAGCCAGCGCCCATTTCGCCGGTCATGCACCATGGCACCATCCACCTCGTCGGCGCAGGGCCGGGCGACCCCGACCTGCTGACCCTGCGCGCCGCCCGGCTGATCGCCGAAGCGCGCACCATCGTTCACGACGGCCTCGTCGACGCCGCGATCCTGGCGCTCGCCAGCCCTGATGCGCGGCTGATCTCTGTCGCCAAGCGCCGGTCGCACCACACGATGCCGCAGGACGACATCAACGCCCTGCTGGTGGCAGAGGCGCTCGCCGGGCGTGACGTGGTGCGCCTGAAAGGCGGCGATCCCTTCGTCTTCGGCCGGGGCGGAGAAGAACTGGAAGCCGCGCGCGCCGCCGGTGTGCGTTGCGAGGTCACACCCGGCATCAGCGCCGCCACCGGCGCGGCGGCAGCCGCCGGCATCGCGCTGACCCACCGTGATGCGGCCAGCGTGCTCACCTTCGTCGCCGGCCAGTGCAAGGGCCTGTCCGATCAGGACTGGACCGGGCTTGCCGGCAAGGGCCGCACGCTCGTCATCTACATGGGGGTGAAGACCGCCGCGCAGATCGCCGAGAAGCTGATGGCCGATGGCCTTGCGCCCGATATGCCGCTTGCGGTGATCGAGAACGCCTGTCGCCCGGAAATGCGCGTGTTGCGCGGCCCGCTCGCCGCCCTGCCTGACATGGTGGAGCGCCACGCCGTGATCAGCCCCGCGCTGATCGTGATCGGCGATGTCACCGCGCGGGAGGATAGCGTGCTCGCCACCCTTGCGCTGGAGGCAGCGGCATGAAGATCCTTACCGGAAACGATCTGAAATCGGGCGCCGTGGTGTGGTGGGACGGCAATGCCTGGTCCACCCACATCGGCGACGCAGCCGACGCTGGCGAGGACGCCACCGACATCCTGGCACGCGAGGAGGCCGCCCGCCGCGTGAACGCCTCCTACGCCATCGATGCCGAGGCCACGCCGGGCGGCCCGCGCCCGGCACATATCAAGGACCGCGTCCGCGCGCTTGGGCCCACGGTGCGGCCCGACCTGGCGGTAAGGGCGGCTGAACAGCAAGGCTGGGACTGGGTGATCTGATGTACAAGTACGACCAATACGACCAGGCCATGGTAGACGCGCGCGTCGAGGAATTCCGCGACCAGTGCGCCCGTCGCCTCGCCGGCAAGCTCACCGAGGACCAGTTCAAGCCGCTCAGGCTGATGAACGGGCTCTACCTGCAACTGCACGCCTACATGCTGCGCGTGGCGATCCCCTATGGCACGCTGGACAGCCGCCAGATGCACGCGCTGGCCGACGTGGCCGACCGCTACGACAAGGGCTATGGCCACTTCACCACGCGCCAGAACATCCAGTACAACTGGATCAAGCTGGAGGAGGCGGCGGACCTCCTGGCGGACCTCGCCAAGGTTGAAATGCACGCCATCCAGACCAGCGGCAACTGCATCCGCAACATCAGTTCGGATCATTTCGCCGGCGCCGCGGCGGACGAGGTCGTCGATCCGCGCCCCTACGCGGAATTGCTGCGCCAGTGGTCCAGCTTCCACCCCGAATTCAGCTACCTGCCGCGCAAGTTCAAGATCGCCGTCATCGCGAGCGAGAAAGACCGCGCGGCCATGCGCCTGCACGATATCGGCATCCGCATCGTGCGTAACGCGGCTGGCGAACTGGGCGCGGCGTTCTACGTCGGTGGCGGCATGGGCCGAACGCCGATGATTGCCCCGCTGATCCGCCACTTCGTGCCGCTGGACCAGTTCGTCACCTATGCCGAGGCAGCCTTGCGGGTCTACAATCGCCACGGCCGGCGCGACAACAAGTACAAGGCGCGCATCAAGATCCTGGTCCATGAACTGGGCGCCGACGAATACCGTCGCCAGGTCGAGGAGGAGTTCGCCCACCTGCTGACCGTGGGCGTGGAGCCGCCGATGGCGGAGCTGGAGCGTATTCGCGGCTTCTTCCAGGATCCGCCGTTCACGTCTGGTCTCCCCGACAGAGCCGACCGCTCCGACCCCGATTTTGCGCTGTGGATCGATCGCAACTGCGTGCCCCACAAGGTGCCGGGCTACGTCGCGGCGGTCATCAGCCTCAAGCCCGTGGGCGGCATCCCGGGCGATGCCACGGCAGCGCAGATGCACCTGATGGCGGACCTCGCACGCGACTACAGTTTTGACGAACTGCGCGTCCTTCACACGCAGAACATCGTCCTGCCCCACGTGGAGATCGGCCGCCTGCACGAACTGTGGACGAAACTGGAAGGCGCCGGTCTCGGCACGCCGAACCTCGACCAGGTGGGCGACATCATCGCCTGCCCCGGCCTCGACTATTGCAGCCTCGCCAATGCCCGTTCCATCCCCGTGGCGCAGAAGATTTCCGAACGCTTTGCCGCCAGTGGCAAGGGCGATGCGCTGGGCGAGCTCAAGCTGAAGATCAGCGGATGCATCAACGCATGCGGCCACCATCACGCCGGCCACATCGGCATCCTCGGCGTCGACAGGAAGGGCGTCGAAAGTTACCAGCTGCTGCTGGGCGGCAGCGAGGCGGAGGACGTCAGCCTCGCCAAGATCACCGGCCCCGGCTTCGACGAGGCAGGCATCGTCGATGCCGTTGAAAAGGTCGCCGACGTGTATCTTGCGCAGCGTCAGGGCGGAGAACGCTTCCTCGACACCTATCGCCGCGTGGGCATGGATAGCTTTAAGGAGGCGCTGTATGGCTGATCCGGACCAGACCGATCTCGGCGCGGGCCGCGACGAGGTGCAGTTCCGCTTCCGCGACGACGAGGCAGTCGGCGTGGCGCAGGTGACCGTCGACGCCTTTCTCGAACAGACCGAGGCGCAGGCCGTGCGGATCGAGCCGGGCGACGATGCCCGTGCCCTGCTGCCGCATCTGCCGCGTATCCGCCTGGTCGAGGTGAACTTCCCCACCTTTGGCGACGGTCGCGGCTATTCCGCCGCCCGCCTGCTGCGCGAACATGGCTACACCGGAGAACTGCGCGCCGTGGGCGATGTGCTGGTAGACCAGATCGCCCATATGCGGCGCTGCGGGTTCGACAGTTTCGCGCCCGAGCGCCCGCTCGATCCCGCCGATGTCGAGGCGGCCTTCGCACGCTGGCCCCAGGTCTATCAGCCCGCTGCCGACGATCGCGTGCCCATCTGGCAGCTGCGTCATGGGTGAGGCTGTCCGCAGGATCGACCGCATCGACACCGCGCCGGCCTTTACGCAGGCCGACGTCGATGCGCTGAATGCGCGGTTCGCCGGCGTGGACACGCTGCCGATGCTGCGGCGGCTGTTCGCCGATGGCACGCTGGGCCGCGTCGCCGTGGTCTCCAGCTTCGGCACGGAAAGCGCCGTGCTGCTCGATCTGGTTTCCCGCGCCGATCCCACGGTGCCGGTGATTTTCGTCGACACGCTCAAGATGTTTCCCGAAACGCTCGCCTATCGTGACACGCTGATCGAACGGTTTGGTATCGTGAACGCCGAAGTGGTGCGGCCCGACCCTGTCGTGCTGGCCGCGCGGGACGAGACGGGGCTGCGCTGGTCCTACGATCCCGATGGCTGCTGCGCGATCCGCAAGGTGGAACCGATGGAGCGGGCAAAGGCCGGGCTGGATACCTGGATTTCAGGGCGCAAGGCGTTCCAGTCGGTCACCCGGCAGGACATTCCGCGTTTCGAACTGGAAGGCGGCCGGCTCAAGCTCAACCCGCTTGGCGACTGGACCAAGACCGATCTGGAAGCCTGGTTCGCGCAGCACGACCTGCCCCGCCACTCGCTGGAGGCGCAGGGCTACCTTTCGGTGGGTTGCGCGCCGTGCACCAGCAAGGTTGCGCCGGGCGAGGATCCGCGTGCCGGGCGCTGGCGCGGCTGGGACAAGACCGAGTGCGGGATACACACCCCAGGCACCACCGGGGCTGACGACGACCTGCCGCCGGGCTACGAACCCGCTTTCTAGGGGCGCAGCAATCCGTAGGCGACGAGGGTGCCGATGATGTCGGCCAGCTCTTCCTCGTCCTCCACCGCGAAATCCGCCATTGCCAGTGAGCCCTGGCCGATGCGTTCCTGCAACTGCGGTGCCAGGTTGGCGCTCATCGGGATGCTCGATCCGGCAAGGACGATGGTGTGCTCTACGTCCTCCCCCTCGCCATCACCATCCGACACCGGGGCGGTTTCGAAACTGTAGAGGATGTGTTCGCGCACCGTGAAGCGATCGTCGGGCGCGATCCCCTTCGCCAGCGCGAGCAGCGCGCCGCGTGTGCGGGTGCCCTGTGACCGTACGAAATTGCCGCTGAAGGCTGCCCGGGTCGCATCGAAACTGGCGGTTTCGGCGATCTGGCGGATCAGGCGCCGGAACGTCGCCTCGTTGTCCGCAACGCCAGCGCCCTCGGCGGTCGAGGAATTGAAGAACATCGAACGCGGCAGCGAATGGCGCAGGTCGGGGATCCGCAGGCTCGCCTCGGCCACCGCTTCCAGCATGAATTCGGCCCATGTCTGTACCAGGATGCCCACGGTGATATGCAGGCTGGGTTCGGTTCCGTGGTTGGGTGCGCGGTGGGCGGTGCCGCGGGGTACGTAGAGGCACTCGCCGGGGTTCAGCACGAAGCTGTCACGCAGTTCGCCGGTCTCGTCGTGATCCTTGCGAAAGCTCTCGCCCTTGTAGGGCAGACCGTCGCGATCTCCGTAGATTTCCCACTGCTTGGCACCCGCGACCTGGATCACGAACACGTCGTGGTCGTCGTAGTGGATGCCAAAGCCAGTGGACCCGGGCGGCGTCAGGTAGATGTTGGTCTGCACCCGCGCGCCGAATTCCCGTTCGAGCGCGAGGCAGAACTGGTAGAGCTTGCCATCGGCATAGTGCAGTTGCGGCAGGATGATCGTCGCGCCATCGCGGAAGTTGTCCAATACCGCGCCGCGATCGACGATGCCGTTGTCGAACGTGTACTCCGCAGGGGGCACGCTTTCGCCCGATTTGGCCATGCTGAGCGAATTGGGGGGCAATTCGCTGTCGGATATCAGCTCGTCGATCCGGTCCATGCTCAGCAGGTCGTCGACCGCCGGATGATGGCCGTGGGTGCGGTGGACCCTGCGTTCGAAGCACTCGGCGAAGAACTGCTCTCGCGTCAGCGGCGCGATCAGCATGGCGAGCACGTCGCCCGCATGGCCAGTGGCGGAAGTGGTGACGGTCATCGGCAAAACACGCCCTGCGATCGAATGGCTGAACGCGTGAGGCTGGCCGGAGCCAGCCTCACGCCGGATCGTCAGGCCTCGCGGCCCGTAATCAGGAACAGGTGCCCCGACCACGACCACGCCCGGCACGATCGTTGCTGTCTGCATCGGTCACGCCGCTGCGGCCATAACCCCCGCGATCGCCGGAATCGGAATCCGAATAGCCACTGCCGGTGCCGCGACCCTGCCCCGCGCAGTCGCGGTTGCTGCCGGAATCGGAATCGGTCACGCCGTTGCCGTTGCCGCGACGACCGCCACCGCGGCCGTAATTCGCCGCGTCGTTCGAATCCGCATCGGTATAGCCCGTGCGCCCGGCGCCCGCGCGATCGTTCGGGTCGCTGTCCGAAACGCCGGTGCGGCCATATCCTGCGCGATCGTTGGCGTCGCTATCCGTGCGTCCGGTGCGCTGCGCTGCCGCCGGAACCGCGATGACCGATGCCGCCGCCGCGCCGGTGACCAGCGCCACGAACGAACGGCGCGAAACGGGCCTTGCCCTCTTTGCCATGTGAAATCCCCCTCACCGATCCGAAGCCCCCCTTCGGATATGCGCAAAAATTATCACAGCTCTCGCCCTTGGCAAGCGCGAACGACTCGCAGGTCCAACTCTACAGCCAGCCGGCGTCGCGATACCACTGCGCCGTCAGGGCAAGTCCCGTCGCCAGGGAGATCTGCGGCTGCCAGAGGCCTGGCGGCACCGCGCGTTCGGGGCGCGAGACCCAGTCGGGGTGCGCCATGTAACGCGCCCGGTCCGGTGTCAGCTTGGCCTTCCCCCCGCGCAGCATCCGGTCGAACCGCGCCGCACCTGCAAGGGCGCGGCCCGGCAGGCTGGGCGCCCAGACGCGGCGGCCCATTGCAGTGCCGATCGCCCGCGCAATGTCCTGGTGGCTCCAACCCCGCGGCTGGCCATCGTCGGGCTCGAAGATGCGCCCCCGCGCGGCATCGTCCGATGCGGCAAGCTCCAGCAGCAGGCGGGCGAGGTCTTCGACATGAATGTAGGATGCGCGGCCCCTGGGCGGCATCGGCAGCACGCGCCAGCGCGCGGCGCGGAACAGTTCGAACAGTTCGGTATCGCGCGGGCCATAGATTGCGGGCGGGCGCACGATGGTCCAGTCGAGACCGCTGACCTGCACCACTTCCTCCGCCAGGCGCTTGGAGTGGCCGTAATCCGACAGTGCCGGCTCGCGCGCGGCGAGGGACGAGACATGGATGAAGCGCCCCGGCCCGCTGGATCGCGCCGCGTCGATCACGGCCTTGGTGCCATCCACGTTGCCCGCCACGAAGCCAGCCTTGTCGGCTGCGTTGACCACGCCGGCGATGTGCAGCACGGCATCGGTGCCGGCGACCAGTTCGGCAAGCGCCGCGGTATCCGCCAGGTCGCCGCGCACCCAATCCACACCGGCGCGCGGTGGCATGGCCCGGCGGGCAAGGGCGCGAACGTGCCAGTCGCGATCTGCCGCCGCGTCGAGCACTGCCTGCCCGACGAAACCGGTGGCACCGGTGATCGCCAGCTTCATTCGCGCACCATGTGGTCGCGGTGGATGACGGCGGCGCGCGGCGCGTAGCCGAGGCGGGCGGCCTGCTCGTCCTGCTTGAGCCCAAGGATCGCGCGGCACTCTGCACCGGTGTATTCGACCAGGCCCTGCCCCAGGCGCTCCCCCTGCGGTCCGTGCATCGCCACGAGGTCGCCGCGGGCGAAATCGCCATGCACCTCCGTCATGCCCGGGGCGAGGAGGCTTGCGCCCTTGCCCAGCGCCGCGACGCAGCCTGCATCGACGGTTATTACGCCTGCCGGGGCCAGCCTTCCGCCCAGCCAGGCCTTGCGGGCGCTGGCATCGGCCTGCGGCACGAACAGCGTGCCCCGGCCCCCGGCCAGCAGCGCGGCGATGGGCGACTGCCCCGTGCCGTTGGCGATGACCATTGCGATCCCCGCCCGCTCGGCAATGCGCGCGGCCTGCAATTTGGCGAGCATTCCGCCCGAACCCAGGCCCGATGACGAACCGCCGTCGGCCATGGCGATGATGTCCGGCGTGACGCCCGCGACCCGCTCGATCAGCGTGGCGCCTGGCAGCAGGGGTGAGCGATCGTAGAGGCCATCGACATCCGACAACAGCAGCACCGCGTCAGCCCCGGCCGCCTGCGCCACGCGCGCGGCGAGCCGGTCGTTATCGCCGAAGCGGATTTCCTCGGTCGCAACAGAGTCGTTCTCGTTGACGACCGGGACTGCGCGGGCTTCCACCAACCGTTCCAGCGTGGCCGAGGCGTTGAGATAGCGGCGGCGATCTTCGAGATCGCCGATGGTGACGAGGATCTGCGCGGCCACGAGGCCATGCGCGCCCAGCGCCTCCGACCACAGCCGGGCAAGCTGCACCTGCCCTACCGAAGCGGCCGCCTGGGCGTCGGCAAGGCTGCCGCGCCCGCCCCTGGGCAGACCCAGCCGCGCCGCCCCCAGCGCGATCGCGCCCGAGGACACCACGATGACCTCCACGCCGTTCGCGCGCAGCATGGCAAGGTCAGCGGCAAGCGAGGCGAGCCAATCTGTCCGGGGAGCGTCGCGCTCAACCAGCAGCGCCGAGCCGACCTTCACCACGAGGCGGCGGGCAGTGGCCAGCTGGGCAGTATCGGTTATGCTCACGCGCGTGGGCCTGGCGCGTCAGCCGAGCGGCGACCACGGCTTGTCGGGCGCAGGCTCCGCACCCTCTTCGGCCGGCAGTTCGGAAGGCTGTTCCGTCATCGTGCGTTCGGGCAGGTAGCTTAGCACGGCGTCCATCAGCGCATCGATGCCGGCCCCGGTGGCGCCGGATATGGGGAAGACCTCTTCCGCCCCGGCGGCCTTCAGTTCCTTGGCGAAAGCGCCAGCAAGTTCCGCGTCGGCCAGGTCGATCTTGTTCAGCACTACCAGTCGCGGCTTGTCTTCCAGCCCGGCGCCGTAGGCTTCGAGCTCGCCCTCGACGATGCGCATGGCTTCCACCGGATCGCCGCTACCGGTGCCCGTGATGTCGATGAGGTGGATCAGCAGGCGGCATCGCTCGATATGCCCCAAGAACCGATCGCCGATGCCCGCGCCATCCGCCGCGCCCTCGATCAGGCCCGGAATATCCGCGATCACGAACTCGCGGCCCTTGTGCTGCACCACGCCGAGCTTGGGCACCAGCGTGGTAAAGGCATAGGCACCCACCTTGGCCCCGGCGTTGGAGACGGCGTTGATGAAGGTGGACTTGCCGGCGTTGGGCAGGCCGACGAGGCCGACATCGGCCAGCAGCTTCAGCCGCAGCCAGACCCACATTTCCTCACCCGGCATGCCGGGCTGGTGCTGGCGCGGTGCACGGTTGGTGGAGCTCTTGAAACTGGCGTTGCCGCGCCCGCCCATGCCGCCTTCGAGCAGCACGACGCGCTGCCCTTCGTGGGTGAAGTCGGCGATGACCTCCTCCTGGTCGTCGGACAGGACCTGCGTGCCAACCGGCACTTCGATCACCAGGTCGTCCGACCCGGCGCCGTAACGGTCGCGGCCCATGCCGTGCCCGCCGCGCTTGGCCTTGAAGTGCTGGGCGTAGCGAAAATCGATCAGCGTGTTGAGGCCGGGCACGGCGACCATCACGATATCCCCGCCCCTGCCGCCGTTGCCGCCGTCCGGTCCGCCGTACTCGACATACTTCTCGCGCCGGAAGCTGACGGCACCGGGGCCGCCCGGTCCGGACTTGAGGAAGATCTTGGCCTGGTCGAGAAAATGCATTCTTGTTTAGCCTTAAACGCCGGCGGGGGCATCCGCCCCCTTGGCTATTCTCGTCGCTTTCCCTCCGCTTCGCTGCTGAGCGGCTGCGGGCGCGCGTTTGCGCTTGCGACCCTGCGGGCCGAACCAGCAGAACTAAACGTTAGGCTGAATTTCGGTTCGCGACAAGCGAACCGCAAGGCCGAACGGCCGCCCGGACCGGCCGCGCAGCGAATAGCCGGGAGGACGCACCCGCGGAGGCGGGTGCACGAAACAAATAGTCAACACTGGTGGAGCCGAGCGGGATCGAACCGCTGACCTCGTCATTGCGAACGACGCGCTCTCCCAACTGAGCTACGGCCCCGTTCCAGTGTCCTGACCCCGCCGGCCGACCCCAGGGTCGACGCGGCGAAGGCGCGCCTCTTAGCGAGACTTCGGAAAGCAGGGAAGGGGAATTTCCCCTTCCCTCGCAGCTTAGCCGGTCGTGCCCGGCACCGGCTGCACCACGGGCGTTCCGGAATTATCCTCGTCGACCGGGATCACCGGCACCGAAGCGCCGGTTTCACCATCCGGCACGGCGATCGGATCGTCGGGGAATGCGCCCATGCCCGCCACACCGGCCGCACGCTGCTGGGCAGGCGTGCCGTAGACCGCGACCCAGCCAGGCTGAGAGGCGCCGTACCGCGCCCCGTACTGCTGGTCCCATGCCGTGGAGGCGATCTGGTACTCCTCGTAAGCCTGGAAGAACCGGTCGAAGGCCATTTCGTAACGCTGCAGGCCAGCGATGGCAAAGGCGTCGAAATCGGTGGGGCGGGTGGCGGCGTATTCGTTCGCCACCGTCAGCGCAGCGGTGCACAGTTCGCGCCGGGCGCCCGGCGCCGCGAAGTAGTTGTAGACGCTGGTCGCGTGGGTTTCGCGGGCGAGCAGCGCGGCGCGCCGGTCACCGCCCGCATCGCTGCGATACTGCGCATCGATGGCGTTGTTCGCCGAATTCAGGCGCGAGGCCTCGGCCCGCAGCATCTGCGCGTAGGCGTCGATGATCGGCTGATCCTCGGCCCGCGTGCAGTTGAGCGCGGCGACGTTCCAGCCGGACCGGAAATGCCAAACGGCCTCGTCCGTCGTCAGCGCGGTGTTGACGGTGACGCGGTTCCCCAGCGAATCCTTCATCGGCAGGTCCATCTGGTAGGCAGCCTGCGCCGGCGGAAGCGGGCGATAGGGGACCGCCTCGACCACGGGCGGCGGCGGAGGCGGGGGCGGCGGGGGCGGCGGCGGCGGGGGCGTCGCGCAGGCCGCCAGCATGGCGACGGCAAGAGTGGTCGCGGTGGCGCGAACGGCAATTGTCCGAATGGAGATCGGCGGCTTGGTCATGATGTGCGTGGGTTCCTCTGCTGGGGCTATTATGCCCCTCCCGTCCCTGAAGCGGGGATGACTAACGCCCCGGACGGGCAAAGAAAATGCCCGGGAAGCGATTATGCTCCCCGGGCAGAAATGTGAGTCCCGATTGCAACAGGGACCGGTCCTGCGGCCTATTCGCGGTTGCCCATGAACTGCAGCAGGAAGGTGAACATGTTGATGAAGTCGAGATAGAGGCTGAGCGCGCCCATGATCACCATCTTGCCCAACGGGTAGGCCGCAGCGACCGCGGGATTGGTCATCTTGGCCTGGCTGACCATCAGGTATTCCTGCTTCAGGCGCTGGGTATCATAGGCGGTAAGGCCCGCGAAGATCAGCACGCCGATGAAGCTGATCGCAAGGCTGAGGCCAGGCATCGGCCAGATCATGTTGATGACCATCGCGACCAGCAGGCCAATCACGCCCATGATGAGGAAACTGCCCCAACCGGAGATGTCCTTCTTGGTGGTGTAGCCCCACAGGCTGAGGCCCGCAAAGGCGCCCGCCGTGGCGAAGAAGGTCGATGCGATCGAACTTGCCGTGTAGACCAGGAAGATCGTCGACATCGACAGGCCCATCAGCACGGCGAATGCCCAGAACATCATCTGGAGGGTGCCGGTCGAGAACTTGTCGCGCCCGAAACTCATCGCGAAAACGATGGCCAGCGGCGACAGCATCACCAGCCACATCAGCGGCCCTTGCGCGAATTGAAGCGCCAGGCCCGAGCGCGCGGTGAACAGCGCCACGATGCCCGTCAGCAGAACGCCCGACGCCATGTAGTTGTAAATCGAGAGCATGTGCTTGCGCAGGCCAGCGTCGAAGGCGGTGCGCGTCTGGACCTCTCCCGTCTGGCCGGGAGCGGTGCCGAAGCCCTGCCGGGTCCGGTTCTCGTTCCAGTTTGCCATGTTTTCCAAACTCCTATGTCCCGGCCTCACAAGGCGGACCGGATTACTCGCAATATTGCCATTGATGAGCCGGATTTCAAGCAAAACCGGGGCGGCGGAGCAGCGGGATGGTTACCCCGACAGCAAGTCAGTCGCGCGCCTCGCGGGACATTTCGGCGCTGCGATCGCGGGCTGCGCGCAGGGTGCGGGTGACGAGCTGGGTAAGCGCCTCGTCCTGATCCAGCACGTCGAGGCCCTTGCGCGTCACCCCGCCGGGGCTGGCGACCATGTCTGCCAGCTTCCCCGGTGCGTGGTCGGACTGCGCCGCAAGCGCCGCGGCGCCCTCGGTCATCGCCACGGCCAGGCGGGCCGCCTGCTCCTCGGGCAGGCCGAGCCGCTGGGCGGCGGCCCCCAGCGCGTCGATGAAGCGATAGACGAACGCCGGGCCGCTGCCCGCCAGCGCGGTGACCAGGTCGAACCGGTCCTCCCCCACCCATTCGCAGGTTCCGAGCGGATCCAGAAATTTCACCAGCGCGTCACGCGCGCCCTCGTCCATGCCTTGTTCGGCCAGCGCGACGGGCGATTTGCCCAGCGCGCAGGCGAGATTGGGCATGACCCGCACCACCGCACCGGCCTGCGGGAAATGCCGCCGCAGGCTCTGCAACTCGACGCCCGCCAGCACCGAGAGCACGCTCGTCCCCTCGCCGCCCACGGCTTGCAGCCCGGGCGCAATACGGCCCAGCATGTGCGGCTTGAAACCGAGCAGCACCGCATCGAAGTGGCGGCCAGGCGGCACATCGCGCAGCAACTCCACGTCGCCGGGCACGCTTTCGCGTGTTGGCGTGACAACGGTGAAGCGATCCGCGGGATGACCGCCAGCCAGCCAGCCTTCTAGCATGGCGCCCGCCATGTTGCCGCAACCCATGATGAGAACGGAATCGAAAGGCATCGCGCGCGGCCTCACGCCTCTCCCGCCGCGTCTACCATCGCCGCTTCCAGCGCCTCGCGCGGGTTCTTGTCGCCCCACAGCACGAACTGGAACGCGGGATAGAAGCGGTCGCATTCGATGACGGCGGTATCGATGGCCAGTTGCGCCATGTCGAGGCTGAGCATTCCGTCGTCGCCCAGCATCAACCCGTGGCGATACAGCAGCACTCCGCCCTGCGACCAGATATCGAAATGGCCGAGCCAGAGCTGTTCGTTGATCAGCGCCAGCAATTCGAAGGCCACCTGCCGCTTGGCATCCGCCACGCGCACTTCCGGCAGGCAGAGCAGTTGCAGCACGTGGTCCTCGCGCCGCCAGATCGCGCGCAGTTGATAGGTGGTCCAGCTGCCCGGGATCTCGCCGCAGACCTCGTCTTCGGAGACCTGTTCGTAGGACCAGCCATGGGCATCGAACATGGCGCTGAGCATTTCCACGGGCGCGGCGTCCTCACCCTGCTCGAAAGTGCGTGGTTCGGTGTTCATGGCTGCGTCTGGCGTCCCGTCGTCATGCCATGCTTAATGCGTCGGCAAGCACGACGGGCGCAATCGGGGGGTCCGAAATCGTCCGGGCAAAACTCAACTGGCCTGTTGGCAAGGTGTGGGAAACGCTGCCCTGCCCTCGGGGCCGGTCCGATTAGGGAAGCGGTCGCACTTCCTCGCCAGCGCTGCTGGTGAAGCGGAAGGCGGATATGCCCGCCTCCCCCAGCCGGGTGACGAATTCATTGGCGGCGCGCACCGAATCGAACGGACCGGTCAACAGGCGGCTGGTCGCGTTCCAACGCGCGGTGAAGGGGTTGCGCCCTTCCAGCGCGCCATCGGACGCGCGCACCAGTCGCCGCCAGTCGAAGCGGAAGGCGGCCAGATCCTGCCCGGTTGCCACCTGGACCCAGATGCGGCTGGGGTGCGCTGGCGGCGGCGGAGGTGCCGGGCGCGGCGCCGGAGCGGCCGGCTCTGCGCGTTGTGGTTCTGCCCGCTGCGGGGGCGGATCGCGGCGCGGTTCGATCGTGCGCATGTCCACCGCGCCGGCACTGGGCACGACCGGCAGGGTCGAGGCCAGCGAGAAATCGGCAAAGGCTTCCGCCAGCTCGACCTGCTCGACCTGTTCGACATTCGTCGCGGGTTCGGCCCCCGCTGGCCCGGTCGCCGGCTGGCTGAGCGAGAAGGACGGCCGCGCAGCAACAGGCGCCTGGGCCTGCGCGCCCTCGTCCAGCACCGCGACCACCACCGGCGCCGGTTCGTTGGCGACCGGCTGGGCAACGGGCACGGCCATGGCAGGGGGCCGTTGCGGAGCCTGGGATGCGGCGATCTCGGTGCTCTCGATCGCCGGCAGTTCCACGGTTTGCGCGGGCGCCTGGGCAACCGCCGCCTGCTGCGCGGGCAACTGCTGGATGACGGGCTGCGCTGTCTCCTGAACCGTCGGCAGGTTCTGCACGACGGCCTGCCCGCGACCCAGCGGTTCGCCCGCAGGTGTCAGGCGATCGCCATTGGACGCTGGCACCGGGCGCGCCGTGGGGGCGTCTTCGAGCATGGCGATCTGCGGCGTATCGCGGCCGATCTGCGAAGCCGGCGGGAATTGCCCGAGATTGGCCGCCGCCGCCTGCTGTGCCGGGGTGAGGCGGGGCATGTATTGCAGATAGGGCGTCAGCCTGCCCGACAGCCGCGCCGGGAGCATGGTCTCGGCAATGGAGATCGCCTCCTCGTCCCGCCCGAGAATGGCGAGCACGAAGGCGCGCGTGCGAAAGGCCGCGCGGTCCTGCCTTTGCAGCAACGGCAGCAGCGTGGTTTCCGACGCGGCGGCATCGCCCGCGATGGCGTAGCTCAACGCCAGCCGGCGAACGATCTCGTTGTTCTCCTCGCGCGAGAGTGACTGGCGGTAATACCGCTGCGCCCGCGTGGCCTGCCCCGCCAGGTCGTAGGCCAGCCCGCGGTCGCCGGCATAGGGCCCCATCTGCACGCCGGCAGCCTCTGCATTGTCGAACAGCTGGATGGCCGTGACCGCCTCGCCGCGGCGCACCGCCAGCAGCGCCAGCGCGCTCAGCACCCGGCCGTCATTGGGATCGATGGCCTGAGCCCGGTTGAGAAAACCGAGAGAGGCGGCATTGTCCCCCAGCGTCATCGCGGCGCGGCCCGCATCGACCAGCGCGGGCAGGCTGTTGGGATTGCGCGAGAGCCGCCGCAACGCGTCGTTGAGATCGGCCTCGGCCGGATCGGGAAGAGCCTGCACCACTTCCTGCGCACCCACGGGAGCAGCAGTCATCGCCAGCGGCAGGAGCGCGGCAAGCAGCACGAAAGGGCGCGTCCGTATCATCAGGCGCGCCCTATACATGTTTCACTGAACCTCACGAGAACGATTGTGGCGACCCGACCAGAAGGCGCGCCGGAACGTTACTGGTTGTTCTGGCGACCGAGGAAGCGCGGGATGCGCATTGCGCCGCCATTGCCATCCTCGTCGTCATCCTCGTCTTCGGACGAGCCCTGACGAGAGAGATTGGCCATGCGTTCGAACAGCGTGCTGCCCCCGGACGGCGGCGGCGGTGGGGAAGCGGGCGCGGGCGGCGCAGGCCGCGCGTTCGCTTCGCCCCGGGCTGCCGGTCCATCGGTTTCCGGCGTTGGTGCTGCACCGCCGAGCATCCGCGCGCGGCGCCCGCTGGCAGGCTGCACCGGCTCGTCCGCCTCTGCAAGGCGCGTGGCGTCGAGCAGCAGTTCGTCGGCTCCGGCTTCGGCCGCGTCATCTTGTGCGGAATTGGCCGTTCCAGCGCCTTCGAAGTCGTCCTCGTCAGTGCCGGCCTCTTCTGAACGCAGCAGATCGAAGGTGTCGTCATCGGCATTTGCACCGGCATCGCCGGTCCCCGCGCCAGCCGCGTAGCCATTGTCGACATCGGACCCGAATCCGCTGTCGTCGGCGGGATCGGACATACCATCGGCCGAACCGTAGCCGCCATTGCCGGTCGCGGATGCGGCGGACGCACTATCGGCCTCGTCCATCGCGCCCAGGTCGAGCGTTTCGTCCTCGTCCTCTGCATAATCGTCCCCGGTGGGGATCGGGATCGCCGGGCGCGCCGGGCCGCGGCCCATGCCGCCGGACATGCCGCGCGTGGAGGAAAGGTCGACGGGGCGAGATGCAATTTCGGCCTGCTCGCCGGTCTGCTCTATACCGGTTGCGACCACGCTGACGCGAATCCGGCCGTCGAGCTCGGGATTGAACGCCGAACCCCAGATGATGTTCGCTTCGGGGTCGACCAGTTCGCGAATATGGTTCGCCGCCTCGTCAACCTCGAGCAGCTTCATGTCCTCGCCGCCGATGATCGAGATGATCACGCCCTTGGCGCCCTGCATCGACACGCCGTCGAGCAGCGGGTTGGCGATGGCGCGTTCGGCGGCCTCGAGCGCGCGGTTCTCGCCCTCGCCCTCGCCCGTGCCCATCATCGCCTTGCCCATCTCGCCCATGACGCTGCGCACGTCGGCAAAGTCGAGGTTGATGAGGCCCGGCATCACCATGAGATCGGTGATCGAGCGCACGCCCTGCTGCAGCACCTCGTCGGCAAGCAGGAAGGCTTCCTTGAAGGTGGTATCCGCCTTGGCGACCAGGAACAGGTTCTGATTGGGGATAACGATCAGCGTGTCGACGTTCTTCTGCAGTTCGTCGATGCCGCTCTCGGCGGCGCGCATCCGGCGCGTGCCTTCGAACAGGAACGGCTTGGTCACCACGCCCACGGTCAGGATGCCCCGATCGCGCGCGACCTTGGCGATGACCGGCGCCGCGCCGGTGCCGGTGCCGCCGCCCATGCCTGCGGCGATGAAGACCATGTTCACCCCGTCGAGCGCCCGCTCGATATCGGTGGTGGTTTCTTCTGCCGCCGCACGGCCGACCTCGGGCCGCGAACCGGCACCAAGGCCTTGCGTGATATCGGGGCCCAACTGGATGCGATGCTCTGCCACTGAGGTGTTGAGCGCCTGCGCATCGGTATTGGCGACGATGAATTCGACGCCTTCGATCTCGCTTTCGATCATGTTGGCGATGGCGTTGCCGCCTGCCCCGCCAACGCCGATCACGGTGATGCGGGGGCGAAGTTCCTCGACCGAGGGCGGGCCGATATTGATGCTCATCTTGGTGGTCTCCCGGCGGGAAAGTAAGTTTTCTTCGTTAACGACCTTGCCACAAACCCAATCGCGGCGTGAATGTCTTTACGCTTGTATCCACAGCTAGCCGTGCACGAGGCGATACGCCAGCGGGGCTTTTCGGAAAATTCCTCAGAAATATTCGCGCATCGCCCTCCAGACGCGCAGCAGGGTGGCAACGGGTCCATAGGTGGACGTGATCGTGTGCTTCGCCCCGATCGAGCGGATGTCGACCGGATCTTCCACCGCGTAGAGGACAAGGCCGGCAAGCGTGGCGAAACCCGGCGTGGTATGCGCTTCTGGCAGGCCCTTCAGCGCCACCGGCTTGCCGATGCGCACGGGCACGCCGAGCACACTCTGGGCATAGTCGGCCATGCCTGCGAGTTCCGCTCCGCCGCCGGTGAAGACCACTTGCCGGGCGCGCGCCGCCTTGCCGCCCTTGGCCTGGCTGCCGAGGAACCCCATGCCTTCCAGCGCGCGGCCGATCTCGCGCATCAACTGGTCGAGCTCGCCGGTGATGACGGCGATCAGTTCGGCGCGCGGCACCTCGTTGCGGTCGTCCGCCCCGCGCGCAACCGGCCCGCGGCCTTCCTCGCCCGGCGCGGTGACGGGGATCATCTCGCGATGATCGGTAGGGCTGGCAATGGCCGAGCCCGACACGCACTTGAGCCGCTCGGCCTGGAAGCGGCGGATCGAGAATGCGGATGCGATGGCGTCGGTAATGTCGCTCGAACCCTTGGGAATGGCCTTCAACCCCAGCAGCATTCCGGCGGCATAGACCGACACGTTTGTTACCTCGCCCCCGAATTCGACGATGGCGACGCCAAGATCGCGTTCTTCTTCGGTCAGGCAGGCAAATCCGGTGGCGAGCGGCGAGGCGACGACGCCCTCCACCTCCAGATGCGCGTTCTGCACGGCCTCGGTCACGTTGCGGATGGGCGCGCCGTCCGCCAGCATGACGTGAACGTCCACGCCGAGCCGCTCGGCATGCAGATCCTTGGGGTTGGCGACGCCATGCGCGCCGTCGAGGAAATAGCAGGCGGGCTGGGCGTGCAGCACGCTGCGGCCATCGGGGGCGATCACGTCGCGCGCGGCCACCAGCAGCGCCTCGATATCCTCGTCCTCGATCCGCCGGCCGCCGATGGCGATCTCCACCGGACGGATCTCGCTGGCGAGGCCCGCACCCGAACAGCCGATCCACACCGCGTCCACGCTAGTGCCGGCCAGCTTCTCCGCCCGTTCCAGCGCGTCGCGCACGGCATAGGTCGCCGCGGCCATGTCGACGACATAGCCACGGCTGATGCCCTGGCTGGCGCGGTGGCCGCTGCCCAGCACCTGCAGTTCGCCGCTTTCGGTGATGCCGGCGATGATTGCGGAGATGCGAAAGCTGCCGACGTTGATCGCACCGAAGACGCGGGCGATGCGCTGCTGGGTGACCATCAGCCCTCGCCCCCCAGGGCCACTTCCTGCGCCGTCGCGCGGTCGGGCACGGTCATGTACATGCGCGGGGCGTTCCTCATGTCAAAGGCAGTGGCGCTCCCGCCGATCAGGCGATGCACGCCATCGGCCTGGGCAAAGCTGATGAAAGCGGCCGCCGCGCGGTCTTTCCCCTCCGGCAGCGCCAGCCGCTGATCGGTGGCAAAGGTCAGGTTCCAGCGCCGGTTGCCGACCCATTCGGCACCCTTCACCTGGCTTTGCAATGCGGGCGCAGCATCGAGCAGGCGGGTAAGATCCTCCACCCTGTCCTGCGCGCCCGGCCCTTCGATCACCATGTATTCGCCTGCCTCGTCGCGGCTGATCGGTTCGAGCTCGACCCCTGCGCCATCGATCAGCATCAGCCGGTCGGCCCGCGCAAGCACGGCGTGCGGCTGGCGTTCCACGATGTCCACCCGCAGCGTGGCGGGCAACTGGCGCGACACGCGCGCATCCGCCACCCACGGCAGCGTGAGCAACTGGGCTCGCAAGCCGTCGAGATCGACGTGGGTCATCGCCAGGTCCTGCTGGCCCAGCGCGCGTTCGTAGATCGTGGCGACATTCATCCGCTCCACACCGCTCGGCTGGACGTAGCGCACCTTGAAACCAGCATTGGCGGCCGCAGCGCCCGCGCGTTCGGACAATGCCGCCGTGGCACCCGACAGCTGCGCCACGAATAGCGCCAGCACCAGCGCGCCGCCCAGGATCAGCACGACAAAGGCCTTTTGCAGCTGGTCCTCGGTAAAGGGCAGCAGGGCGAGCGCGCTGCCGAAGAGAGATCGTCCGCGACTGCGCGCGCCCGCCACCCGCCGCCGCGTGCCCTGCGCACGGGCCTGCCGGCGCACGCCGGTCTGCTTGCGGGTGACCTTGCGCGCCACGGACCTAGAGTTTCCCGGCGCGGCGGAGCGCGTCCTCTACGATCATCTCGCACAGGGCGGGATAGTCGATGCCGCAATGGCGCGCCTGTTCGGGCACCAGGCTGAGGGGCGTCATGCCCGGCTGGGTGTTGGTTTCCAGCACGAACAGCCCGTCCTCGCCCTGGCTGTCGTCCCAGCGAAAATCGGTGCGGCTGGTGCCGTGGCAGCCAAGCACCTTGTGCGCGCGAACGGCATAGTGGCGGCACAGCGCGGCGATGGTGTCGGGAATGTCGGCGGGGAAGACGTGGGTCGTCTTGCCGGCAGTATACTTGTGCTCGAAATCGTAGAACCCGGTATCGATGATCAACTCGGTCACGCCGAGGGCTTGCACACCGGCATCGGTGTCGATCACGGCGGCGGTAAGCTCGCGCCCGCGGATGTAGGGTTCGGCCAGCAGCCGATCGAATTGCTGCCACGGCCCCGTGGCATCGCGGGCGATGGGATTGCCCACGTTGCTGTCGGCGGTGACGATGGCGACGCCCACGCTGCTGCCTTCGTTGACGGGTTTCAGCACATAGGGCCGCGCGATCGGATCGCCTTGATACAGCTCTTCGCTGGAAACGATCCGCCCGCCCGGCATCGGAACGCCGTGGGGGACGAGCGCCTGCTTGGTCAGTTCCTTGTCGATCGCGACCACGGACGTCGCGAGCCCCGAATGCGTATAGGGCACGCCCATCAGGTCGAGCATGCCCTGCACCGTTCCGTCTTCGCCCGGCACGCCGTGGAGCGCGTTGAACACCACATCGGGCGCCGCCTCCGCAATACGGGCGGCGACCTGGCGGTCCATGTCGAGCCGGGTGACGCGGTGCCCCATGCTTTCAAGCGCATCGGCGACGCCATTGCCGGACATGAGCGATACCTCGCGCTCGTTCGCCCAGCCGCCCATCAGGACCAGCACGTGGAGCGGTGCAAGACGCGCCATCAGGGCCGCCCCACCCGCTGGATTTCCCATTCCAGCGCCACGCCGGTCGCTTCGCTCACGCGGCGGCGGACGTCCTCGCCAAGCCCCTCGATGTCGGCGCTCGTCGCCTCACCGGTGTTGATCAGGAAATTGGCGTGCTTCTCGCTCACCTGCGCGTCACCTTTCTTCAGGCCCCGGCAGCCGGCCGCATCGACCAGTTGCCATGCCTTTTGTCCTTCGGGGTTCTTGAATGTCGAGCCGCCGGTCTTGGTGCGCAGCGGCTGCGAATTCTCGCGCGCTTGGGCGATCCGGTCCATTTCCGCGCCGATTGCCGCCGGATCGCCCTTGCGACCGCGAAACCGCGCGGAAACCACGATGGCGCCTTCGGGCAGGCGCGAGTGGCGGTAGGTATAGTCGAGGTCGCCGACGGGCAGGTTTATGCAGTTGCCGTCCGGCAGCACGACATCGCAATCGACGAGGATATCGGCCACCTCGCGCCCGTAGGCGCCGCCGTTCATGCGCACGAAACCGCCCACCGTGCCGGGGATGCCGCGCAGGAATTCCAGCCCGGCGATGCCGGCGTCGCGGGCCTGGCTGGCGACGAGGATGCCCGGCGCACCGCCACCGCATTCGATAACGCAGTCGCGCTGCACCTCCACCGTGGCGAAGGGCTTGCCCAGCCGCACGACCACGCCGGGCACGCCGCCATCGCGGATGATGAGATTGGAGCCGAGGCCCAGCGCCATGACCGGCGTGCCGGGCTCCAGCGCAGAGAGGAAGCTGGTGAGATCCTCCATGTCGGCAGGCTCGAACAACCAGTCCGCCGCGCCGCCGCTCTTGAACCAGACCAGTTTGGCGAGCGGCGCGTTCTGCTTAAGCACGCCGCGCGCGCCGGCAGGCACCCAGCCGCCGTGGCCCGCGGGCTCCTCGTCGGAACCCGGCGCTTCGGCGAGCCACTGGCGATCGTCCGGTTGCCAGGGCATCAGGCCTGGCCCTCGCGGCTGCGGAACTCGGTGACGTCGGCGGCCAGGCTTGCGGCCCACTTGGTGATGTCGCCCGCGCCAAGACACACGACCATGTCGCCCGGCGCGAGGCTGGCGGCGAGCTTTTCGGCCAGGTCTTCCGGCCCATCGACCGCTTCGGCAAGGCGATGCCCGCGCGCCTTGAGCCCGGCGACGAGCGCGTGTTCGTCCACCCCTGCGATCGGTTCTTCCCCGGCGGGATAGACCGGTGCGGCGTAGACCAGATCGGCATCGCCGAACGCACCCTGGAAGTCCGCGAGCAGGTCGCGCAGGCGGGTGTAGCGATGCGGCTGGACGACGGCCACGACACGTCCCGTTGCAGCATCGCGCGCGGCGGACAGAACGGCGCGGATTTCCACCGGGTGATGGGCATAATCGTCGATCACCTTGACGCCGACCCCGGCGTCCATGGCAATCTCGCCCACGTGGCTGAAGCGCCGCTTGACCCCGCCGAAGCGGGCAAAGCCGGTGCGGATGGCATCGTGGCGCACGTCCATCTCCAGCGCCACGGCGATGGCGGCGCAGGCGTTCTGCACGTTGTGGCGGCCGGGCATCGGCAGTTCGATGCCGTCGATCCGCACCTCGCTGCCGTCGCGCAGGGTCTGCACCGCGTCGAACCGGGTCAGGCCGCCGTCAGGCACGACGTTCTCGGCCCGCACGTCGGCGTGGGGGGAAAAGCCGTAGGTGATCACGCGGCGGTCGCGCACCTTGGCGATCACGCCTTTCACCTCGTCATGGTCGAGGCACAGCACCGCCGCGCCGTAGAACGGCACGTTCTCGATGAACTGGACGAAGGCATCCTTCACCGCGTCGAAACTGCCGTAATGGTCGAGGTGTTCGGGATCGATGTTGGTGACCACGGCGATCGTGCCGTCGAGGCGCAGGAAGCTGCCGTCGCTCTCGTCGGCTTCCACCACCATCCAGTCGCTCGCGCCCAGCCGCGCGTTGGAGCCGTAGCTTTCGATGATGCCGCCGTTGATGACGGTGGGGTCGACCCCGCCCGCGTCGAGCAGGGCGGCGACCATGCTGGTCGTCGTCGTCTTGCCGTGGGTGCCCGCGACCGCCACCGTCTGTTTCAGCCGCATCAGTTCGGCCAGCATTTCCGCACGGCGCACCACCGGCACGCGCGCGTCAAGGGCGGCGGCGACTTCCGGGTTCGTGCGCCTGACCGCCGTGGAGATCACGACAACCGCCGCATCACCAAGGTTTGCCGCATCGTGGCCGATGGCGACGGTGATGCCCTGCGCGCGCAAGGCCTCGACCCGGGCGCTGGCGCTCATGTCCGACCCCTGCACCGTGTAGCCGAGGTTGTGCATGACCTCGGCAATGCCGGACATGCCGATGCCGCCGATGCCGACGAAGTGGATCGTACCGATATCGGTGCCGATGGCTTTCATCGGGCGCTCTCCTTCGCAGCACCCTGCCCGACTTCCGCTCCTTGCGAGGCCCCGCGCGCATTGTTCGGGCCCACGCGGATCACGTCCATCATGTCTGCCCCGCCGAAGCTCTCGACCAGATCGGCAAGGTCGCTCGCCGCCGCTGGCCGCCCGCAGTTCCACGCGGCATGGGCGGCGGTGGCGAGGGTATCGGGCCGCAGCGCCATGGCGTTGATCTGCTTGGCCAGTTCCTTCGCCTCGAACCGGTGCTGGCGGATGGAGCGCGCACCGCCGGCCCTGACCATCTCGCGAGTGTTGGCGGCCTGGTGATCGTCGGTCGCGATGGGCAGCGGCACGAGGATCGCGGGGCGGCCCACCGCGGTCAGTTCGGCAATGGTGGAGGCGCCGGCGCGCCCGATGAACAGGTGCGCGTCTGCCAAGGTGGCGGCCATGTCCTCGAAATAGGTGGCAAGTTCCGCCGGTATGCCATGGTTGGCATAGCGGCTGCGCACCGCGTCCAGGTCCTCGGGCCGGCATTGCTGGGTGACCTGCAGGCGGCTGCGCAACGCTGGCGGCAGCATCGAAAGACCGTCGGGCACGATTTCCGACAGCACCCGCGCGCCCTGGCTGCCGCCGGTTACCAGCACGCGAAATATTCCGTCTTCCATGAAGGCCGGGAACGGCTCGTCCCGCAGGCTCAGCACGCCGGGGCGCACGGGGTTGCCGACAAGGTGGACCTTGCCGGTGTATTTCGGCTTCAGCCGGTCGACCTGCGGATAGGCGGTGGCGATGGCGTTCACGCGGCCTGCGAACAGGCGGTTGACCCGGCCGAGCACCGCGTTCTGTTCATGGATGACGGTGGGAATATCCATCGCCTGCGCGCCCAGCAAGGCGGGCACGGCGGGATAACCGCCGAACCCGATCACGGCACTGGGCTGAAACGTCTCGTACAGGCGCTTCGCCATTGCCCGGCCCTTCAGCATCGCCATGATCGCGCCGGGCCAGCCGAGCGGGTTCTTGCCGAAACGGCCCGCGGGCAGGACGTGGGCGGTCAGGAAATCGGGCTTGCCGGGGATGGCCGCGCCGCGCGCGTCGGTTACCAACGCGACATGGTGGCCGCGCCGCTCCAGCTCATGCGCCAGTGCAAAGGCGGGTGTCAGGTGTCCGCCGGTGCCACCCGCGGCGAGCACGAAATGGCGCGAACTGCCGGGAATTGCATGACCGGTCACGACGCGTCCTCCTTTTCGAAACCGGCAGCGAAATCGAACGGCTCGCGCTCCAGATACGGGTTGCGCCGCGTTACCGCCAGCAGCATCCCCACCGTCAGGCACACGGCGATGGTGGACGATCCGCCGTAACTTACCAGCGGCAGCGTCATGCCCTTGCTGGGGAACAGTTGCAGGTTGACGAGGATGTTGATGAACGCCTGCCCGCCGATCAGCGCGGTCAGCCCACTGGCGGCAAGAATCATGTAGAGCCGGTCCTCCTCCACCAGCCGCACCAGAACGCGCAGCACGATGGCGAGGTAGAGGATAACGATCACGCCGCAGGCAATCAGGCCGAATTCCTCGCCGATGACGGAAAAGATGTAGTCGGTATGCGCTTCGGGCAGGCGCATCTTTTCCCGGCCCAACCAGAAGCCGCTGCCGAACCAGCCCCCGCCGCCCAGCGTGCGGCTGGCAAGGTCGACATGGTCGTAGGCGGTCGGCCCGCCCAGGAAGGTATCGATGCGGTTGCGGGCGTTGTCGTAGAACAGGTAGGCCAGCACCAGCAGGGCCACGCCCGCGCCAGACAGGTATCCCAGCCGCTGCAACGGCAGACCGGCAACGACGACCATTACACCCCAGCACCCGGCAAACAGGATGGCGGAACCCAGATCGGGCTGCATCATCAGCAACACGCAGATCAGCCCCACGAAAGCCGCGGTGATGCCCACCACCGGCAGGTTCTGATCGCGCATCTTCCACGACAAAACCCAGGCTAGGATCAGCGCGAACGCGGGCTTGAGAAATTCGCTGGGCTGGAGCGAAAAGCCCAGGTTCAGCCAGCGGCGCGCCCCGTTGATTTCGCTGCCCACCAGCGGCACCAGCAGCAGGCCAACCAGCATTGCCGCGCCGAGCAGGATGGCGCCGCGACGCAATTCGCGGCTGGCGACCATGGAGGTGAGGAGCAGAACGATGAGGCCCACCATCTGCCAGCGGATGTGCGCCCAGAAGAAATAGAGCGCGGGCAGCGTCGTCTCGTCGGTGGAAAGCCGGTGCGCGCTGGCGGGCGAGGCGGCCGCCACGGCCAGCGTGCCCGCCGCCATCAATGCCAGCACCAGACCCAGCAGGACGCGGTCGATCTCCCGCCACCAGATCCTGAGATCACGCTTCCGGTCCCGGTTGAGGCGCGGCTGGCCCGGCCCGCCCTTGCGCTCGCCGGGGCGGGGAATGAAGATCGGCCTGCCGTTCATGCACCTGCCCCCTGTTCGATCGCGGCAAGCCCGCAGGCCGCGCGGTCGCCGTTGCAACCCAGTTCGGCCACGAGTTCGCGGAACACCTGCCCGCGCATCTCGAAATCGCGGAACTGGTCGAAACTGGCGCAGGCCGGGCTCAGCATCACCACGTCGCCTGCCCTAGCGTTGCCCACCGCGCGGCGCACCGCCTCGGCCAGGAATTCGCACCGTTCGACCGCGACGTGCGGTTCGAGGATGGCGGCGAACAGGGCCCCCGCCTCGCCGATGGTATAGGCGCAGGCCACGTTGCCAAGATGCGGCTGGCAATCATGCAGGTTGTCCTCCTTCGCCAGGCCGCCGGCGATCCAGTGGACGCGGGGCCGTCCGTCCACGGGCGGAAAGGCGGCGAGTGCGGGGGCGGTCGAGGCGGGGTTGGTCGCCTTGCTGTCGTTGACGAACAACACGCCCTTGCTGGTGGCCACGCGTTCCATCCGGTGCGGCAGGCCAGCAAAGGTCTTCAGCCCCGCGTGAACCTGGTCGCGGCTGAGCCCCACTTCCTGCACCAGTGCGGCAGCGATGGCGGCGTTCTGGAGGTTGTGCGGGCCTTGCAGGCTGGGCCATTCGTGCTGCCAGGCGGACCAGGCCCAACTGTCCACGCAGACCGCACGCCCCTCTGCGCGGCGCGCGGCCTCCGCCTGCTGCACGGCCCTAGTCGGCGCATCCTCGCAGCCGAACACGGCGAGCTGACTGCTGCCCTGCATCGCCAGCAACCGCCCCTTGGCAAAGGCATAGGCGGCGAAATCGGCGTAGCGATCCAGATGATCGGGCGTGATGTTGATCAGCGCCGCCGCATCACAGGCGAGCGAGCGGGTGAGGTCGATCTGGTAGCTGGACAGCTCCAGCACGTAGACCCCGGCCTTTCCATCGGATGCCGACAGGGGTTCCTGCCCCATGATCGGCAGACCGATGTTGCCGCCCAGCCGCGACGGCACGCCCGCCTGCTGAAGCAGGTGATGCGCCAGCGCTGTTGTGGTCGACTTGCCGTTGGTGCCGGTGATGCCGATGACCTTGTGCACCGGCAGTTCGGGACGGGCGAGCGCGAACAGCTCTATGTCGCCGATGACCGGCACGCCGGCAGCAGCGGCCCGCGCGGCGAGCGGATGGGTGTTGAGCGGCACGCCGGGGGAAACAACCACGGCGTCGAAGCCTGCAAGGTCGATCTCCAGCGGGTCGGCCAGCGTGGCGCGCCCTTCGAAGCGGCGGCGCGGTTCGCGCTGGCGATCCCACACCGTCACCTCCGCGCCGCTCGCCAGCAGGCTCTCGGCCACGGCCTGCCCGGACCGGGCGAGCCCCAGCACGCAATACCGCTTCCCAGCAAAGGCGCGCGCGGTGATCACCGCAGCTTCAACGTTGCCAGCCCCAGCACCGCCAGCACGATGGCGATGATCCAGAAACGGATCACCACCTTGCTTTCCGACCAGCCGAGCTGTTCGAAATGGTGATGGATGGGCGCCATGCGGAACACGCGGCGGCCCGTGCGCTTGAACCAGAACACCTGGATGATTACGCTGGCCGCCTCCAGCACGAACAGGCCGCCGACGATGGCGAGCACGATCTCGTGGTGGCTGGCGACCGCGATGGCCCCCAGCGCGCCGCCCAGGGCGAGCGACCCGGTATCCCCCATGAACACGGCGGCCGGCGGAGCGTTGAACCACAGGAAGGCCAGGCCCGATCCCATGATGGCCGCGCACAAGATGGCCAGTTCGCCCGCAAGGGGGACGTGCGGAATGCCGAGGTATTCGGAAAAGTCGACGCGCCCCGCGAGGTAGCAGATGACCAGGAAGGCGCCCGCCGCGATCACCACCGGCATGGTGGCCAGCCCGTCCAGCCCGTCGGTCAGGTTTACCGCGTTGCCCGCGCCCACGATCACGAAAGCGGCGAAGACGTAATAGAACCACCCCATCGGGATAGCCTCGTTGAAGACGAAGGGGACATAGAGGCTCGTGCTGATATTGCTGACGATGAGGTAGCTGGCAACGCCGGCCACGGCGAATTCCAGCATCAGGCGGACCTTGCCCGATACGCCCTTGTGGCTGCGCTTGGTGACCTTGTCGTAATCGTCGATGAAGCCGATGACGCCGAAGCCGATCGTCACCGCCAGGCAGGCCCAGACGAAGGGATTGCCCAGGTCCATCCACAACAGCATCGAGATGGTCAGCGCGGTCAGGATCATCAGCCCGCCCATGGTGGGCGTGCCGACCTTGGCGAGATGGGACTGCGGACCGTCGGTGCGGATCGGCTGCCCCTTGCCCTGCCGCACGCGCAGCATGTTGATGAAGCGCGGCCCGATGACGAGGCCGATCAGCAGCGCCGTCATCATGGCGGCACCGGCGCGGAAGGTCTGGTAGCGGACGAGATTGAGGACGCCCTCGAAATCCAGCATCTCGGCGAGGAAATAAAACATCGCTCTGGGGGTCAGCCTTCCCTGGCGGCGAAGTGGTCAACGACGCGCGAAAGCCCCACCGAGTTCGACCCCTTGACCAGCACGACGTCGCCGCCGGCCAGGCCGAACTCCTGCAGTGCCGCTATGGCTTCACCCGCATTGTCGCAATGCGCGTAGGCGAAGCGATTGCCAAGCGTATCGCGGGGAAGTTTCCCCATCTCGCGTGCCAGCGCCAGCATCTCCGGCCCGACGAGCACGGCATAGTCGACCCCGGCATCGGCCACCGGGGCGGCAAGCTGGGCGTGGAAACGCTCGGCAAAATCGCCCAGCTCCTTCATGCTGCCGAGCACGGCGACGCGGCGCGTAGCGGGCGTCTGGCCCAGTTGCGCCAGCGTGGCGCGCATGGATGCGGGGTTGGCATTGTAGCTTTCGTCGATCACCAGCGCGTGTCCGCCGGGCACCTTGGCCCGCAACCGCGCCCCGCGAC
Organism: Aurantiacibacter arachoides; assembly: GCF_009827335.1. Lineage (GTDB taxonomy): Bacteria > Pseudomonadota > Alphaproteobacteria > Sphingomonadales > Sphingomonadaceae > Alteraurantiacibacter > Alteraurantiacibacter arachoides. The sequence continues at coordinate 509,828 of NZ_WTYH01000001.1, read as the reverse complement.
CCTTGAGGCCGCCCATTTCCGCCAGCGCGAGGCCCGCGGCACCGAGATCGCCGCCCGCGGCGTGGACCGCGGCCATCACGCACAGCGAGTTGTCGATCCAGTGCTCGCCCGGCTCGGCCACGGTGTAGCACAGGCGAAGATCGCCCATTGCCGCGGTTACCAGCGACCCGCCCTCCGCGCACGGAATGGCATCGAGCAGGCGCATGTCGGCATGCGCCCCGCGCCCGAAGCCGACGACCTTTGCGCCTTGCGCGTGGGCCGCATCGCGCAACCGTTCGAAATGCGGGCTGTCGGCGGGGATGACGGCGACGCCGCCCTTCTGCAGCCCGCCGAAGATTTCCGCCTTGGCATCGGCAATGGCCTCTTCGCTGCCCAGGTTCTCGATATGCGCGGGCGCGATGATGGTGACCACGGCGACGTGCGGGCGGACATGGGCGGTGAGCCCGGCGATCTCGCCCGCGTGGTTCATGCCCATTTCGAACACGGCGAAGCGGCTTTTGGCCGGCATCCGCGACAGGCTGAGCGGCACGCCGACGTGGTTGTTGTAGCTGCGCACGCTGCGATGCGCCGCGCCGCGGCTCGAACGCTCCAGCGCGGTGAAGATCGCTTCCTTCACCCCGGTCTTGCCGACCGATCCGGTGACCCCGACGACCTTGGCTGTGGCACGATCCCGCGCGGCACGGGCAAGTGCGTGCAGCGCCGCGGTCGTGTCGGCGACGAGGATATGCGGGTAATCGACCACGCGATCGACCAGCGCGGCGGCGGCGCCGTTGGCGAAAGCCGCGGCCAGGAAGCGATGGCCGTCCATCGCCTCGCCGCGCAGGGCCACGAACAGATCGCCCGCCTGCACGTCGCGACTGTCCATCTCGACGCCGCTAACCTCAAATTCACCATGAGCGGTCCCGCCGGTCACCCCCGCGATCTCCGCCGACGTCCACAACGCTAGACGCAGCGCGTCGTCCTTGCGACGTGGCCAGCGGACCGTGTTCGCCAGCGCGTTCACTTGCGCGCTCCTGCCAGTTCGGCGGCACATTCGCGGGCCACGGTCACGTCATCGAAGGGCAAAACCCGCATATTCTCTCCCGAACCCACGATCTGGCCCTGTTCATGTCCCTTGCCGGCGACGAGGACGATATCGTCCTTGCCCGCCTCGGCCACGGCGGCGGCGATGGCCGCGCGCCGATCGCCCACTTCGCGCGCGCCGGGGGCGCCCTGCATCACGGCTGCGCGGATGGCTGCGGCATCCTCACCGCGCGGATTGTCGTCGGTCACGATGACCAGATCGCTGCCCGCCACGGCCGCCTCGCCCATGGGCGCGCGCTTGCCCTGGTCGCGGTCACCGCCGGCGCCGAACACGGTGATGAGCCGGCCCGAAACGTGCGGGCGCAGCGCGGCGATGGCGGCGCTCAAGGCATCGGGCGTGTGGGCGTAGTCGATATAGACCGGTGCGCCCGCCTGGCTGATGACGGCCCGCTCCAGCCGGCCGCGCACCGGTTGCAGACGTGCAACCGCGTCGAACACCTGGGCGGCCGGTGTGCCGGTTACCAGCGCCAGCCCTGCGGCAACCAGGGCATTGGCGACCTGGTAGGCCCCGATGAGCGGGAGGCGGATGGCGTGGGCCTGTCCGGCGTGGACGATCTTGAGCTCCTGACCCAGCGGGCTTGGCGTGCGCGCGATCAGGTTGATGCCGCCCTTGTCCGCCGCGCCCTTCGTGCCGACGGTGAACAGCGTCAGGCCGCGCGCACGGGCAACCTCCATTGCGCGCTGCGACCACGCGTCGTCGGCCCAGATCACCGCGTTGCCATCATCGTCGACGACTTCGGAAAACAACCGCATCTTGGCGGCGAAGTAGTCTTCCATGTCCTTGTGATAGTCGAGGTGGTCGCGGCTGAGGTTGGTGAACGCCCCGGCGACGACCGGCAGGCCTTCGTTGCGATACTGACTGAGGCCGTGGCTGCTGGCCTCGTAGGCCACATGGGTCACGCCTTCGCGCGCAAGGCCGGTGTTGTTGCCGAGAAAGGTGACGATGTCGGGCGTGGTGAGCCCGGTGGACACGCTTTCGTCCGGCGTGGTGACGCCCAGCGTGCCGATGCTGGCCGCGCGTTCACCGCACATGCGCCAGATCTGCCGGGTCATCTCCACGGTGGAGGTCTTGCCGTTGGTGCCCGTCACCGCGACGACCACTGGCGGCGTGGGTCGATAGAAGCGGCTTGCAAGGCGGGCGAACAGCTGGCGCGGCACGTCGCCCGCAAGGTGCAGGGCACCTTCGACCCGCGCCTGTGGCCGGGCCACGACAGCCACTGCGCCGCCAGCGATGGCGGCCGCGATGTAATCCTCGCCGTTCACCGCCGCGCCCTCGAATGCGCCGAACACGTTGCCGGGCGCGACCTTGCGGTGATCGATGGCAAAACCGGTTACGGCCGTATCGCCGTCCGGACCTGCATCGATACCCAGGTCGCCTGCAAGATCGGCCAGCCGCATCAGTCGGTGTCCCCGACCAGCGGACGCAGATCGCTGAGGTCGATGTCGCGGTCGGCATCGGGGAAGACGCCGAGCTGCGGACCGATGCGCGGCACCAGGCGGCCCACGATCGGCGCGGCGTTCCACGCGGCGGTGCGCTGGAAGCTGCTGGCAACGGTGCCCTGCGGCTCGTCCAGCATGGCGATCACCACGTAACGCGGGCTGTCCATCGGAAAGGCCGCGGCGAAGGTGGATACCAGGCTGGTCCGGCGATACCCGCCAGCACCCGGCTTTTCCGCGCTGCCCGTCTTGCCGCCGACGCGAAAGCCCGGGGCATCTGCGTTACGGCCGGTGCCATAGAGTGCGATCATGCGCATCAGCTGGTTCATGCGCGCGCTGGTGCTGGCGCGGAACACCCGGCGACCGCGCGGCGCCTGGCCGGGTCGGACCTTGTGCAGCGTGGCCGGGCGCCAGATGCCCCCGTTGACCATGGCGGCATAGGCCGAGGCGAGGTGCAGTGGGGTGACCGCGATGCCGTGGCCGAACCCGGCATAGGCCGCCTTGGATGAATTCCATTCGCCCGCCATGCCCAGCGGCGCACCGCGCGCCGGCAGTTCGATGAAGGGCCGCTCGCCCAGCCCCAGAAGCTCGAAATATTCGTGCATCTGCGGGCCGCCCACTTCCTGTGCGATCTGCGCAGAAGTGATGTTGGACGAATGGATCAGCGTTTGCGGCACGTTGATGGCCGCACCGATGGTGTGGCTGTCGCGAATGGCGTTGCCCCCCACCATCAGCGGGCGGTTGGCCTGCCAGGTCCGCCCGAGATCGGTGATCTTGCCGGCGTCGATGGCGATCGCCACGGTCAGCGGCTTAAACGTCGATCCCAGTTCGTAGACCTGGTTGGTCATGCGGTTGAAGCTGCGCGGCATCTCGCCAGCGGCGGTGCGTTCGGGGGGGAGGATAACGTCCTCGGTGGTAACCGCGTTGGGATCGAAATGCGGCAGCGACGCGAGCGCCAGCACCTCGCCCGTGTCGACGTCGAGCACGATGCCCGCTGCGCCCACGGCGTTGACCGAACGCATGCCGCTCGCCAGCTCGTCTTCCAGCGCGCCCTGAACCCGCATGTCGATGCTCAGCGCCACCGGCTGGCCGCGCGTGGCGGGATCGCTCAGCTGACGGTCCAGCACCTGCTCCATGCCCACCCGCCCGTGATCGTCGGACCCGACGTAACCGAGCACGTGCGCGGCGAGCGAGCCTTGCGGATAGTGGCGGTCTTCCTCCTGCGGCAGTTCCAGCGCAAGTTCACCGATCGCCATCACGCGGTTGGCATCTTCGGGCAGGACGCGGCGCCGGATATAGCCCGCGCGGCCCGAGGCAAGCTGCTGTGCTACTTCGTAGACGTCGAGGTCGGGGAAAATAACGCGCAGTTCGCGGGCGATTTCCTCGGGTGTCTTCACCAGCGGCGGGCCGCCGTCGCCGCCCTCGGTCATCGCCTGGGGATTGTACCACAGGGCATAGGCCGGGAACGCACGCGCCAGCGGCACGCCGTTGCGGTCGGTGATCTCGCCGCGCGGGGGCAACAGGGCATCGGCCATCGAGCGGATTTCGTGCCCCGGCTGGGCGACACCCAGCCATGCCAGCCGCAGCAGCGCGACGATGGCGAGCAGCAGGAAGCAGGCACCCACGATCAATACGCGAAGCCGCGCCACCAGCAGCGAGCGGCGGCGCACGTCGAGCGACCCGGCAACAGCGGGGACGAAGGTATTGGGGACCGCGTAGCCGTTCACCGGGCGGCGACCTTGGCCACGGCAAATCCCGGTCCGGCAATCGGCATGCGCAGCGGCCCGGGCGCGACGGCGGCAGCAAGGCGCGCCGCGCCATCTTCGCCCCCGTGGTCATCGCCCAGCACGTCCGCTTCGACCGGACGGCCGGTCAGCGGCGAGACGAGGCGCGGAAATGCGGGCACATCCTCGCCCGAACGCAGCCCGGCCAGGCGAATCGGCTCCGGCGCATCGGCACCGCGCGGCATGCCAAAGCTGGCAAGCTGGCGCGGGTTCTCGATAAACTGATCGGCCTGCGGGGATTCGAAACCGAAGTCGACCCGGTTCCACGCCGCCAACTGCACCTGGTTGGTGCGGGTGAGAAACTCCGTTTCCAGCAACAGGTTGCTTTCTTCCAACTGCACGATGCGCCGTTCGGCCTGCACCACGTCGGCACGCACCGCGTTCACCTTCAGATGAAGCACGGCGTAAAGCGCGAGGCACACGCCCAGCACGGCAATCCAGCCGATGCGACGGATGCGCGATGTCTGCGTCATGCGGCATACTCCCTTGAGGCGGCGGGTGCGTTGGTGCGGGTTGCAGCGCGCAACGTGGACGAGCGGGCGCGCGGGTTCCTCAGGATTTCCGCCTCGGACGGGCGGATCGCCTTGGTCACCCGCGCGAAACGGGCGACGGGGGCCTCCTGCGTTTCGGGCAGGTGGCGCGAACCCCGCGGCGTGAGGTTGGCCGCATCGCGGAAGAACTGCTTGACGATGCGATCTTCCAGGCTGTGAAAGCTGACGACGGCGAGGCGTCCGCCATCCTTGAGCAGCGCCTCGGCGGCAGCGAGGCCGGTTTCCAGCTCGTCCAGCTCGCCGTTCACATGGATACGGATGGCCTGGAAGCTGCGGGTGGCGGGATCCTTCTTGTCGCCCGGCCGGTGGCCCAGCGCCTTGCGCACGACCTGTGCCAGCTCGCCCGTGGTCGCCAGCGGACGGGCGGCAACGATCGCGCGGGCGACGCGGCGCGACTGGCGCTCCTCGCCGTAACGATACAGCACGTCGGCAATGTCCTCCACCTCGGCGGTGTTGACGAAATCGGCCGCCGTGGGGCCGGACCGGCTCATCGTCATGTCGAGCGGGCCGTTCGAGGAAAAGGCGAAGCCGCGCTCGGCCTGGTCGAGCTGCATGGACGAAACGCCGATATCCATGGCGATGGCGTCCACCTGATCGATGCCGGCATCGGCCATGCCGTGCGACATTTCGGAAAAGCGCCGCTGATGGAGAACAAGGCGCGGGGCATCGCCCTTGGTCTCCGGCCATTCGCTGCCAGCGGCGATCGCATCCGGGTCGCGGTCAAAGGCGTGGACGATGGCCCCTGCATCGAGAAAGGCGCGGGTGTAGCCGCCCGCGCCGAAGGTGGCGTCGATCACCACGTCGCCCGGCTGCGGGGACAGCGCTGCAACGACCTCTTCCAGCAGGACGGGAATGTGCGGGGCGGCTGCGACGATCACTTGGCCTTGCCCTTCGCTCGCGCACCGGCTTCCAGCGAGCGGCAGTTGGACTGCGCCTGTTCCCAGCCCTGCCCCATCGCGGCCAGCCGATCCGGGTTCCACAGGGTAAGGAACGGGGTGCCGCCCTGGAAATACAGCGCATCGCCGACATCGCCGAGCTCGGCGATATGTTCGGGCAGCACGAAGCGGCCGCTGGCATCGAACGGCACCTCGACAAAGCCCCACAGCTGCATGCCGCGCAGTTCGCGGTCGAAATCGAGGTCGCGGCGCAATGCGGCCTCTTCCTCGCGGTCGAGCATGGCTTCGAAGGTGTTGGTCAGCGAGAGGCTGAAGCCCTTGAGACAGGGCCAGCGTTCGTGCTTGGCGAGGCACAGCACGCGGTCATCGCCCTTGTCGGCGAAATCCTTGCGAAAGGCGGGGGGCAGGACGAATCGATCCTTCTCGCCGCGAAGCGAAAAGCCCTGTCCTCCATACCCTGTAGGCCGTTGCGACACGCGCCGTTACCCCGCTTGGAACTTCCCCGATAGCCATGCCTCCCCCGCTGCGTGCCGCGCGTTGGCGCGACCCGATCACCCCCAAGAGGGTGCAACCCGGCAGGCATGTCCGATGGGTTAATGTCATAACGCTGCATACAGCGGGATGAAAGGGGAAATTGCGGGAATTAGTGGGATAACACGGTAAACATCTGATTTTCCGAAGTCAGTGGGCGTGGCCCTCCTGCGAATCCGCGTGACCGAGAGGCGCCGTTTTCGGGGCGGTTGCGCCGCTTCCCGCGCCATCCCGCATGGGGCTGGCGACCCGTCCCGCGATTTCCCCGTTTTCACCCGCAAGACCGGGAAAGATGTGACCGATCAGCGAATCAAGCGCCGGTTCTGCACCCGGCCACGGCCCGGTGATGTCGAGCAGCGCCGCATCGGCGACCAGCAGCGCCTCACCGGTGCCGATGGCGCAATGGGCCAGAAGGCCGTCTCCGGGAATCGCGCAGCCCGTCTTTTCCCCGTTGGCGGAAAAGCTGCCGCGCATGTTGACGGGGATGGCACTGCCGAAATGATCGACCGTGGCCGGGCCATCGTCCTGCGCTGCGTCAAAATGCAACTCCAGCCCCCAGTGGGCCAGGATCGGCGAAAGCAGCGCGACATCCTGCGGCCTGCGCCGGTCACCCAAATGAAACCGCGATTCGCCGGTCATCAGCGGGTCGGCGAACAACAGCAGCCGCCCTCCCCCGCGCACCCAGGCATCGAGCGCGACGTTTTCTTCCCCCGTCAATCCGCGCGGCTGTGCCATCAGCAGGTAGCGATAGGGGGCAAGCGCCTCTGCGCTGAGGTAGTCGAGCGGCACCGGTTCGGCGTGACGGGCGATCACGCTGCGCGCCCAGTGCGATGGTGCATCGCCACTGAGCAGGTCGGCAAAGCCTTCCGCCTCCCCCCAGTAGATCGGCACCGTGCCCATCAGCGCCACTTGCGGGCGCGCACCGGCTGCGGAGGGCGCAGGTCCGTCCTGGGCACTCAGCGGAGCGGCCAGCAGCAACGCGGCGGCGGCAAAAAGCAGATTACTGCAACGGCGCATTGGCTGACGGCCTTTCAGGCGTGGCGCCACCCTGCGGCGGCGCGGGGGCTGCCGAAGCGTCAGTGCCTTCCGGCACCTCCGGCGCGACCCCGGCATCGACCAGTGGATCGCGCGGCACGGCGCTCTGGGTCGCCTCCACGGTGGGGGCAGCCTCCGGAACGGCGGCGGCTTCCGTCAACGCCAGGCGGTTGGTGACGATGTCGGCCAGCCCGACGAGCAGGACCATAGCAAAGATGCCGAAGACACCGATCTGCAACCGCTGCAAGCGCTCGGCCCGCGTTCCGCCCAGCGGCCCGCCGGCAGCAAGCACGCGGTCGGCCTTGTCCTTGCTGGCCTTGCGCTTCAGGATTTCCAGCGGATCGAGTGGCATGGGGGCAATCCTAGCGAATCAAGATGAACGCAACCAGTCGAACACCGGCAGGCCCTTCGCGCGCAGCCAGTCGGCGTTGTAGAGCGTGGAGAGATAGCGGAAGCCGGTGTCGCACAGGATCGTCGCCACGCGCGGACTGTCGCGCCCTTCGGCCACCAGCTGCCGGCCGAGCGCCACCGCACCCGCCACGTTGATGCCGCTGGAAAGCCCGAGGCAGAGCCCTTCCTCCCTGAGCAGCTGGGCGACCCATTCCAGACCTTCCTCGTCGGCGATGCGGAACTGGGTATCCACGTCCAGCCCTTCGAGATTGGCGGTGATGCGGCCCTGGCCGATGCCCTCGGCAACCGAACTGCCCTCGGCCTTCAGTTCGCCGTGCGCGTAGTAATTGAACAGCGCCGCGCCGTAGGGGTCGGTCAGCGCGATCCGCACGGTCTCGTCATGGGCGCGCAGCCCCATGCCCACGCCCGCCAGCGTGCCGCCGGTGCCAACCGCGCAGGTGAACCCGTCCACCCGGCCCTCCATCTGCGCCCAGATTTCGGGCGCGGTGCTTTCGATATGCGCGCGGCGGTTGGCGACATTGTCGAACTGGTTGGCCCATACCGCATTCTCGGTCTCTTCCGCGATGCGGCGGCTGGTGTGGACGAAGTGCGCAGGGTCGGCGAACTTTGTGGGCGGCACGGTGACCAGCTCGGCCCCCAGCGCCCGCAGCGTATCCATCTTTTCGTGCGACTGGTTGTCCGGCATCACGATGACGCTTTTGTAGCCCAGCGCATTGGCAACCAGCGCCATGCCGATGCCGGTGTTGCCTGCCGTCCCCTCCACCACGGTGCCGCCCGGCTTCAGTTCGCCGCGCCGTTCGGCATCGCGCACGATCCACAGCGCCGCGCGGTCCTTCACGGATGCGCCGGGATTGGCGAATTCGCACTTGCCCCAGATCTCGCACCCCGCCGCGCGGCTCGCGCCTTCAAGCAGGACGAGGGGCGTGTTGCCGATAAGATCGAGCGTAGTCGGGCGTGCTGGGGGAGCGGTCATGGCTGAAAGTTAGGCGGCCGGGATTCGCCGTGCAACCTAATCCTCCTTGGGATGACCCCTGCCGCGGCTTTAGTCTTCCTCGGCGATGCGGACCTTCAGCCCGTCGAGCGCGTCGGTGAAGGGGATCTGGCACGACAGGCGGCTGGTGGCATCGCGGTGGTCGCTGGAATCGAGCAGGTCGTCCTCGTCCTCGCTCATCGGCGGCAGGCGATCGGCAAAGGCAGCGTCGACATGGACGTGGCAGGTGGCGCACGAACAGCATCCGCCGCACAAGGCCAGCAGCTCGTCGAACCCGTTGTCGCGGATCGCTTCCATCACGGTAAGGCCGCTGGCGACATCCAGCGTGGATTCGGTGCCCTCGCGGGTGACGACGGTAAGCTTTGGCATGGGGAATCCTCTGGCGCTGTTCGGCGCGGCTGCTAGTCAATCGCGCGCGGATTGGCAAGGAGAGCACCGTGGGCCTGACGGCAGCACAGATAACGGCATCGCTGGACGAGGTCGCCCGGCGGGAGCCGGCCATCGCCCGCGCGCTGGCGGTCGCCGGCTATCCCGAACCGCGCATCCGCGAACGCGGCTACATGACGATGCTGCGCACCATCGTGGGCCAGCAGGTGAGCGTGGCGGCAGCGGCGAGCATGTGGCGCAAGCTGGAAGCGGAACTTGGCGAAGGCTTCGCGCCCGCCGCCCTGCTGGAGCGCGATTTCGATACCTTGCGCGGCTGCGGCCTGTCGCGCCAGAAGCAGGGCTATGCACGGTCCCTGTGCGAACTCGTCCACGCCGGTGAGGTGGACTTCGCCAACCTGCCCGCTGATGACGAAGAGGCCATCGCCGAACTGACGAAGATCAAGGGCATCGGCCGCTGGTCTGCGGAGATCTACCTGCTGTTCGCCGAGGGGCGCCCCGACATCTGGCCTGCCGGAGACCTGGCCGTGATGGCTGGCATCGGCCGCATCCTGGGTCTGGACGAACGCCCCGATGAAAAGGCCACCCGCGCCCTGGCCGAGCCGTGGCGACCGCACCGCGGGGCGATGGCGATCTTCACCTGGCATTGCTACAATAATCCCGCGCTGTAGAAGGCGCGCCCATGCCCGCTTCCGTCTCGCAATCCATCGTCATCGCCACCGGCGCGCCGCTGTGCCGCAATCCACGCGTCGTGAAGGAGGCGACCGCGCTGGCCGAAGCCGGCTATCGCGTCACCGTTTTGCGCCCCGTCCTCGATGCCGGATGGGCGGCGCGCGATGCGCAGATCGCGGCAGTCGCGCCGTTCAGCGTGATGACCACGGCGGATCTCACCGCCTCTGCGCCCGCGTCGCTGTTCTTTCGGGCCGAACGGTTCATCGGCGGGCGCGGTTTCGCCACCCTCCCCTACCTTGCGCCCCGGGCGCTGGGATACGGCGTGATGCGCACGATCCGGCTGGCGCGCCAGCTGCGCGGTGATCTCGTCATCGGGCACCAGGAAGTCGGCCTGGCCGTCGCCGAGGCACTGGCGCGCGACGGCCAGCGCACCGGCGTCGACATCGAAGACTGGTATTCCGAGGACTTGCTGCCCGAGGCGCGCGTCCACCGCCCCGTCGCCTGGCTGGCCCGGGCTGAGAATGCCGCCGTGCGCCGGGGCGGCATGGTCACGACGACGTCCCACGCCCTTGCCGAGGCACTGGCAGACGCAAGTGGCGGGCCGGCGCCGGCGGTGGTCTACAACGTGTTTCCGTGGTCGGATCGCGAGGCGCTGGACGGCGAGGCCAGGGATCGCCCCCCCGGCGATGCCAGCCTGCCCTCGCTCCACTGGGTTTCGCAGACGATTGGTCCCGGCCGGGGGCTGGAAGAGTTGTGCGATGCGCTGACACTGGTGGATACGCCGGTCCAGCTGCACCTGCGCGGCGACATCTCGGCAGCGGATGAGGCATGGTTGCGCGGTCGCTTTCCGTCCGCGCGCGGGCATCGGCTTCACTTGCATGGCCTCGTAGCGCCAAGCGAGCTGCTCAGCAGAATTGCCGAACACGACATCGGGCTGGCGCTGGAGGCGGTCGATCCCCCCAGCCGCAACCTGACAGTGACCAACAAGATGTTCCATTACCTGCTGGCAGGCCTGGCCGTGGTTGCCACGCGCACGGCCGGCCAGGCCGAAATTGCCGCGTCCGTGCCCGCGGCCATCGCAACCTGCCGTCCGGGCGATGCCGCCTCGCTCGCCGCAGCGATAAATGAACTGGTGAGCGATCCAGCCCGCCTCGCGGCAGCTCATAAGGCTGCGCTCGATGCGGCACGCGATACCTACTGCTGGGAGCGGCAAAAGGCGACTGTACTGGGGCTTGTAGCTGCCGCACTGGATGCGCCACCGGCCAAACCGTCGCGACCCGCACCACCTCAATCGAAATAGCAGCTCCAGTCGGTATCACTGATCAGCTCGCAAGACTTGATGCGTTCGCCCGTGAGATCGAGCATGAGTCTTTGGCTGAGTCCGGTGGGATCGCGGCCGGGCGAGCGCACGATGGCGACCCCGCCATCAGGGATCCCTTTACGATAGATCACGGCCGTTGGCGGCGGGCCGCCAAGGGCCTGCGCGTTCTGCGCGGCAAAGGCTCTGCGTTGTTGTCGCGTGATCGCATCCACGGCGGGGGAACTTAGCATCACGGCAGCGCCTAGAGACGCCAGCGGCAGGATGCGCCCCGCCTGCATCCTTGTCCTCGACGGATGGCCCGCCGGCGTGAGGAATACCGTCGCGAGGGCTACGCACCAAGCCAGGAAGCCGAGCAGTATCCAACCGAGGCGCCATGCCACGAATAAACCGAACTCGTGACCAGTCACAACGCTGCCCGGTCTGATCCAAGCCGTTGCGATCAGGTAGACTGGACAGAACAGCACGAATAGCCCGAGGGCCAGCTTCTCATTGAAGGTAAAGGGTCGCCATGCCGACATCACGGGATCGGCCTACCGTATGGGTCACCTGCGTACCATCGGCCAATTGCGCCGCTTGGCAACACGCCTGCCGCTTCCTACCTCGCCAGCGGGACCAGCCCGATCGGGCCGATAGGGAGACCCCATGACCGATTTCGCCAATACCCCGCTCATTCCCCGTGACGACCTGTTCGGCAATCCCAGCCGCGCGGGCGGCAAGATCAGCCCCGATGGCAAGTGGGTCAGCTGGATGGCACCGTGGCAGGGGGTGATGAACGTGTTCATGGCGCCCGCTGACGACCAGACTGACGTTCGCCGCATGACGGCTGCCGAGGGTCGGCCCATCCCGCAGTATTTCTGGGCGCCCGACAGCCAGAGCCTGCTGTACATCCGTGACCGCGACGGGGACGAGAACTACCTGCTCTACCAAGTGGGGCTGGACGGCGCGGAGAACGGCGGCGTGGAGAAATGCCTTACCCCGTTCGAGAATACCCGGGTACAGATCGTCGGCGTTTCCGAAACGCAGCGCGACAGGCTGCTGGTCGGCCTCAACGATCGCGACCCGCGGTTCCACGACGTCCACCTGCTGAACCTCGAAACCGGCGAACTCTCGCTGGTGTTCGAGAACAACGCGTGGGCTGGGTTCGAGGCCGACGACAGCCTGACCCTGCGCTGGGCCGTGCGGCAGAACGCCGCGGGCGGCACCGACATGCACGAGATCATCGACGGCGTGGTGGCGGAAACGCCGCGTGAGGTGACGGGCATGGAGGATTCGCTCATCACCAGCATGGCCGGCTACACCACCGATGGCACCATCCTCTACTGGATCGACAGCCGCGGGCGCGACACCGCCGCGCTCTATGCCGAGGACATGGCAACAGGGGCCCGCACCCTGCTGGCCGAGCATGACAGGGCCGACGTGGGCGGCACCATCCGGCATCCGCGCACCGGCGTGGTGCAGGGCTGGAGCGCTGCCTACCTGCGCACCGAGCATCACTTTCTGGACGACGACATTGCCAGCGCCTTTGCCTTCCTGCGCGAGCGGTTCGAAGGCGATTTCGGCATCCAGTCACGCACCGACGACGATCGCCGCTGGCTGGTCTGGAACGATCCGCTGACCGGCCCGATCGCCACCTATCTGTTCGATCGCGACGCGATGAGCCTGACCCGGTTCTACGTCACCAAGCCCGAGCTTGAGGGCGCGCCGCTGCAACCGATGCACCCCGTGGAAATTCCTGCGCGCGACGGCCTGACACTGGCGAGCTATCTTACCCTGCCGCCCGGGTGCGACCCGGACGAGGACGGCGTGCCGGATGCCGCCGTGCCGATGGTGCTGCTGGTCCATGGCGGCCCCTGGGCGCGCGATAATTACGGCTTCAACCGCAGCCACCAGTGGCTTGCCAACCGTGGTTACGCCGTGCTCAGCGTCAACTTCCGCGGCTCCATGGGCTTCGGCAAGGCCTTCGTGAACGCCGCGAACCTGCAATGGTCAAAGGCCATGCACGACGACCTGATCGACGCCGTCGACTGGGCGGTGGAACGCGGCGTGGCCCAGCGTGACAGGATTGCGATCATGGGCGGCAGCTATGGCGGGTATGCCACGCTGGTGGGCCTTGCCTTTACGCCCGAAGTGTTCGCCTGCGGGGTGGACATCGTCGGCCCTTCGAACCTGGAAACGCTGCTGGAAACCATCCCGCCTTACTGGGAGCCGCTGGTGAAGCAGTTCCATGATCGCATGGGCGATCCCGGCACGCCCGAGGGATTGCAGGCACTGAAGGAGGCGAGCCCGCTCCACCGCGCAAAGGACATCGTGCGTCCGCTGCTGATCGGACAGGGGGCCAACGATCCGAGGGTCAAGCAGGCCGAAAGCGATCAGATCGTGGACGCGATGGAGCGTGACGGCGTGCCCGTGACCTACGTCCTCTTCCCCGACGAGGGCCACGGCTTCGCGCGTCCCGAAAACAACATCGCTTTCAACGCGATTGCCGAGAATTTCCTCGCCGAGGTGCTGGGCGGGCGGGCCGAGCCGGTGGGCGAGACGCTCGCAGCCTCGACGGCGGACATCCGCGCCGGGCGAGAGTTCGTGAAGGGGCTGTAGGCACCCTCACCCCGCCCCCCCGCTCACCTTAAGCTTGTCGAAGGGTTGTCCTCCTGGTTCACCACGGCGGACAAGAAAGGCGGTCCTTCGACAAGCTCAGGACGAGCGGGTATTGGGCTTGGAAGGGAGAGAGACAATGCAGCAGAAGGCGATCTTCATCACCGGCGGCGGCAGCGGCATCGGCCGCGCCATCGCGCTGAAGTTTGCCGCCGAGGGCTGGCTGGTCGGCATCGCCGATCGCAACCAGGCGGGTCTCGACGAGACGAAAGTCCTGCTACCTGCCGGCCGCTGCCACGCCTACCGGTTCGACGTCACCGACCGGGCTGGCTGGGCCGATGCGCTCGGCGCGTTCGCCGCCCTGAACGCGGGACGGATCGACGTTGTCGCCAACAACGCCGGGCTGCCGTCGGGCGGTCCGCTGAGCGAGGTCACGCACGAGGAACTCGACCTGCTGATCGACGTGAACCTGCGCGGTGTATTCTACGGTGCCAAGGCCGCCTTCCCCTACCTCAGGGCCGCAGGCCCCGGGTCCTGCCTGCTCAACACCGCCAGCGCCGCCGCCATCCACGGCATGGCGAACCAAAGCGTCTACGGCGCGACCAAGGCGGGCGTGCGGTCTCTGACGGAAAGCCTCGATGCCGAATGGGCGCCCTTCGGCGTCCGCTCGCGATCGCTGATGCCCAGCTTCATCGACACCCCGCTGCTCCAGGCCGCCCCCAACCGCAGCCGCAATACACCGATCCGCGATGCGGTGGTGGCTGCCGGGCTGGAGTTCACGCCGGTCGAGGTGGTGGCGCAAGCGGCATGGGATGCGGTGCACTCGGACAAGCGCACCCATTGGCTGGTGGGCAAGACGGCGCGAAAGCTGGCCCGCGTCGCCAAGTGGATGCCCGGCCTGCTGCGCCGCCGCGCCCGCACCCTGGCCGACGCGCACGAGCACAGCGAGGGCCACCCCGCCGACGCGTAGCCAAAACGCGGTTTGCCCCATTTCGTCAGCCGAGGGTGACCCGGTTGACGCCGCCCGCAGTTGATCACCGCACCAGCGCGTCGATGGCACTCGCCAGTTCGAAGTCGCGTGCGGACAGGCCGTCGGCATCGTGGGTGGTAAGCTCGATCTCCACCCGGTTGTAGACGTTCGACCATTCCGGGTGATGATCCTGCTTTTCCGCCAGGATGGCGACCCGGCTCATGAAGCCCCAGGCCTCCACGAAGTCGGCGAACTTGAAGAAGCGGCGGATGGCCTCGCCCTCGCGGCTGAATTCCCAGCCCTCCAGCGTCGCCATCTCGCCTTCGGCCTCGGCTCTCGTCAGTCTGTCCACCATGTGCAGTCGCTCCATCGTCTTGCGCGTCGCGCCACCCTTGCCCTAACGCGGAGGCCGATGGAACCCGCCCGCCTTTCAGCCCGTGCCCTCGCCTGCCGCCGTGGCGAGCGCGTGCTGTTCCGCGGCCTGTCGTTCGACCTTTCCGCGGGCGAAGCGCTGCACGTTGCCGGGCCCAACGGCTGCGGCAAGACCAGCCTGCTGCGCGTGCTTGCCGGTCTGCTGCGCCCGTTTGCGGGCGAGGTAAGCCGCGAAGGCGCGATGGCGCTGGTGGACGGGCGGCTGGCGCTGGACGACCATCTGCCGCTTGGCCGCGCCCTGGCGTTCTGGGGGCGGCTCGATGGTCACGACCAGCACCTCGACCGGCTGGGTCTCGCGCCCCTTGCGGACGTGCCGGTGCGCTACCTTTCCACCGGGCAGAAAAAGCGCGCCGCCATCGCGCGGCTGGCAGGGCAGAATGCACCGATCTGGCTGCTGGACGAACCGCTCAACGGCCTCGATACCGATGCTGTCGCGCTGGTGGAGGCGATGGTGGCCGACCACACGGGCGCTGGCGGCGTGGCCATCATCGCCAGTCACCAGCCGTTCCGCCTCGCCGCCGCTCGTCGGCTGCACCTGCCGGACCACGCCGCTTGAGCGCGCTGCTCGCCCTGCTGCGCCGGGACCTTGCCATGCTGCTGCCGGGCGCGGGGCGTGGCGGCACGCTGCTGCCGCTGGTGTTCTTCCTGTCGGTGGCCATGCTTTTCCCCTTCGTCGTCGGGCCGGATGCGGCGCTGCTCGCCCGCACCGGCGGCGGGGTGATCTGGGTGGCCGCGCTGCTCGCCGCCATCCTGCCGCTCGACCGCCTGTTCGCGCCCGATCTGGAGGCCGGGTTCTTCGATCAGTGGACGCTGCGGGGCATTTCCGAGGAGCTGGCCGTCGCCGCGCGTCTGGTCGCCCACTGGCTCAGCTTCGGACCCTTCGTGATGCTTGCCGCGGTCCCTGCCAGCGCCCTGCTGGGCATCGACGGGGCGACCTTGCGCATCGTGGAACTGGGTCTGCTGGCAGGAACGCCGGGCCTTGCCGCGATCGGCGTGATCATCGCCGCAGTCACCGTCAGCCTGAAGTCGGGCGCGGCGCTTTCCGGCCTTTTGTTCGTGCCGCTCGCAATCCCGTTGCTGGTCTTCGGCGCGGGCGCGCTGTCGACGGGCGGCGATGGCGGCCTGGCGCTGACTGCCGCGATCAGCCTGCTGCTGGTTGCGCTGGCCCCGTTCGCCGGTGGCGCGGCGATCCGTGCAGCACGCGAAGGCTAGGGGGCAAGATCATGTTCGCCACGCTCAGGCGGGCGCCTCTTCCTCGCCCGTTGCGCGGCTGACAGCGACACCGGCGCTGAGGCCGTGGACGATGGCGGACACGACGATGGTAAAGGCCACCGTTGCCCACAGCGCACCTTCGTCCACCAGCTCCACATGATTGCCCGCATAGGCGAGGTAATAGATCGAGCCGATGCCGCGGATGCCGTAAAAGGCCACGGTCCACCGCTCGCGAGAGGGCAGCCCCGCGCCGGCAAGGGACAGCCAGCCAAGCAGCGGGCGGATAAGGAAGATCAGCGCCAGCCCGATCAGCGCATGGCTCAGGTCAAGATAGGGCCACAACACCGGGATCGCTGCTCCCAGCGCCACCAGGATGATGGCGGTGAGCGTATGCTCGAGTGCTTCCGAAAAGCTGTGCAGCCGTTCGTGGAACCGGTCTTCGGATTCCACCCGGCGCAGCACCAGGCCGGCCACGAAGGCGGCGATGAAGCCGTATCCTTCGGCAAGCTCGGTCAGGCCATAGGCGAAGATCACCCCGGCAAAGGCGATGACGCCCGCCTGCGTTAGCGAGAGGGCGTTGGAGCGCGGCCAGAAAAACAGGATCCGCCCCAGCAACCAGCCCGATGCCGCCCCGCCCAACGCGCCCATCGCGATGCGGTAGGCGACGTCTATCAATACCCATTCGGTCAGCAGCGCGCCGGTGATCGCTCCGGCAGAGGCGATCGCGATGCCCAGGTGGACGAAGGGAAAAGCCAGCCCGTCGTTCAGTCCGGCCTCTGTGGTCAGGGCATAGCGGACCGGATGCTCGCCCCCTTCCAGCGGTGGGCCGACCTGCACGTCGCCGGCCAGCACGGGATCGGTGGGCGACAGGATCGCGCCCAGCAGCAGTCCACCCGCCAGCGTCATGCCCGCCGCCATCCAGCCGAACAGGGCCAGCGCGATGATGGTAAGCGGCATGCCGAATACCAGCAATCGGAAGGTGGGCTTCCACAGGCCGTGACCGAACAGCTTGTCGATCCTGAGCCCCACGCCGAACAGACCGATGATGACCGCCAGTTCCGCCGTGGCTTCCCAGGCGAACGGGTTGGTCAGGGGATCGATGGCGGCAGGCATTCCCGGAACGAACAGGAATAGCACCAGGCCGGTCAGGATCAGCAGCGGCGCCGCCGCCGGTTCCCGGCCGGAAAAGTACCGCGGCAGCCAGTACGACGCGATGATGATCGCGCCCGCACCGGCCAGCAGGATGTGGTAGCTGTCGAATTCGTACATGGGAGCAGGTTTTCCTCGCGTCAGCCTGCCTAACGCGAGCCGCGGCGGGAAGTGCCCCGAATATCAGTCACTCGGCTGGTGCAGCCCCTGCGGCGACGTGGTGAAGATCTCCGCGCCCTGATCGGTAATGCCGATCGAATGTTCGAACTGCGCGGACAGGCTCTTGTCGCGGGTCACCGCGGTCCATCCGTCGTTGAGCAGTTTCACGGCCGGGCGGCCAAGGTTGATCATCGGTTCGATCGTCATGAACATGCCCGGCTTCAGTTCCGGCCCGGTGCCCGCGCGGGCGGCATGGACCACCTCCGGCGCGTCATGGAACAGGCGGCCAAGGCCGTGCCCGCAGAAATCGCGCACCACGCCGTACCGCTGGCTTTCGGCATGAGCCTGGATCGCCGCGCCGATGTTGCCCAGCCGCGCCCCCGGCTTTGCCTCGGCGATGCCGATCATCAGGCACTCGTAGGTCACCTCCACCAGCTTCTTCGCCTTGATCGACGGTTCGCCGGCGAAATACATCCGGCTGGTGTCGCCGTGCCAGCCATCCAGCAAGGGGGTCACGTCGATGTTGACGATGTCGCCTTCCTTCAGGCGCTTGTCGCTGGGGATGCCGTGGCAGACGACGTGGTTGATGCTGATGCAGCACGAATGGGTGTAGCCGCGATAGCCGAGCGTCGCCGGCACGGCGCCGCCATCCAGCGTCATCTCGCGCACGACCCGGTCAAGTTCGTCGGTGCTGACGCCGGGCTGCACGCGGGCGGTCATCTCGTCGAGAATGCGCGCGGCCAGCTGGCCGGCCCTGCGCATCCCCTCGAACCCTTCGGGTCCATGCAGCTTGATGGTGCCATCGCGATAGACGGAGGTGTCGGCGGTTACGTGCTGGTATTGCGTCATGCGCGCCCATGTAGGGCAATCCGCGACAAAATGCGAGTGGGGCCTAGTCCCTCACGGCAAAGGCGCTGCGATATTCGGGGCGCACGATGGCAAGCACGTCCTCGTCCAACGCGAAACTGAAGTCGTAGGACCCTTCTGCCCAGGGCCCGGCGATATAAGGCGCGATCTGGATGCCGATGGTATCGAACTTCTCGCCGCGCAAGGAACCGAGCAGGACGTTCGTTTCGTCGGGCGTGACGCAGGCGTCGAATGGATCGTCCGACCCTTCGGCAACGGGAGCGCCGCGGCGCTCGGCCCGTTCGGCGTTCAGCGCCTCGCACAGCTGTTTGCCCAGCACGCTGTCCAGCGCCTCGGCCGAGGTAAAGAAGCTCACCGGCTCGCGCGCGACGTTCTCCGTCTTGTCCCACACGATGGCATCGAAGCCGTAATTGCCGTGGGCTCCGCCCTCGTAACTGGAAAGTTCGGCGGACATGCTCAGCCAGCCGGGCACGTCGGCCACCAGCGTCCACCTGGTGTCGGAGGAATACTGGTTGAAAGGAAAGCCGTTGTCGCGCGCCGCATCGCGCCCGCGGCGGGCGTTCGTGGCCAGCGCCTCGCGCCCACGGTCCAGCCGGGCCTGCAGCCATTGGGCCAGCGCCGGGATTTCCCCCGCCTCGGTCGGCCAGGAATATTCGAAGACGAAGGTGTCGGTCTCCTCGCGCACCTGCTTTGCGCCATCGACGGGACCTTCGGAAGGGGACGCGGCGGGGGTGGGGGAGACGCTGGGCGTGGGCGTTGCGACCGGCGCGGGATCGCCGCCAGCCAGCATGTCGCAACCGCTTAGCGTGGCGGCCGCAGCCAGCAGGCCCGGTACCGCGATCCGGCTGAATCGTCGCATCATCACGGTCGCACCCTTTTCAAAGCGCGAGGAAAACGGCAAGCGATATTCCATGAGCCGAGCCACAGACCTGATCCAGCCCGACCGCGGGCAGGACGCCATCGCCATCCATCTCGTGAACAAGGAAGGCTTCGCGGATTTCGCCCGGGACCTGAGCGGCCCGCAGCGCGCCGCACTGGACGCGCAGAAATTTACCGGCGGCGGATACCAGACCGCGATCGTGCCCGATGAACAGGGATGGTTCGCGATTGGCGGCGTGGCCGATCCGCAAAGCCTGTCCAGCTGGTGCATGGCCCGCCTTGCCGAGGACCTGCCGGCCGGCACCTATCGCCTCGCCGGTGGTCAGCCCGGCCCGGCACTGTTCGGCTGGCAGACCGCGCAATACCGCTTCATCCGCTATCGCACGGACGAGGATGCTGAAGGTCCGCGCGTGCTGCTGACGCAGGACGTGGCGAAGATCGAACTGGTCACCGCAGAGGCGCGCGCCGCCATGCTGGTGGCCGATCTGGTCAACACCCCGGCAGAGGACATGGGCCCCGCCGCGCTGGAGGCCGAGGCGACACGCATCGCCAAGGCGCACGGTGCCCGGCTGGAGGTGGTCCAGGGCGACGCGCTGGAAACCGGCTTCCCGATGATACACGCCGTAGGCCGCGCCGCCGCGCGCAAGCACGCGCCGCGCCTGCTCCACTTCGAATGGGGCGATACTGCCCACCCGCGCGTTGCGATCGTCGGCAAGGGCGTCACCTTCGATTCGGGCGGGCTCGACATCAAGAGCTCCAGCGGCATGTTGCTGATGAAAAAGGACATGGGCGGCGCGGCGCACGCGCTGGCCCTGGCCGAACTCATCATGGCCAGCGGCCTCAAGGTGCGGCTGCATTGCGTGGTGCCCGCGGTGGAGAACGCCATCTCCTCCAATGCCTTCCGCCCCGGCGACGTGCTCGATTCGCGCAAGGGCCTGACGGTGGAGATCGGCAATACCGATGCCGAGGGTCGCCTGATCCTGGGCGATGCGCTGCAACTCGCCAGCGAGGGCGATCCCGAACTGATCATCGATTTCGCCACCCTGACCGGCGCGGCGCGGGTCGCCGTGGGCCCCGACCTGCCCGCGCTGTTCACCCGGCGCGACCAGACCGCCGACCAGTTGATCGCCGCCGGGCGCGACCATGACGATGCGCCGTGGCGCCTGCCGATCCACGAAGGCTACGGCGAATGGCTCAAGTCCGACATCGCCGACACCTCGAACGCGCATACCAATGCCTTTGCCGGTGCCAGCGTTGCCGCCTCCTTCCTCGACAAGTTCGTGGGCGAAGGAATCGACTGGGCGCACTTCGATACCTTTGCCTGGCGCCCCTTCCCCAAGCCCGGACGGCCCAAGGGCGGCGCCGCGCTGGGCCTGCGGGCGGCGTTCCACATGCTGCGCGGCCGCTACGGCTGATACGCCTTCGGCCAGTGCCCCCCTTTTGTCTGGCCGCGCCGGCGGGGTGCGGCGGGGTGGCATGGCTTGCCCCCCCGCGCTCCACAGTCTAAGCGCGGCTGCGACGGGGCAGCAGAGACAATGTGAGCGGCGCTTGAGCCAGACCGACGATACCACCAGCGACAGCATCGGCACCGGCGGCGAGGACACGCACGTCCACGGCCCCTATACGCTGTCCGGCCCGCAGGCGCGCATTGATCCGCGGCGGGTTCCGCTGCGCGGCGACCTGGCGCACGTCGGTCTCGTCGGAAAGCATTTCGTGCCCCATTATGCGGTGCCCCAGCCGCGCACCGTGATGCCCGGCGGCGCGGCCCTGCTCACCGACCCGCGCGAGGATGCGGAGGAACTGTGCACGCTGATGGAAGGCGACAGTTTCGAAGTGCTCGACGTGGCGGGCAAATGGGCCTGGGGCTGCCTGTCGCTCGAAGGGCCGGTCGGTTACCTCAGGGCGGACCGGCTCGAAGCGCTGGCGTGATGGCGCATACCGTGTTCATCGACGGGGCCGAAGGCACCACCGGGATCGAGATACGGGACAGGCTGCAAGGTCGCGCCGAATTCGAACTGATTGCCCTGTCCGACGCCGAGCGCAAGGATCCCGCCTGCCGCAAGGCCGCCCTCGATTTTGCCGATTTCGCCATCCTGTGCCTGCCCGACGAAGCCGCGCGCGAGGCGGTGGCGATGGTGGCGCCCGATGCCGGCACGCGCATCATCGATGCCTCCAGCGCGCACCGCACGACGCCGGGCTGGATCTATGGCTTTCCCGAGATCGTCGGGCCTGGCGTCATCGAACGCGCTACCCGCGTCTCAAACCCCGGCTGCTATCCAACCGGCTTCATCGCCCTTCTCGCGCCGCTGGTGCGGGCGCGGCTGCTGCCGCGTGACTGGCCCTATACGGTCAACGCCGTCTCGGGTTTTTCCGGCGGCGGCAAGAGCCTGATCGCGCGTTACGAGGACGAGGGCGATCTTGCCTTTCGCACCTACGCGCTCAGCCTGGATCACAAGCACCTGGCCGAAATGCAGGCGAAATCCGGCGTCAACCACACCCCGGTCTTCGCCCCGTCGGTCGTGCCCGCCTTTCGCGGGATGCTGGTGGAGGTGCCGCTGCCGATCGCGGCCATGCGGACCGCCGCCGCGCCCGATCGCCTGCGGGCCGAACTCGCCCGCTACTACGCCAACTCACGCCTGGTCACGGTGCACCAGGGCGCGCCGTCGGAACTGGTGGTGCGCAATGGCGCGGACCCGTCCGACCGGCTCGACCTGTGGGTTCTGGGCAGCGCGGATGGTACCCGCGCACGGCTGGTGGCCATGTACGACAATCTCGGCAAGGGCGCGAGCGGCGCGGCGGTGCAGTGCCTCAACCTGATGGCCGGCACGGATGAACTGGCGGGTCTAAGGGTCTGAGCCTCGGGCAAGACGCGACTGCCCAGGTATTGGGCACCCCTGCCCGCCTATTGCCCACGCCCTGATGCGCTCGATCATGGGCCGCGCACGATTGTTCCGCGCCTGCCCTGTATGCCGCGGCAAATGTTGCCAATCCACCCTTTCGCACGGGCCTGCGATTAGCTACCTCGTTCCCGAGCGCGCTGGCACGATTCTTGAAATGCCGCAGGCGCGCGAACGTCAGCCACGCGGGTCGCCAGACAGGGATGCCGAGTTGAAGAAGATCGAAGCCATCATCAAGCCGTTCAAGCTGGACGAGGTGAAGGACGCGCTGCACGAGGTCGGCGTATCCGGGATAACCGTGACTGAGGCAAAGGGCTTCGGCCGGCAGAAGGGCCATACCGAGCTTTATCGCGGGGCCGAATACGTCGTCGATTTCCTGCCCAAGGTGAAGCTGGAGATCGTCGTCCCCGACACCCTCGCCCAGGCGACCGTGGAAGCGATCGCCAGCGCGGCGCAGACCGGGCGCATCGGCGATGGCAAGATCTTCGTTTCCGACATCCAGACCGCCATCCGCATCCGGACCGGCGAGCAGGACGACGCCGCGCTCTGACGACGCGGCGTCTTCACGGGCGCCGCACCATACACGATTTCACGAATACTTTTGGAAGGACTACCCCAATGGCCAGTGCATCTGACATCATCAAGCGGATCAAGGACGAGGAGATCGAGTGGGTCGATCTGCGCTTCACCGATCCCAAGGGCAAGTGGCAGCACCTTTCCATGGTCGCCAGCGCGCTGGACGAGGACCAGCTGGAAGAGGGCCTGATGTTCGACGGCTCCTCCATCGCCGGGTGGAAGGCCATCAACGAAAGCGACATGATCCTGAAGCCCGACCTGGAAGAGGTCTGGATCGATCCCTTCAGCGCCACGCCGATGATGATCGTCAACTGCGACATCGTGGAACCGAGCAGCGGCGAGGGCTATTCGCGCGATCCGCGCACCACGGCCAAGCGGGCCGAAGCCTACCTCAAGACCACCGGCATCGGAGACACCGTCTATGTCGGCCCGGAAGCCGAGTTCTTCATGTTCGACGATGTCCGTTTCGAGGACAGCTATGCCGGCTCCGGCTACCAGATCGACGACATCGAGCTGCCGACCAATACCGCCACCGAATACGACAGCGGCAACATGGCGCACCGTCCGCGGGTCAAGGGCGGCTACTTCCCCGTCGCGCCGGTCGACAGTGCCGTGGATATTCGCGCCGAGATGGTCTCCACCATGCTGGAAATGGGCCTGCCGTGCGACAAGCACCACCACGAGGTGGCCGCCGCGCAGCACGAACTGGGCCTGACATACGGCACGCTGGTGCAGACCGCCGACCGGATGCAGATCTACAAGTACGTCGTGCACCAGGTAGCCCACGCCTATGGCAAGACGGCAACCTTCATGCCCAAGCCGATCAAGGACGATAACGGCAGCGGGATGCACACCCACTTCTCGATCTGGGAAAAGGGCAAGCCGACCTTTGCCGGCAACGGCTATGCCGGCCTGTCGGAAAACTGCCTGTTGTTCATCGGCGGGGTCATCAAGCACGCCAAGGCGCTGAACGCCTTCACCAACCCCACCACCAACAGCTACAAGCGGCTGGTTCCGGGGTTCGAGGCGCCGGTGTTGCTCGCCTATTCGGCGCGCAACCGTTCGGCCAGCTGCCGCATCCCCTACGGTTCGGGCGAGAAGTCCAAGCGCGTGGAATTCCGCTTCCCCGATGCGATGGCCAACCCCTACCTCGCCTACGCCGCGCTGCTGATGGCGGGCCTCGACGGCATCCAGAACAAGATCCATCCCGGCGAGGCGATGGACAAGAACCTGTATGACCTGCCGCCAGAGGAGCTGAAGGAAGTGCCGACCGTATGCGGCAGCCTGCGTGAGGCACTGGTCGAGCTGGAAAAGGACCACGAATTCCTGCTGGCCGGCGACGTCTTCACCAAGGACCAGATCGACGCCTACGCCGAACTGAAGTGGGAAGAAGTCATGCGCGTCGAGACCACGCCGAGCGCGGTGGAGTTCGACCTCTACTACAGCGCATAAACGGCGCTTCCGGACTGAAATTCAGAGGGCCGCTCGGGAAACCGGGCGGCCCTTTCGCTAGAACGGGTTGGGCATGAACCGCCTGACCAGAACACCTTCTGCTTCGTCATCCGGAATCGTGGTTTCAGTGACGGGTCCGCCGAGCTCACTCATCCAGTAGACAGTGCTCGTTCCTTGGCGCCGGATCATCCACGGAGTGGTATTGCCCAGTTCGTGTCGAACGCTGGCGCACAGGCGGGACGAGGTGGCATCCTGGCATGTATAGGCGCGGTCCGAAGCGACGAACCGCTGCAGGTCGAGCAGATAGGGAACACCCTGTGCAGGTACGATATCGTCCGCCAGCCGGGCGAAGGATGCAAACTGACACGGGGTAGCAGGAGCAAGCGCCGCCTCGTACCACGACGTGCGGGAGTCCCGCCGGAAGCCCTGCCCGCCATCGGCAAAATCCGGATGGTTTGAAAAGGAAACCGACCAGACCCGGCGCGTACACCCGCTATCGCCTGTCCGGACGGATTTTTCGCGCAGATGCAGGTAATACAACCCGGGCGGTGCCATGCCGCGCGTTGGGTGATAGACATCCACGATCGGTGCATGATCGACATCGGACAGAACCAGCGTAGCAATCTGCTCGCCCGAAAGGTCGTCCACATCCATCCAGTCGATGCGCGCATCCTGCGCGCGCGCAGACACAGCGCCAATTACGAGCAGGACTGCGATTGCGGGTCTAATCAAGGACATGCCCGGCAGGATGGGATTAAATCACGACATGTCAACGCATCACCATCATGCCCTTTTTCGCCACCACGATGAACGCGGCGAGCAGCATCAGTGCCCAGATCATCGTCAGCCAGTCGAGCGGCGTGGGTCCGGTCACGAACCCGAGGTGCGCCAGCACGGCCCAGGTGCCGCCGACCAGCGCGACGAGGTAAAAGGCCGTCGCCCCCGCTTGCCGCCCCATCGCCACCATCAATTCGTCCTGCAGTTTCATCGACCGGAGCGATACGACGACGGCGACAATGCCGAGGATGGCATAGGCGGCCACCGCCATGAGCGGATCGAGCACGCCATTCGCGCCGCCCAGAGCCACCACGATCAGCGCCGCGCCCGCTACCGCCGTGCCGATGCCGCTCAGCGTCAGCATGGGCCGCTGTTCCTGGATTTCCTCTGCATCCTCGACGTTGAGAAAAGTCGCGCCCGCCCTGGGCACGGCGATGCCTGCAAGGATGATCAGCGCGATCAGTACGTAGAACAGCCCCACCAGCAGCGCGATCTCGCGCGAGGCGTCGAATTCGCCCAGCGCGCCGGTTTCCGCCAGCTCCATGCCCGCCATCGCGCCAACGAAACCCACGACACCGCCCAAAGACACCGCGAACACGGTCTTCTTCAGGCGACGTTTGCGGTCTGCGGCCTGGGCCGTGATGGTATCGGTCATGCTTGCGGCTCCCACTCGTCGATGAAAAGGTCCGGCACGGCGACGGCGAACAGTTTCGCCATGCGCAGCGCCAGCGGCAGGCTGGGGTCGTACTTGTCGGTTTCGACCGCGTTGATCGTCTGCCGCGACACGCCGAGCCGACGGGCGAGTTCGCCCTGGCTCCAGCCCGATTGTTCGCGGTAGTGCTTCACCCGGTTCTTCACGTCTTGACCCGATTGCCTGTAAAGAGCTCTTTACTGTAAAGCACTCTTGTCAGTCAAGAGCTCTTTACATGTGGGCAAGACGCTTTCCTACGCAGGACATAGCTGCCTAGCCCGCCGTCCCCCACCCCAGCAGGAGGCCAGACATGCTTCGCAAGACCATCTTCGACATCATTCGCCGCGCGCTTGGTCGGCCGTTCCGGCAGAGCGAGGTCGATGCCATCGACGCCGCCCTCGACGCCGAAGGATTTGCGCCGGCGGAACGTATGGAGGCGCAACCGGGTTCTCGCGCCATCGGTCCCGCAGGCATTGCCCTCATCAAGCAGTTCGAAGGCTGTGCAAGGCAGCGCGGCGACGGGACGGTGGAAGCCTATCCCGATCCCGGGACCGGCGGCGCGCCGTGGACCATCGGCTGGGGCGCCACGGGCCGCGATCATGTGCACAGCGGGCGCATCGCGCGCGGCACGGTGTGGACCCAGGCGCAGTGCGATGCGCGGCTGGAGGCCGACCTCGCCCGCTACGCCGCCGAGGTCGCCGCAGCCCTTGGCAATGCACCCACCAGCCAAGGCCAGTTCGATGCGCTTGTCAGCTTTCACTACAACACCGGCGCCATCGCCCGCGCCACGCTGACGCGCAGGCACAAGGCCGGCGATCATGCCGGTGCGGCCCAGGAATTCGCGCGCTGGTGCCATGCCGGGGGAAAGGTCATGCGCGGACTGGTTCGCCGGCGCGTGGCTGAGGCCTCGCTCTATCGCGATTCCAGGTGACCTCGGCGCGGGTTGCCACAGGTTAACCTTTGCCCGGAACCCCTTGCCCCATCGCGGTGTTTTACGGAGTCAAAGGAGTTCTCATGATGAAATTCTGGATAGCGACAGCATCCGCCCTCGCGATGGCTGCTACGCCGGCGCTGGCTCAGGGCAACGGAAACGGTAACGGCAACGGACAGGGTCAGGGCAACGGCCAAGGTCAGCAGGCCCAGCAAGGTAATCGCGGCGGTGGCGGCGGTAACGGGCAGGCCCAGCGCGGCAATCAGGGCGGCGGGCAGGATGCGCGTGGCAACCGGGGCAATGGCGGCGGGCAGGATGCTCGGGGCAACCGAGGTAACGGCGGCGAGCAGGAAGCGCGCGGCAACCAGGGCAACGGCGGCGGCAATGCACAGGCATCGCGTGGCAATGCCGATCGCGGATCGTCCAATCGCCCGGAGGCGCGCGGAAACGGTAACGCAGGCAATGGCAACGGCAATGCCAACCGAACCGTGCGTGCCAATAACCAGGGCAACACCCGGATCGACCGTGGCGGCGATACCTATCGTGCAGACAGCCGCACCGACCGTTACGAAGATTACACCCGCGACTATCGTGATTGGGACCGCGACCGCGACGGCGGCTTCTTCAATTACGTCAACGACCGCGGCTATGCGTCGCTCGACGGGTGCCCGCCTGGCCTCGCGCGCAAGAACAACGGTTGCAGCCCGCCCGGACAGCTTCGCCAGAGCGGCGACTGGGATCGCTACAGCGACCGGTATTCGCGTTACTCGCCAGACTGGTGGGGCCTGTCCAATTACGATCGCGGCAACTATTTCTACAACGATGGCTACCTGATGCGCTACGACGGTAACCGGATCGGTGGCTATATCCCGTTGTTCGGCGGCGCGCTGTCCGTGGGCAATGTCTGGCCCACGAATTACGGCTACCAGTCCATGCCCAGCTACTATTCGGACTATTACGGCTTCGGCAACGATTACCGATATGCCGACAACGTTGTCTATCGACTCGATCCGGAAACGGCCGCGATCCAGTCCGTGGCGGCGCTGCTGACCGGTAACGACTTCGTCGTGGGACAGCCGATGCCCCAAGGTTACGATGTCTACAACGTGCCCTACAGCTACCGGGACCGGTATTACGATACGCCCGAGGCGAATTACCGTTACAACAACGGTTACGTGTACCAGGTCGACCCTGCGACCATGCTTGTCTCGTCCGCGATCGAGATGATCCTGTGAGGGGCGGCATTTTGCGCACCGGCCGCTTACTCGCCGTGGCCTCGGCCCTCTCGCTGGGGCTTGCCGCCTGCAGCTACGATCCCGTCGATGAAGACGGGGCCGCGGCCGCCGGCAGCGAGGACGTCAGTTCGGACACCTTGTCCGCGCTGATCGCCTCCGGCGATGACCTCGATACCGTGAAGGACCTGATGAACGACGCGGGCCTTGCCGATGCGTTCGATGGCAACGCTCCCTATACCGTGTTCGCTCCCACCGACACCGCGTTCGACGCGCTGGGAGAGGACTTCGACGGGGGCGAGGCGCGGCCCGCACTGCTGGCGATCCTGCGCGAACACATCGTGCCGGGTTACCTCACCAATGACGACATAGCGGCCGCGATCGAGCGGGCTGACGGGTCGGTGGAAATGCAGACGATGGGCGGGACCATGCTTACCTTCACCAGCGACGGTGAAGGCGTGCGGGTCACCACGACCGGCGGCGAGATGAGCGCCATGTTGCCCGCCGGGATGCGCGGCGCCAACGGCGTCGTCTACCCGGTCGAAACGGTGCTGAAGGATTTCGACCCACAAACCTGATCGTTTTAGCATCGGATCAAATAAGGGGGAGCAGCCTGCATGGCCGCTCCCCCCTTTTCATTGGCGCGTCGAAATTGCCGCCTCAGTAGTCGCGGCGGTATTCGGCGGCCACGCTATGGCGGCCGATGGTGCTGATCGTGGCCAGCAGGTTGAGCCAGCTCGTCACCCGGAACTCGGCATTGGTGGCCGAATAGCCCGCGCCGTCGGTGATGATCTCGACATAGAACCGTCGGCCGAAATTCTTGCCCAGCGCAATGGCCGTGCCGCGGTTCAGCGCGGGATCGGCGGACACGATGCGCAACCGATCGAGGCCGATCGCATCGCGCAGCTGGTTGATCGGACCAACGCCGCCGCCGCCCTGCAGGCTCGCCACCGCAGCGCCCAGTTGCAGCGCGTCGGTCGCCGAAAGATTGGTGATCGAACCGCCGAACAGCAACCGCGCCAGCAGCTCTTCCTCGGGCAGGGCCGGGATGGAGGAGAAAGTCACATCCGGCTGGCTGGCATTGCCGCGCACGTTCACCGCCACGCTGAGATTGTCGACCTCGGTCTCCGCCAGCAGGTCGATACGCGGATCGATCGGCACGTTCTGGTCGAAGAAGATTTCGCCCCGCGTAATCTCGAACCGCACGCCGGCGAACGAATAGCTGCCCTGGCGCGGCACGATTTCGACGTTGCCATCGAGGCGCGGATCGTCGGTGCTGCCACGGATCTGCAGATTGTCGCTGCGCCATTCGCTCTCCAGCCCCAGGCCGTCGACCTGGATGCCGCCCGGCGCGTTGACGTCGATCAGGTAGCGCCACGGCGCGCTGGCGACCGCTGCGGGCGCGCGATCGGCGGGCACGTTGATCTCCGTCGTGCGGACGGAAGGCAACTGCGCGATGGCTTCCGCCGCACCGCCAAGTCGCCAGCGCGCCTCGTTCGCGCGCAGGCGGCCGGCGATGGTACCGCCCACGCCGTTGGAAACGATGCGCATCGGCCCGGTTACCGTCGCGCCCATCGTGGGCAGGTCGAGGATTTCGGCATTGGCTGCGGCAAGCCGGATGTCCATGCGCGGTCCACGATCGCCAGTGATGCCGGACAGGTCGACAAAGCCGCTGCCCGATACGCGCCCGCCGTTGGCCGCGGTCCCGGCAAAGCTGGTCAGGTTGAAGCGCGGTCCGTCGAACCGGCCGCGCGCCCGCACGCCGGTAACATCGGTTCCGGTCAGCGCACTGCGCACGCGCAGGTCGTCACCCTGCAACGATCCGCGCAGCTGCGGGTCGCCCAGCGTGCCGGTCACGTCCGCCGCCACCACCACGGGGCCGGTTATGTCGATCAGGTCGATTGCCGCGAGCCGCCATAGCGCGGAGGACGAGCCGTTGTAGCGCAACTGCCCCACCAGGTTACCGCGATAGAGCCGCTCGGCCAGCGCGCCCGATTGCGGCAAATTGTTGATGCGCGCCTGCAACCGCCCGTCCGCGCCCTGCCCGTCCGAAAGGAGCGCGCGCGCCTGCAGCATGGTTTCCGATAGATCGGCCACCAGCGACACGTCGAGCGGGCGCGAGGAGAGCAGTGCGCTCGAGCGGGTAAAGTCTTCCACCCGCAGGCGCGCCTCGCCGGTCGGCAGGCCGTTCGCGCCACCGGCGAAATCGATCGTGCCCGACACCGTGCCGCCGACGCCCAGTTCGCCCAGCAGCACGTCGGAAATGCTGAGTGGCAGGTTGACGAGCGCGACGTTGCCCTGCGCCGGCTGGCTGCCCCCGAACCGCCCGCTGGCCTGCACGAATCCGTCGCCAAAGCCGATCTGCGAACGTTGCAGCTCCCACCCGCCGTCATCCAGCCGGGTGACGACCGCGCGGCGAGGCATGGTGATCGCGCGCCCGTCGTAGGATCCATCGAGCGCCACGGCGATGCGATCGGGCGAGGCATCGCCGTTGATCATCAGTTCGAAGCGGCTCCCGCGCCGCCCGGTGAGCGCAGCATCGAAGTGGCCGGTGCCGTTGACCACCTCTGCACGCGCGGCAAGGCGGCCGATGAAGATCTGGCCGTATTGCAGGCCCTGCAGGCTGGCGTTGCCGGTAACGGTGGTGTTGCCCTCGGCGATGACGCCACTGGCATCGACCGTGCCGCGGGCGATGAGAAGCGGTGTCTCCCCGCCAAACCGCGCGTCGCGTGCCACCAGGTTCACGTCGAATGCCTGCCCGCCGCCGCGCACGCCGAGCGCGATGGTGCCGTCGATCCCGCCGCCCGCCAGGGCCAGGTCGCCGGCGATCCCGCCCTCTACCAGGCGCAGCAGGCCGGTCACGCGGCTCTGGGCGACGTCCAGCCGTTCGATGTTGAGCGTCGTATCGCCATTGCCGGCGATGTTCAGATAGACGAGGCCGTCGAACGGACCGAGCAGCGAACCGCCGCTGGTCTCGATGCGGAACCCGTCGTCGGTGGGCGCCAGCGTGACGCGCACGTTGGTGAGGCCCGCCGAGGGCAACGGATCGGCGAAGACCAGCGTGGCGCGCGGCCCGTCGTCGGCGATTTCCGCCTCGACGGTGAACGGTCCGTAGTCGACGTGGCGACCGCTGCCGGCCAGCGTGGTGCGCCCTTCCTCTACCCGCCCGTCCAGTCGCGCAGTCAGTTTGCTGGCGTTGATGGTGAAATCGCGGAACGCCAGCGGGCTCGCCCCCCCCAGCGACAGCCCGCCATCGAACCGGATGTTGGTGCCGGCAAGGTTGGTCAGCGTGTCGTTGGTGACCGTGTCCAGCCGCCCCATGACTTCGGCATCGAGCTGCCACGGCGCGCCGCCGCCGATGCTGAAGTCGATACGCGCGCCCGCATCCACGGTGCCAATGCCATCGAAGGCCAGGTCGGCTATATTGATCGGACCGTTGACCCGCGTGAGCCCGGTCTCGAGATTGCTGTTGAGGCCGAGGCGCCCCTGCAGCCCCTGGAAGCGCACCGCGAGGTCGTCCGACACGATTTCGCTGCCGGCGTAGACGATGGTGCCGGCTATCGTGCCGTTCACCAGCCGGGGATCGAACAGTTCGTTGCCGCTGACCACCCGCCCGACGGTGGCATCGACAGGCACGATGAACCGGGTGCCATCGTAGGTCAGCGTGCCCTGCTGGCGGACTTCGGTGAGGATGGTGCCGCCCGCGTCGATCCGTGCGACGCGCAGCGTGTGCGGGATCACCAGATCGCGGAACGGCCCGTCCAGCGTAAGGTCGATCTCGGCGCCGGTGAGCGTCACGTCCTCGGAGAACAGCGTCTCGTCCAGCAGCTGCGCGGTCAGCCGCACGTTGCTGAAGGCGTTGTCGGCAAGATTGATCGTGCCCGCGCCGTCCGCGCTCACGCCCTCGCCGCGCAGGACGAATTCGCCTTCCAGCAGGCTTTCGTCCAGCGTGCCCATGGCGCTCAGTTCCACCAGCTCGCCAAGCGCGCGGGCCGGCAGGCCCTCGACAAAACCGCCGGGCCGCGCGCGGCCGACGATGCGGTAGATGCCGCCTTCGTTCATCACGTCGAAATCGGCGATGCGGGACTGCCCCTGCACGGCTACGAAATCGCCGGCCCACGATGTCCAGCTGCCATCGCCGTCCAGCGATATGGCAAGGTCTTCCTCGGCCCCGACCATCTCGGCAAGGAAGCCGCCGGCTGGCGCGCGCCACTCGAAGTCGAGATCGAAGCGGTTGCCATCGGGTTCTGCGTTGACGAGCGCGGTGAACACGTCGCCGCCATCGAAATCGCCCTCGGCGTCGAGATACACCAGGCCATCGCGAATGTTCGCCTCGGCGGCGAAGTTGATCGTGCGCTGGTCGCCTAGCAGCAGCCCTTCGGCCACGGTCAGGTTGTCGATGACGAAGCGATCCACGCGGATGTCGAAATCGGGCAGGATGGGAGCGTCGGGATCGCCCGGCTCAAGTTCGGGAATGGCGTAGAGCGTGCCGTTGGTGGCGACCAGATGGCGCACGTCCAGCCCGGTGAAGAACCAGTTGATCGGCCGCCAGTTGAGGTCGACCGTGGGGATTTCCAGGAACAGCGTGTCGTTGGCATCGCGCAGCTTCACGTCGTTCAGCGTGGCGCTCCACAGCACCGATCCCTCGATGCTGCCGACTTCCACCGACAGGCCCGATGCCGGGGCGACCTTGGCGATCTCGTCCACGATGAACTGGCGCCCGGGCGGCGTGTGCAGGAACGCGATGGCGAGCAGGAACACGCCCAGGATGCCGAGCGCGATCCAGCCGACGGTCTTGGCAATGATGCGCCCCGCGCTGCGGTGCCGGCGCGCGGGCGCATCCTCTGCCACCGCGGTCTCGTCCACCACGGTCTCGTCAACCGGGGTGGCTTCGGCGGGTGTGCCGTCCACGGTTCCCTCGTCCGCCATCAGAAGGCCTGGCCCAGCGCGACATAGACCGCGACCCAGCTATCGTTGGGCCCGCGATTGAGCGGCACGGCGACATCGAGACGCAGTGGGCCAAAGCCCGTGGCATAGCGCACGCCCACGCCCGCCCCCAGCTTGATCGAGCCGAAGTCGGGCGTCGTACCCTCGCTCACCGATCCGGCGTCGATGAACGGCACCACGCTGACGGCGCCGTCCAGGAATCCCGTGCGGATGCGCGCTTCTGCGCTCAGTTCCACCAAACTGCGGCCGCCGGTCGGGTTGCCGAACTGGTTGACCGGGCCGATCGAGCGATAGCCGTAGCCGCGCACGGACCCGCCGCCGCCGGCATAGAGCCGGCGTGACGGCGCAATGCCTTCCAGCTCTGCGCCCGGGATGCTGGCCAGTCGCACCCTGCCCGCCAGCACGGTGTTCTCGCCCATCGACTGGTAATAGGAGGCATCGACCTGGCTGCGCACGTAGAAGCTCTGCACCCCGTCGTTGTCCGACGCCTCGGGCGACAGGCGGGCCGACAGCCGATAGCCGCTGGTGGGATCGAGCAGGTCGTCCGACTGGTCGAGCTGGGCGAACAGCGGCAGGGCGGCGACGAAATAGGTTTCGCGCTGGAGCGGGTTGCCCTCGGCGTCGACTTCGCTTTCCTGCGACGCGACAAGCTCTATCCCGACGGACCAGCTGAATTCCTTCTGGAACAACAGCGTGCTCAGCCGCTCGTAGTTGCCGACCAGCGAGACCGTGCGCGCATCGTAGAGATCGTAGTCGATCGTGCTGGCATAGGCGTCGAGGGTGAGGATGCGGTCGCGTCCGCCGAAATTGTTCTTGCGGAAAGTGACGCCTGCCAGCTGTTCCTGCGTACCGAGGATTCCGCGCACCCGCAGCAGGCCTTCGGGCGGGAACAGGTTGCGGTGTTCCCACATCCCTTCGAGGCGGATGCCTTCCTCCGTGCCGAAGCCGATGTTGCCCGCCAGCGTGCGCAGGGGTGCCTCGGTCAGTTCGGCGGCGATGTTGACCGTGCCCGGCTGGTCGCCGACCGGCTCTTCCACCACCACCGGCGTCAACTGCACCGAACCGACGATGCCGGTGGCCAGGATAGCGCGGCGCAGGTCCATCTCGTCGCTGCGCTGGTAGATGTCACCCGGATCCCAGCGCGCGATGTCGCTGAGATGTTCGCCGGACAGGAATTCGGGAATGCTGGAGGTGACGACGCCGAAGTTGTATTGCCCGCCCGGCTCCACGGCCATGGTCAGGTCGCCTTCCACCCGCGCGTGATCGATGAGCAGCGCCGGCTCCTCGATGGCGGCGAAGGGGAATCCGTTCTCGCCCAGCGCCACGTCCAGATCGGCCTGTTCGGTCTTAATCGCATCGAGCGAGATCGGATCGCCCACATTGACCTCGAAGGCGGAACGCAGGGTATCGTAATCGTCGCCTGCCGCCGCAAGATTGCCGAGGTCGATCGCACCGATGGCATACCGCTCACCCGGGATGATGTCGAAGCGCGCGGCGGGCCGGTCAAGGTTCGCCTCATCGGTGCCGATGACGTTGCCGACGGATCGGATGACCTGCGCATCGTAATAGCCATAGACGCGCAGCATCTCTTCCAGCAGGGCCTGGTCGCCGCGGGCCTGCACCGCCAGCCGGGCGATGTTGTCGTCGTCCTCCAGTTCCTGGATGGTCGAGAGTGAGCGGAAGCGTTCGAGGAATTCCTCCCGCTGCGGGAACAGCGATTGCTCGTCGGGGAAGACCAGCACCAGTTCGTCCGAAATACGCTCTTCGCTGCCAGCCGGGATCGGCGGGATGTCCTCGTCAAAGGTGACGAACTCGATCGGCTCGGCATCGGGTTCGAGCGGAGTGATCTCGGGCAGGTCGACCTGCTCGGGCCAGGGGATCGAGACGAGGCTATCGTCGAGCGGGGCATCGGGATCGAGCGGCAGGGCCGTGCCTTCCTCCGCCTGCGCCTCCGCCGACACGCCCTGCGCCGCCCAGCCTTCGGGATCCTCGACCGCGGAATCGGGAATGAGGTCTTCCAGGCTCGGGGTGTCCTGCCGGTCCTGCGCCAGCACCGCCTCGCTCAGCAGCGGCTGCGCCACCAGGGCCAGCACCGCCGCGAGCGCGGTGGAATTGCCGGCCATCGTGCGCAGGCGTTCAGGCGAGCTTGTATTCGGCCTGCAGGCCGGGGGTATTGTCCTTTGATCCGCCATCGGGTGCGGGAACCCGAGCGCCGCCGCCGGCAGTGGCGCGGCGGATGAGGGCTGCCTGCTCGTCATCAGACACGCGGCGCCAGCCTTCCGGGCCCAGTCGATCGAGCGGGCGGAAACGGATCTTGTACTGCATCCGCTCGGCCCCCTCGACCCAGTAGCCGAGATAGACATAGGGAAGCCGCGCCGCAGCAGCACGCCGAATATGGTCGAGAATGACGTAGGTCCCAAGCCCGCTGCGATCCTTACACTCCGGGTCGTAGAACGAGTATATCATCGACAACCCGTCACCCTGCCGGTCCATCAGACACGCCGCGACCAGACGACCCGCCCCACCATTGGCAGATGTTTCCCGATATTCAATGACAAAGCTGGATACGCTGGTGTGTTCGACCATGTCGGCATAGTCGACTTCGTCCATCGCCGCCATGCCGCCGCCTGGGTGACGCGCCTCGAGATATTTCTGCAACAGTTCGAACTGTTCCGCCGTGGCCCACGGACGGCATTCGCTGCTTTCCAGATCATCGTTCAGCTTGAGAGTGCGCTTTTGCGAGCTGGAAGGACGGAATTCGCACGCCGCCACGCGCACCGACACGCAGGCGCGGCAATCGGCGCACGACGGGCGGTAGGCCACGGTCTGGCTGCGGCGAAAGCCGATGCGGCCCAGCGCGTCGTTCAGCTGCTCGGCATGGGGCCCACGCAGTTCGGTGAATACCTTGCGCTCCGTCTTGCCCGGCAGATAGGGGCACGGCGCGGGGCTGGTCACGAAGAAGCGGGGGAAGCGAACGGGCGCCGTCACGGCTCTGGGCGGTCCTCTTGTCTGATCGATCGTCCACATCGGACGCCACCCTCATGACACGAGGGAATCGCCGGGTTGAACCATGTTAACCACAATAATGGGGTCTTGCGGGGATTATTTCCACAACCGGCTGCGCATAACCGGGCGATTGCCCCGCATCGGGTCAGTTGAGCTCGACCGTGCTGACCTGATAGCCCTTTGCCAGCAGCGAGCCGACAAGCGCATCCAGCTGCGCCTTGTCGCGCGCCTCGCACTCGATATCGGTGACCAGCCCCTTGGCGGGAAGGTTGGTGAAGATGCGCTGGTGATAGATCTCGATGATGTTGACATGGTGCCGGTCGAACTCGGCCATCACCCTGAACAGCGCGCCGGGGCGGTCCTGCAAGGTGATGCGCAGCCGCGCCAGGCGGCCTGACCGGGCGAGGTCCCGCAACAATACGTTCGCCAGCAGCCGGGTGTCGATATTGCCGCCGCACAGCACCAGCCCGATCTTCTTGCCCGCGAACCGTTCCGGGTAGGCCAGCACCGCCGCGAGCCCCGCCGCGCCGGCACCTTCGACCACCGTTTTCTCGATCTGCAAAAGCAGGCTGACCGCGGTTTCCAGCCGGGGTTCGTCGACCAGCAGGATATCGTCCACCAGCTGGTCGATCACGCCTTGCGTGAACTTGCCCGGCTCCTTCACCGCGATGCCCTCGGCCAGCGTATCACCACCGAAGGGCAGGTTCTCGCCCTTGAAGGCGTTGTAGGAGGACGGGAACAGCTGCGCTTCCACGCCGATCACCTCGACCGGGGGCTGCTGGGCCTTGGCGACCGTGCTCATGCCGCTGATCAACCCGCCACCGCCGATCGGCACGACGATGCAATCGAGATGCGGGGCATCCTCGAACAGTTCCAGCGCCGTGGTCCCCGCCCCTGCCGCCACGTGCGGATCGTCGAAGGGATGGACGAAGGTGAGGCCCATCTGCTTTTCCAGCATGCGCGCGTGGGTGCTGGCCTCGTCGAAGGTCTCGCCTTCCAGCACCACCTGCCCGCCGACCGCCTCGGTCTGCATGATCTTCACCGCCGGCGTGGTGCGCGGCATGACGATGTGCACGGGCACGCCGAGCCGGGTGCCGTGATAGCTGAGCCCCTGTGAATGGTTGCCCGCCGATGCCGCGATCACGCCGCGCGCGCGCTGTTCATCCGTCAGCTGCAACAGGGCGTTCAGCGCGCCGCGTTCCTTATAGGCGGCAGTGAACTGCTGGTTCTCGAACTTCAGCCAGATCTCCGCGCCGGTGATCTTCGACAAGGTGATCGAATGCATCGTCGGCGTGCGCACGACGGCGCCGCTGATGCGTTTGGCCGCTTCGCGAATGTCGGCGACGTCGAGATGGGGGGTGAGCTCGGAGGTGGGCTGCGGGGCGGGCGTAGTCGGCTGGTCCATGATGACGCTCCGCCTAGCGCGGCAGGCGCGCAAGAGGAATAGCCGATGGCCATGCCGCGCCAAAGATTGCCTTTGACCGCATTTGGCGGCATCGCCCCGCTCCATGAGCAGCATCGCATTCCTCGGCCTGGGCGTCATGGGCGCCCCCATGGCCGGGCACCTCGCCCGCGCCGGGCACCATGTCACCGCCTACAATCGCACCGCGGCACGCGCGCAGGAGTGGGCCGCGCGGCTGGCAGCCGAGGGTGTGATCGTCGAGACCGCCGCCACCCCGGCAGAGGCGGTTGCCGGCAAGGACCTGGTGCTTACCTGCCTCGGCAATGATCGCGACCTTGCCCAGGTCATGCTGGGCAATGGCAATGCGGATGGCCGGGCGGATGGCCGGGCGGATGGCCGGGCGGATGGGCGCGCGGAAAGCGGGGCGCTGGCCGCCATGCGCAAGGGCGCGTGCTTTGTCGATCACACCACGGTCTCTCCCGCCATCGCCCGCCGCATCGCCGCCGAATGCGAGGCCCTGGGTCTGCTGGCGGTCGATGCGCCGGTCAGCGGCGGGCAGGCCGGCGCCGAGAACGGCAAACTTGCCATCATGTGCGGCGGATCGGACGCGGCGATGGCGGCTGCCCGGCCAGCGATGGAAGCCTATGCCGCGCGCATCGTGCATGTCGGTGGAGCCGGCGCAGGGCAGGCGACCAAGGCGGTTAACCAGCTGTGCATCGCCGGCGTGCTTGCAGGTTTGTCGGAAGGCGTGCGGCTGGCCCAGGCAAGCGGCGTCGATACCGACAAGGTGCTCGAGGCGATCTCGGGCGGCGCCGCGCAAAGCTGGCAGATGGAGAACCGGTGGCAGACGATGGTGAAGGGTGAATTCGACTTCGGCTTCGCGATCGACTGGATGCGCAAGGACCTCGCCATCGCGCTTGCCGAAGCGCGCGAGGCCGGCCTTTCGCTGCCGGTGGCGGCGCTGGTCGACCAGTTCTATGCCCAGGTCCAGGCCATGGGCGGCGCGCGGCAGGATACCAGCGCGCTGATTC
Organism: Aurantiacibacter arachoides; assembly: GCF_009827335.1. Taxonomy (GTDB): domain Bacteria; phylum Pseudomonadota; class Alphaproteobacteria; order Sphingomonadales; family Sphingomonadaceae; genus Alteraurantiacibacter; species Alteraurantiacibacter arachoides. Next base: position 471,530 of record NZ_WTYH01000001.1, on the reverse strand, counting down.
GTCATCTTCCCGAAGGAAATCCGCAGTGAAACGTCTCGGTCTGGTCTGCGGTGTCGCGCTGCTCGCCCTCTCCTCCCCTGCGCTGGCGGATACCCTGGTCGACAACGTCGATGGTATCTCGATCGACCGCGAGGGTCGCATCGATCGGTTTGCCGGCATGGTGATCGACGAGGAAGGCCGGATCGTCGAACTTCTCGACCGCGGCGATCGCCCCACGCGCGACATCGACTACCGCGTCGATGGCGAGGGGCGCGTCATGGTGCCCGGCTTCATCGACGCGCACCTGCACGTCATGGGCCTGGGCCTTGGCACATTGGTGCTCGACCTGTCGGAAACCAACACGCTGGAAGATGCGCTGGTGCGCGTCGCCACCTATGCCGCGGCCAACCCCGACCGCCCGTGGATCGTCGGGCGCGGATGGAACCAGGAACGCTGGGGTCTCGGCCGTTTTCCCACCGCCGCGGAACTGGACGCGGTCGTCTCGGACCGGCCCGTCTGGCTGGAACGGGTGGACGGCCATGCCGGCTGGGCCAATTCGATGGCGCTGGCCGCGGGCAACGTCGCTGCCGCAACGCCCGATCCCGCCGGCGGCCGGATCGAGCGGCGCAACGGCGGCCGCGCCCCGGCAGGGGTGCTGGTCGACGCGGCGATGAGCCTGGTCGCCGATGCCGTCCCCCCGCCGCTGCCCGAAGATCGCGACGTCGCGCTCTACAATGCGCAGGCGATCCTGCTGGAAAACGGCGTGACCGCCGTGGCCGACATGGGCACCACGATCGACGACTGGATGGCCTTCCGCCGCGCCGGCGATGCCGGCCGCCTGCGGATGCGCATCATGAGCTACGCCGATTCGGTCGAGTCCATGCTCACCATCGGCGGGCCGGGGCCCACCTTGTGGCTGTATGACGATCGCTTGCGTCTGAACGGGGTGAAACTTTACCTCGACGGCGCGCTGGGCTCGCGCGGGGCGCTGCTGAAGGCGGACTACGCCGATGATGCCGGCAACCGCGGCCTGCCGTTGCTGAACGGCACCCAGCTGCGCAACCTGATCAGCCGCGCCGCGCTCGACGATTTCCAGGTCGCCATCCACGCCATCGGCGACGCCGCCAATGCCGAGGCACTCTACGCGATCGAGGAACTGTCCAGCGATTACGGCGGCGACCGGCGCTGGCGAATCGAGCACGCGCAGGTCGTCGACCCGGCGGATTTACCGCGCTTCGGCCAGCACGGCGTGATCGCCAGCATGCAGCCTGTCCACCAGACATCGGACCGCACGATGGCCGAAGCGCGCCTGGGTGGGGCCCGGTTGCAAGGTGCCTACGCGTGGCGCTCCATCATCGAGCAGGGTGGCCTGCTTGCCTTTGGCACCGACGCCCCGGTCGAACCCGTGGATCCGCTGGCCGGACTGGCGGCGGCAATCAGCCGCACCGATGCCGCGGGCGAGCCGTTCGGCGGCTGGCATCCCGAACAGACAATCAACCGCGAACAGGCGCTCGCCGCCTATACCGCGGGCGCCGCCTATGCCGGGTTCGCCGATGGCCGGTTCGGCCGCCTTGCGCCGGGCGAGCGGGCGGACTTCGTGCTGCTGTCGGGCGACCCCCTGCTGTCCAACCCGGAACAGATCCGGCAGATACGGGTTCTGGAGACGTGGATTGCCGGTCAACGCGTCTACGACGCTGAAATCGCGCGTCCATTGGTGGAAGGTCCGGCTGGCCGGTAACGAATTATTTGTTCGCATTTGGCATAGCCTTGCTGTAAGGCCTAGCCAGAATTACGTTTTGAAATGGGAAGGTAGCACTACATGAAGAAGACGATGACCGCGATTGCCGCAGCCACCGCGCTGATGGCCACGCCCGTCCTGGCGCAGTCGATCGAGGGACAGCGCGCTCCGGCCCAGGTCGAGCAGGATGCAGAGCAGTTCGGCGGAAACGGCGGCGGTGTGATCATCGCCCTGCTGGCGCTGGCTGCTATCGTTGCCGGCATCATCATCGCCGTGGGCGGTGACGACGACGTGGACCTGCCGACCAGCCCGTAAGGCCTGACGGCAATTACCGAATTACGAAACGGGGTCCTTCGGGGCCCCGTTTTTTTTGGCAGCAGATTGTTTGGGCTGTGGCTCGTCTGAAAGCCGGTGTGACCCGGACAAACGTTGCCGGACCCGTGGCGGTCGCACGACTTTACTCGGACGGTGCTTTCGGCTCGGCAACCTGCAGGTCGGTCTGCCCGGAAGAGGCTGCCGGTGCCGCGACGTCACTCACCGCGATGTCTTCCGCGCGCTTCATGAGCAGCAGGGATCCTTCGAACAGGATGAGCAACGGCACCGCCAGCATGATCTGCGAGATCACGTCCGGCGGTGTCACGATCGCAGCCAGAACGAAGATCGCGACAATCACATAGCGCCGTGCGGCGACAAGCTGTTCGCGCGACACCAGCCCTGCGCGATTGAGCAACAGCAGCAATACCGGCATCAGGAAGCTCATGCCAAACGCGAGGATGAAGCGCATGACGAGATCGAGGTAGTCGCCCATTGCCGGCAGCGCCTCCGCCTGCAATCCGCCCGCTTCCCCCTCGAACTGGAGGAAAAAGGTGAACGCCATCGGCATCACCACGTAATAGGCGAGAGCACCGCCGAGCGTGAACAGGATGGGCGTGGCGATCAGAAACGGCAGGAAAGCGCGTTTCTCGCGCGCGTAGAGGCCGGGCGCAAGAAACGCCCAGAGCTGGTTGGCGATAATCGGAAAGGCCAGAAAGAAGGCTGCGAACAAGGCCACCTTCACTTCCACGAAAAACGCTTCGTAGAGGCGGGTATAGATCAGGCGGCCCTGCCCTTCGGGAAAGGCGTCGGTCAGTGGGCGGACGAGAAACCCGAAAATCCGATCGGCGAAATAGAAACAAATGCCGAAGGCGAGAAGCAGGGCGAGAACGGCCTTCACCAGCCGACTGCGCAATTCGATCAGATGATCCAGCAGGGGCGACTGCGTGTCGTCGAGATCGGGCAGGCGGAATGCCATCAGGCTGCGGACCCTTTGCCCGCCGCTTCGCCAGATGCAGGCGCCACTGGCATTTCGGCCTCGGTCGCTCCATCGGCCCGCCCGTCGGTGGCAACCCGCCGTTCGTCGGGCGAACCTGCGGCTATTTTCGCGGCGACGATCTCGGCCTCGCGTTGTGTCATCTCATGCTCGGCAGCGGCGCGCGGGGACGGGTAGGCGCCCGTGGGCTCCATCACCGCGGACTCTGCGGGTGCGCCCTCGGGATGCTCCCGCATGATCTTTTCGTTCTGCTCCTTCCACTTCTTCTCCATGTCCTCCAACTCGGCTTCACGTATCATGGCATCAAGCCCCGATCGGAAGTGGCCAGAAACCTTGCGCATCTTGCCGATCCAGCGACCGGCCGTTCGCAGCGCGAGCGGCATGTCCTTGGGGCCGATCACAAGGATCGCGACAATCGCTATGATGAGAAATTCGGGGCCGTCGATGCCGAACATGAACGTGTCCTAGGGCACGGTGTGCCCAAGCGGGTCAGGCCTGGGTCCGGTCGGACACCGGATGGTCGGCTGTACCGGCTACCGGCACAGCCGGCTCCGCGGGCGCAGGCGTTGCCGCGGTCGGGGGAGCGGGAGTGGGCGCGACCGGTGGTGCAGGCGCCTGGATCTGCGCCGTGGGTTCTGCCGGGCGCTCAGGATCCTCGTTCATGCCCTTCTTGAAGCTGCTGATGCCCTTGCCGAAATCGCCCATGATATCGGCAACGCGGCCTCTGCCGAACAGCACCAGCACGATGACCAGCACGATGAGCCAGTGCCAGATCGAAAAACTACCCATGTCGAAACTCCGTCGGCTGATGAGCCAGTGTTCGACCCGTCTAGGCCCTTTCGCCCGGACTTTCCAGAGCTTCCGCTTCGGCCAGGCGCACCTGTGCCTCGGCTGCCTCGCTAGAGGCATCGGCAAGCGCCGCCGCTCTGGCGGCGCGTTCGTCCTCCCTGCTCGCCACCATGTCGTCATAGGCGTCGTCGACGGGGTCGAGCAGGCCCGCTGCCTTGAGCTCGTCGATCCCCGGCAGGTCCTTGCGCGAGGCGAGGCCGAAATGGACAAGGAAGTCGGGCGTGGTGGCGTAAATTACCGGCCGGCCGGGAACCTCGCGCCGGCCAGCCACGCGCACCCAGCCTGCCTCCATCAGCACGTCGAGCGTTCCCCCGCTTGTTTGCACTCCGCGGATCGCCTCGATCTCGGCCCGGCTGACGGGTTCGTGGTAGGCCACGATGGCCAGCACCTCGGTCGCCGCCCGCGAGAGGCGGCGGGCATGGTCCTTTTCCCGCCGCAGCAGGTGCGCAAGATCGGGTGCCGTGCGGAAATGCCAGCGCCGGGCGTGCTCCACCAGTTCGACCCCCCGCCCGGCATAGGCCGCCACCAGTTCCGCCAGCGCGCCAGAGACATCCGCATCGCCGAGGTGGGCGGAAATCTGCTCCTGCGTCATCGGTTGCTCGGCCGCGAACAGGCAGGCCTCGACTGCCCGGGCGAGTTCGGACACGGCCTGCGTCATGCCGTCACCCGTCGCAGTTCAAGCGGCCCGAACACCGTATCCTGCCGTATTTCCGCCTTGCCCAGTCGCGCCAGTTCCAGCGCGGCGAGGAAGCTGGAGGCCAGCGCGCTCTTGCGCAGTCGTGGATCGGCACCGGCGGGCAGGAAATGGCGAAGGTCCAGCCATTCGACGGTCACGCCGAGCATGGCCGAAACCCGCTGCATGGCCGAATCGAGTGTCATCACCGGGCGATCGGCGACCATGTGGACGACGGGTTCGGTCCGCAGCCTGACCTGCCCGTAGGCGCGCACGAGCTGATACCAGTCGCACTGCCACTGGTTGCGGCGCAGCACCTTCAGCCCTTCCGGCGCACCGCGCATGAACACGTCGCGGCCCAGCCGGTCTCGTCCCATCAGCCGGGCGCCGGCCTCGCGCATGGCGCCGAGCCGCTGGAGCCGCAATTGCAGGCGCAGGGCAAGTTCCTCGGGGCTGGGGTCTTCCTGCTCCTCCTTGGGCAACAGCAGGGCGGATTTCAGGTAGGCGAGCCAGGCGGCCATCACCAGATAATCAGCGGCAATTTCCAGCCGCAGTGATTCGGCCTGTTCGATATAGGCGATGTACTGGTCGACCAGCGCGAGGATGGAGATTTCGCGCAGGTCCACCTTCTGCCGCCGCGCCAGGTCGAGCAGCAGGTCGAGCGGCCCTTCCCAACCATCCAGTTCGAGATACAGCGCCGCGTCGTCGGCTGCGGCACTGGCGCCGGCCGCGGCAATGCCGGTCCAGTCGTCGGCGTCCCCGGCCTGCGCAGCCGCTGCCGGCCGGGCAAGGTCGATCACGCTGCCCGCCGCACGATCGCGAGCAGCGCATCCCGCTTCGCCAGCAGCTCCTCGCGGCCCGGTCCCTCGACGACGCGGCCCGCACCCTTCATCGCCCGGTCGAGGCGCATCGCGGAAGGCCCCGAGATCACCGGCAGACGCTCGGCAGTCTCGGCCATGTCGCCAAACTTGCCCCAGCAGTTGAGGACCAGATCGCACCCTGCGGCAATCGCCCGTTCGGATCGCTCGGCGATGGTGCCGTCGAGCGCCTGCATGTCGATATCGTCGGACAGGAGCAGTCCGGTAAAGCCGATGCGCTTGCGGATGATGCCTTCGATGACCCGGCTGGACAGGGTCGCCGGGTTGTCCGCGTCCCAGGCGGTGAAACGGATGTGCGCGCTCATCGCCATGGGCGCGTCGGCAAGGCGCTGGAAGGGCGCGATATCGCTCGCCAGTTCCGCATCGCTCGCCTCGACCACCGGCAAACCCTTGTGGCTGTCGACGGTGGCCCGGCCATGGCCTGGCATGTGCTTGATGCAGCCGACGACGCCGCCGCGCGCGAGCCCGTCCAGCACGGCGCGGCCCAGTGCCGCCACCTGCATCGGCTCGCGGCCCAGAGCCCGGTCGCCGATCACGTCGTGCGCGCCGTCAACCGGCAGGTCGAGCAGCGGGAGGTAATCGACGGTGATCCCGACTTCGGAAAGGTCCAGCGCAATAAGCTCGGCGTTGACCCGCGCCGCCTCTATCGCGCTGACCGGAGCGATGGCGTAGAGTTCGGCGAACGCGCCCTGGGGCGGGTAGGCCTGCCATTCCGGCGGCTTCATGCGGGCCACGCGGCCGCCTTCCTGGTCGATGGAGATGAGCAGGTCGTCACGCCCGTGCAGATCGCGCAGGCTGTCTGTCAGGGCGCGAAGCTGCTGGCGATCCACGATGTTGCGCCCAAACAGGATATACCCGGCGGGGTCCGCCTTGCGGAACAGCGCCCGCTCTCTGCTCGTGAGCGTGGGGCCGGAAAGGCTGAGGATCGCAGGCAGCATCAGGCGGGCAGGATTCGCACAGGTTGCCGGCCCCGGGCAAGCGTTTACGCCTCGCGGATGGGGGAAAACGCCCCGCCGTTGCGACGGAGCGCCGCAACTAGCGGATGTAGCAATCCCCGCCGGCGGCGCGAATGGCGCGGCAGGCCGCATCGCCTGTATCGCGGTTGGCGGCGATCGCCTGCAGGCGGAACACCGTCGCGCCGTTGACGTCGCCTTCCACCACGCGGTGGCTCATTCCCGATAGCGTCGAATAGCGCGCGCTTGCGGTGGCCCATGCGGCATCCGCATCGGCGCGGCTGCCAAAGGCGCCGATCTGGACGTAGACCTGATCGCCGGTCGCGCGATTGGCCGGAGGGGAAGCCGGCGCGGCGGCGGAATCTTCGCCGTCCGCCTCGCCCTGGTCGCGGTCGATCGTGGGTCGAACCTCGTCATCCTGGGCGATGATGCCGCGCGTGGATCGCCCTTCGGCCACTCCGAAGGCCTGGTCGCCCGTACCCTGGACCTGGGCGCCGCCCGGATCCTCGGGGCGCTGCTTGTAGGCCTGGTCTGGCGCCTCGATCGTGCTGCCGACAGGAGCCAGTTCGGGATCGGTGCTGTCGCGAAGGGCGTACCAGATCGCCGCCAGCAACAGGCCGATCACGACAAGGCCGAGCACGGCATAGACCAGGATGCGGAAGTCGAACCCGCCTTCGGCCTCGTACTCGTCGGCCTCCAGCCACGGGAGCTGGTCATCCTCGTCGGTCAGCGCCAGCTGCCCGTCGTCTTCCCACGTCTCGTCGATCTCGACGAAATCGTCGTCGTTGCGAGCGGGAGAATCGTGGTCGCCGGGGTAAGCCATTTCCTACAGTTCCTCGACTGCCTCGACCCCCAGAAGTGCAAGGCCGTTGCGAATGACCTGCCCGATTTGCGCCGCGAGGAAAAGTCTCGCCCCGGAAAGGTTGGCGTCCTGTGCCACGATGAAGCGCTTTTGCTGGTCGGCGTTGCCGAGGTTCCAGAAGGCGTGCAGCTCGGCGGCGAGATCGGCGAGATAAAAGGCGATGCGATGCGGTTCGCGCGTGCGGGCGGCCATTTCCACCTCGCGCGGGAACTGGGCGGCGCGCTTGACCAGCGCAAGGTCATCCTCGCCCAGCAACCCCAGATGTTCGGCTGACGGCGCGAAGTTCTCGTCCGCCCCCTTGCGCAGGATCGAACGGATCCGCGCGTGGGCATACTGGACGTAGAAGACGGGGTTGTCCTTGCTCTCTTCCACCACCTTGGCGAAGTCGAAATCCATCTGTGCCTCGGGCTTGCGGGTCAGCATGGAGAAGCGCACCACGTCCTTGCCCACTTCGTCCACCATGTCGGCGATGGTGACGAAGTTGCCGCTGCGCTTGGACATCTTGGCCGGCTCGCCATTGCGCAGCAATTGCACCATCTGCACCAGCTTCACATCGAAGGGGATCGGCTCGCCCTGCCCTTCGCTCAGGGCAGCGACCGCCGCCTTGATGCGCTTGACGGTGCCCGCATGGTCGGCGCCCCAGATGTCGATCAGCTCGTCGGCGCTTTCCGCCTTTTGCATGTGGTAGGCGAGGTCGGCGCCGAAATAGGTCCACTTGCCGTCCGACTTGCGGATCGGGCGATCCTGGTCGTCGCCGAACCTGGTGCTGCGGAACAGCGGCAGCTCGGTCGCTTCCCAGTCATCCGGCGGTTCCTTGCCCTTGGGCGCTTCCAGCACGCCGTCGTAAACCAGGTCATGCGCCCGCAGCCACGCCTCTGCCGCCTCGGGCTTGCCCGCCGCCTGCAGCGCGGCCTCGGACGAGAACACGTCATGCGCGATGCCGAGCAGTTGGAGATCGGCGCGGATGATCGCCATCATCCGCTCCACGGCAAAGGCGCGGAACACCGGCAGCCACTCGGCCTCGGGCGCGGAACGGTAGCGGTCCCCGAATTCCTGTGCGGCGGCCTCGCCGACAGGCACAAGGTATGCGCCGGGATAGAACCCGTCGGGGATCGCGCCCACATCCTCGCCCAGTGCCTCGCGGTAGCGCAAGTGCACCGAGCGGGCGAGCGTATCCACCTGCCCGCCGGCGTCGTTGACGTAGTATTCGCGCGTCACGGCGTGTCCGGCAAATTCGAGCAGGCTGGCGAGCGCATCGCCCACCACCGCGCCGCGGCAATGACCCATGTGCATCGGCCCGGTGGGGTTGGCGGAGACATACTCGATGTTGACCCGCCGGCCCTCGCCCATGGCCGACTTGCCGTAATCCCCGCCCAGTGCGGCGATGGCGGCAAGCTCGTCGGTCCAGGTGGACCGAGCCAGGCGCAGGTTGATGAAGCCCGGCCCGGCAATCTGGGCGCTTTCGATCAGCGGATCGCGCGACAGGTGCTCGACGATCTTTTCGGCCAGGCTGCGCGGATTGGTGGCGGCGGGCTTGGCCAGCACCATCGCGGCATTGGTGGCAAGATCGCCGTGCGAGGGATCGCGCGGCGGCTCCACGCTGACATTGGCGCGCGACGTTCCGGGCGGCAGCGCGCCCTCCAGCTCGAGAGCGGACAACACGGCGTCGATCCGCTCGGCAAAAGCGGCGTAAAGGGTATGGTGTTCGGACATGCGCGCGCGGTTAGCCTGTTTGCCGCGCAGGGGGAAGCGCCCTTGGCGCCTCACCCCCTGCGGGTCGCGGCCATGGCCGCGTCAGCGCGTTGCGTTGTAGCGCAGCTGGTCCTGCGTCAGCTGGAAGCCGATGAGCAGGTCGAACGTGGCCCGCGCGACGGCGGCGCGCACTTCGGGCAGGGTCAGCGGATCGACCGCGGCGGTCTCGTCCCCCGCGCGGCGACGCTGGGTGATCTGCTGGCGGATATCTTCGGGAATGGTTGCCTCCGCCCGGTCGACATAGGAACCGGCCCGCCCGCTCGCCTGCGCGCGCGCTGCACCGTCGGCGAAATTCAGCGTCACCGTTCCCACGCGCTTGGCCACCACGGTATTGCCGCCCCGCATCACGGTGGAGAAATAGGGCAGCTCGACGGTCCGCGCACCCGCCGTGTTGCGGCGCACCGCGATCACGTCGAACGTGGCGTCGGTGTAGACCAGCGCGCCCTGGTCGTTGCAGGTGGAGCGCACGTTGGTGATCGCGGCGGTCACGTCCAGCGCGTCGGCCGTCTGCGCGCCCGATCCGGAGGCCAGGAAGGTGGTGATATCGCCGGTGTAATCGGGAATGCCGACGGCGGGGCAGACCGAACGCAGCGCGGTGATGCCCACGCCCTGGTCGACCACGATATCGCCGTCCTTGGCGCAACCGGCCAGCAGGGCCGCGCTGCCGAGGGCAGCCAACATTGCAATCCGCGCGTTCATTCCCATTCCTTGATGCCTATGAAAGAGCAGCCCCTAGCCCTTTCGCCTTGCGGCCACAATGGCTAGAGAGCGGCACATGAACGCCCCCTTTAACGACCCGTCGACCGATCAGCGCGCCCTGCCCCTGACCGTGCTCATCGCCGCCCCGCGCGGATTTTGCGCCGGGGTGGACCGCGCGATCGAGATCGTCGAGCGCGCGCTGGAACGCTACGGCGCGCCGGTCTACGTCCGCCACGAGATCGTCCACAACCGCTTCGTCGTCGATGGTCTGCGCGCCAAGGGCGCGATCTTCGTGGAGGAGCTGGACGAGGTGCCCGCCGATGCCCCCGTCGTGTTCAGCGCCCATGGTGTGCCCAAGTCCGTGCCCGCCGAGGCGCAGCGGCGCGAGATGATCTATCTCGACGCCACCTGCCCTCTCGTCAGCAAGGTGCACCGGCAGGCGGAACGGCAGATCGAAAAGGGCCAGCACATCATCTTCATCGGCCACGCCGGCCATCCCGAGGTGATCGGCACGATGGGGCAGGTGCCCGCGGGCCACATGACGCTGGTCGAGACGCTGGAGGATGTGGACACGCTGCCCTTCTCGCAGGAAGAAAGCCTCTCGTTCCTCACCCAGACGACGCTCTCGGTCGACGATACTGCCGAGATCGTGCAGGCGCTGATGGCCCGATACCCGCAGATCGTGGCGCCGAAGGCGGAGGACATCTGCTATGCCACCTCCAACCGGCAGGCAGCCGTCAAGGCCATGGCCGGCAGCTGCGACCTGGTGCTGGTGATCGGCGCGCCAAATTCCTCGAACTCGGTCCGCCTGGTCGAAGTGTCCGAGCGGATGGGCACCTGTGCCCGGCTGATCCAGCGCGCGTCGGAAATCGATCCCGAATGGCTGAACGGGGTCGGCACGATCGGCGTTACCGCCGGTGCATCGGCGCCCGAGCTGCTGGTTCGCGAAGTGGTTGATCGCCTCGGGCAATTGCGTGCGATCGATGAACGCAAGGTCGAGACGGTCGAGGAAAAGATGGTTTTCAAGCTGCCGCGCCAGCTGACCGAATAGCCGCGCCCGTGGCGGTCTACACCCAGCTTTCGGCAGAGACGCTTGCCGAACTCGTCGCGCATTACGACGTCGGCGAACTGGTGAGCGCCAAGGGTATTGCCGAGGGCGTGTCCAATTCCAACTGGCTGCTGGAAACCGCCTGGCGCGCAGGCGGCAGGCGCTTCATCCTGACCATGTACGAACGGCGCATCGCGGTGGCCGACCTGCCGTTTTTCCTCGGCCTGCTCGACCATCTTTCCGCTGCCGGCCTGCCGGTGCCGCATACCATCCACGACAGCGCCGGGGCCGCCTGGCGTGAGGTGCAGGGCAAGGCCGTGGCGCTGATCGAATTCCTGCCCGGCATATCGGTCGACCGGCCCACGCCCGGCCAGGCCGGTGCCGTGGGCGCGGTGCTGGCGCGTTTGCATATGGCAGCGCGGGACTTCGGACGCACCCGGGCCAACGACCTTGGCCCCGACACATCTGCCCGCGTGCTAGCCGATTGCGGCGGGGCGGCACTGGCGGCGATCGACCCATCGCTGCCGACAATGGCCGACGAGGCAGCGCGCGTGGCTGGCGCCTGGCCCGGCGGCCTGCCACAATCGGTAATCCATTCCGACCTTTTCCCCGACAACGTGCTGATACTGGGGGATCGGGTGAGCGGCCTCATCGATTTCTACTTCGCCTGTCAGGATGCCATGGCCTATGACCTTGCCGTGACCCACGCCGCCTGGAGTTTTGCCGACGAAGGCCGCAGCTACCGCGCCGAGATCGGCGCGGCGATGGTCGCGGGCTATGAAAGCGTGCGCCCGCTCGAACCGGCAGAGCGCGCGGCGCTGCCCCTGCTCGCCGAGGCAGCGTGCCTGCGCTTCGTTTCCAGCCGGGCGCAGGACTGGATCGAGACTCCGGCGGATGCGCTGGTGACCCGCAAGGATCCGATGGATTTCGTCCGCAGGTTCGAAGCCTATCGCGCGGGCGGGGGAGAGATGTTCGCATGAAACAGGTCGAGGTTTTCACGGACGGCGCCTGCAAGGGGAACCCCGGCCCGGGCGGCTGGGGCGCCTTGCTGCGCATGGGCCGTCACGAGAAGGAGCTCGCCGGCGGCGAGGCGCATACGACCAACAACCGCATGGAAATGACCGCCGCGATCCGGGCGCTCGGCGCGCTGGTCGAACCGTGCGAGGTCTCGCTCCATACCGACAGCCGCTACCTCATCGATGGCATGACCAAGTGGATCCACGGCTGGCAGAAGAAAGGCTGGATGAACGCCAGCAAGAAGCCCGTGCGAAATGCCGACCTGTGGCACGACCTGATCGAAGTCGCGCGGCCGCACACCATCCATTGGCACTGGGTCAAGGGCCACTCCGGACATACGGAGAACGAGCGGGTGGACAAGCTGGCGAGCGACGCCGCCGAGGCGGCGGCCTAGCGCGCGAAGCGTTCCGGCGCGTAGAGTGCCGGGTTCAGGCGCCCGGTCATGGCATCGCGCTCCCGCCCGAGCAGCAGTTGCGCCCCGAGCCGTGCGGCGGCGGGCGCGGTCTGGATGCCGTAACCGCCTTGCCCGGCGAACCAGAAGAAGCCCGGCACCCCGGCATCGTAACCGTAGACCGGCAGACGGTCGGGGGCAAAGCTGCGCAGCCCCGCCCACTTGTGTTCCAGCGCCTCGATCCGCCAGTCGACCACCCCTTCGAAGCGGTCGATGGCAAGGGCCACGTCGATATCCTCCGGCGCGGCGTCGCACGGGTCGGAGGGGATTTCGTCGTGGGGGCTCAGCCACAGACGGCCGTTCTCGGGGCGGAAATAGAACTCGCCGTTGAGATCGAGCACCAGCGGCAGGTCGGCAGGCGGCATCGGATCGGTGCGCAGCTGCATCACCGTGCGGCGGAAAGGCTGCACGCCGAGCGGGCGCGCACCGGCAAGACCGGCGAGGTGATCGGCCCAGGCGCCGGCGGCATTGACCAGCACGCCCGCGCGCACCTCTCCCGCCGCGCCGAAATCCAGCCGCCAGCCACCGCTTTCGCCGTCGCCTTCGCGCTCCGCCGCTGCCAGCCGGTGGTTGGTCCGCAGGCGCGCCCCGCCGCGCCGGGCCATGGCCAGGTAATGCTGGTGCAGCCCGCCCACGTCGATGTCCGCGCAGTGCGGCTGGCTGAGCGCCTGGTCCCACCCTGCGCGAACGCCGGGCAGCATCGCCTCCAGCGCAGCCCGGCCCAGCGGCTCGATGGTCACCCCGGCATCCGCGAACCGATCGAGGAAAGCCTCCACCGCCGCCTCCTGTCCGTGGCGCGCCACGTAAAGGCCGCCGCGCGGGGTGAGGAAGCCGTGCTCCCGCAGGTAAGGGCCGGATGCGAGCGTCAGCGGGACCACGTCAGGCCCGCCGTAACATTCCTCGTAGAACGCCGCCGAACGGCCCGTCGTGTGGTAGCCGGGCTGCGATTCGGCCTCGACGATCAACACGCTGGCATGGGGTGCCAGTTCGGCGGCAAGGCTGGCACCCGCCATCCCCGCTCCCACCACGACAACGTCGAAGCGATCAGTCATCGGCTAAGCCGGTTCTCGAGAAAACCGTCGATCGCGGAGAGCGCGCGGGTGCGTACCGGATCGATCTCGCGCAGCACCTCGTGCCGCGCTTCCTGGCCGAAGATCAGCGCATCGGCATCGGGCAGGCGCGCCAGTGCAGCGCGGATCGCGGCGGGGCTGACCAGCCGGTCGCGGTCGGTGGCGACGATGAACACGGGCAGGTCGACCGCTTCCAGCGCGCCGCGCCGGAACATCGCGCTGCTGCTCTGCGCGGCGCTGGCGACCCAGCCCCAGCTGCCGGGGCCCAGCTTGAGCTCGGGTCGCGCCTCGCGCCACCACATCTCGTCAGCGTAACGTGCGTCGTCGTGCGTCAGCAGCGTCTGGCGCATCCCCGCGCCAGCGCCGGGCCGTTCGGATATCTTCCACGCCGGACGCCGCGGATCGCCCAGCTTCGTCATCAGCCGCGACAACCCTCGCTTTAGCGGCAGGGGCAGGCCTTCGGGAAAGGTGTCGAACATCGGCGCCGACAGCACCAAGGCGTCAGGCCGTGGCATCAGCACCTTTTCGATGGCCGCGCGCATCGCCAGGTGCCCGCCCATCGAGTGCCCGACAAGGACGAGCGGCCCCTCGCGCCCTTGCGCCCAGTGGGACCAGAACGCCGCAAGGTCGGCGATCCACAGCGCGAAATCGCCGATATGGCCGGTGGTGTCGTCTGTGCCCAGGCGGCCCGATCCGCCCTGCCCGCGCCAGTCCGCCGCGCTGACCCGCCAGCCCTGCAGGCGCCAGTGCTCGAGCGTGTCGAGATACTTTTCGTAGGCATCGCCGCGCCCGGCCATGAACAGCAGCGAACCGCGCTTGGCCACCCCGGCGGGCGGTTCGGGCCAGTCGATACGGCGAATTGCGTGGCCGTCCGCGGCCAGCCATTTACTCTCGTGGGCGGCGGCCGGAATGGCGCGACGGTCAAATCCGGCCCCGGTCATGCTGTGTTGGCTAATATCAACCTCCTGCCCGTGGTTACTTTTTGGTAAGCCATCCACGCTAGCACGGCACTCCAAGGGAATTTGGGGGCTACATGCTGGACGATCCGATCAGATACGGTCTGCTTGCCGCGCTTGCAATCGCGCTGCTGGTGGCTGCCTTTACCGACCTCAAAAGCCGTCGGATCGCCAACTGGCTGAACGGCGCGATCGCGCTCGGCGCGCCGCTGTTCTGGTGGGCGAGCGACCTGTCGCTGTTGCCCGACGTGGCCATGCAGGTGGGCGTCGCCGTAGCCACCTTTGCCGTCCTGTCGGTGCTGTTCGCCCTTCGCGCCATGGGCGGCGGGGACGTGAAACTGCTTACTGCGCTCGCCCTGTGGATCCAGCCTGCGCTGTTCCTCAAGCTCGTCATCATGATGGCCCTGCTCGGCGGCGTGCTCACCCTCGTCTTTGCAGCCTGGCACGTCATGCGCCGGCAGAAGGACAAGCTGGCCATCCCCTACGGCGTGGCGATCGCCATGGCGGGCCTGTGGGTCATCGTCAGCTTCTATTTCCCCGCTTCTGCCACGGCGGCTGCGGTCACCGTCGCCGCACGGTGAACCCGATTTTAACCATTCCGCCGTATCTGGCGACAATCTTAAGCCAAGACATTTTTAGGGGGCTTGACGCACCATGGACAAGAAGAAGCTCATCCTGCTGGTAGGGGCGCTGATCATCGCGATCGGCACAGCGCTCGCTGCCCGGAGCATGTTCGCCGGAGCCGCCGCTCCCCAGGCCGAAGCCGCCCAGGCCGAGCCGCAGGGACCCAAGGTCCTGGTGGCCAAGCGCGGCCTGCCGGTCGGCACCATCATCACCGCCGATGCGGTGGCCTACCAGCTGTGGCCGCAGGAACTGGTGCAGGATGCCTACTTCATCGACGGCGAGGCCGACATGGAGCAGCTGCTCGGCACCGTGGTGCGCAACCCGATCACCGCCGGTGAGCCGGTTACCCAGGGTTCGCTCGTCTCGCCCGGCGATCGCGGCTTCCTGGCCGCGGCGCTCGGCCCGGGCATGCGCGCCGTGACCGTGCCGGTATCCGCCCGGACGGGTGTGGGCGGCTTCGTGTTCCCCGGCGACCGGGTCGACATGGTGCTGACCTCCACGCTGGCCGCCGAAGACGGTGGCGAGGACCTGCGCACGTCCGAGACCATCCTCACCAACCTGCGCGTCCTGGCGACCGACCAGTCGACGGAGACCACCACCACCGAGGAGGGCCGCACCGTGGTCCGCGCCTTCCGCACGGTGACGATGGAAGTCACCCCGCGCATCGCCGAGAAGATCTCGGTGGCGCAGACCATCGGCACCATCAGCCTGGTGCTGCGATCCATCGCCGACAACCAGACCGAGCTGGAGCGGGCCATCGCTTCCAACGCCGTCGACCTGCCCGACAACGCGTCGGCGGAGGAAGAGGAAGCGCTGCTGCGCCGGGTCGTTTCCCGCCCGCAGGATGGTGCCACCACCTTTACCACCGGCGGCGACGTGTCGCGTTTCCAGCGCAGCTCGGTGCCGCGCCCCGCCCCGCCCGCTGCAGCCGCCGCACAGCAGTACCAGCCGCAGTACCAGCCGCAGGGCGCGCCGCAGCCGGCCTACGCCGGTCCGGCAGCCCCCGCCGCGCCTTCCGGCCCCACGGTCCGGGTGACCCGCGGACAGGCCACCACCGTAGAGGCGGTCGATCGCGGAGCCGGTGCGCTTCTCGACCGGCAGGCCGGCGCGGTTCGCCGTGGTGGCAGCGCCGCGGCCGGCACCGTCGGCATGGGGATGTGATCCCCATGACCCCTCGCAACCGCAACCACGCCACAATTCCCAACGGAATCGCTCCGAAAGGCAAGATCATGTCCAGCAGTCTTCTGAAGACCGTACTGAGTGCCGCCGTCGCACTCGCGCCGCTGGCGATGCTGCCGGCCGCCGCTCCGGCCCAGGCCCAGTCCATCGCTCCGGCCCAGGATCTCGTCCTGTCGATCGGGCGCGGCGAACTGGTGACGGTGCCCGGCAACATGGCCGACATCTTCATCGCCAACGAATCCGTCGCCGACGTGCAGGTGAAGTCGCAGCGCCAGCTGTACATCTTCGGCCTGTCGGGTGGCGAGACCACGATTTACGCCAGCAACGCGGCAGGCGACATCATCTGGTCGGCCAACGTGCGTGTGGGATCGAACATCGACAGCGTCGACCAGATGCTCATCCTGGCGATGCCCGATGCCAACATCTCGGTCGCGACCATGGGATCGAACACCGTGCTGCTGACCGGCACCGTGGGCGCGCCGGAAGATGCCGCGGAAGTCGAGCGCCTGGTGCAAGCCTTCGTCGGCGAGGAAACCAATGTCATCGCGCGCCTGCGGATGGCGACCCCGCTGCAGGTGATGCTGCGGGTGCGCTTTGCCGAAGTGAGCCGGTCGCTGGTCCGCAATATCTCGTCCAACTTCGCCACCATCGATTCCACCGACGGCTTCCAGTTCGGGCTTTCCCAGGGCCGTCCGCCCGCCGTGTTCAGCCCGGGCCGGCCGCTCGCCACGGGCCCGGATTCCATCACGACGACGATCCCCAACCCCAACTTCAACCCCGGCCTGCCGATTTCCGACGGCAACCCGCCGCGCATCCCGGCCGATGGTTCGGCCGTTACCGGGGCCAACCTTGGCAGCACGCTGGGCCTGTTCGGCGAATTCCTCGGCCTCAACATCGGTGCCGCGCTGGACCTTGGCGAACGCCGCGGCCTGGTAACGACGCTGTCGGAACCGACGCTGGTGGCCCTTTCGGGCGAAACCGCCGAGTTCCTTGCCGGCGGCGAGTTCCCGATCCCGCTGAGCCAGGGCCTGGGCACCACCACGGTGCAGTACAAGAACTACGGCGTCAGCCTCGCCTACTCGCCGATCGTGCTTTCCAACGGCCGCATCTCGCTGCGGGTCCGCCCGGAGGTGTCCGAGCTGTCGACGCAAGGCTCCGTGGTGCTCAACGGGTTCCAGATCCCGGCGCTCACCATCCGCCGCGCGGAAACCTCGGTCGAGCTGGGCTCGGGCGAAAGCTTCATGATCGCCGGCCTGCTGCAGAACAATTCGCAGAACGTCGTCGATCAGCTGCCCGGCGTGGGCGACCTGCCGATCGTGGGCAACCTGTTCCGTTCCAGCGAGTTCCGCCGCGGCGAGACCGAGCTGGTAATCGTGGTCACCCCCTACCTGGTGCAGCCGGTCAACGACCGTGACATCATGCTGCCGACCGACGGCTACGGCGTTCCCGCATCGGGCGAACAGTACCTGCTCGGCCGCGAGACCGCCGGCCAGACGGGTGCCCGCCGCCCCATGCCGCGCGCGGTCAACCAGGCACCCGCCGGCCCCGCGGTCAGCGTCAGCGAACAGGGCGGCGCCCCGCTTGCCGGCGGCGAAACCCCCGAAGGTGCCCCTGCCCGCACTGCCGCGGTGGCGTTGCCCGGCTTCAGCTTCGAGAACGGAGAGTAATCCATGACCTACAGCACCAAACGCGCTGCCGCCTCGGCCCTGGCGATCTCGCTCGGCATGGCGCTCTCCGCCTGCGGGACGATGACCGCCGGCGAGAACAACATGACGCTTTACAGCCAGAACCAGCCGGTGGTCGAAAGGTCGAACTTCGCGCTCGATCTTGCCACCAGCGGTGCCGGCCTCAGCGTTCCCGAACAGGCCCGCCTGGCGGACTGGTTCGAAACTCTCGACCTTGGCTACGGAGACCGCGTGGCGGTGGACGATCCGGTCGGCAGCCCGGCGACCCGCAACGCCGTGGCCGCAGTGGCCAGCCGTTTCGGCATCCTGCTGGCCGATACCGCGCCGGTGACCGAAGGTTACGTCAACCCCGGCAACGTGCGCGTGGTGGTGACGCGGTCGATGGCCCATGTGCCCGGCTGCCCGATCTGGGACGACGAATACGGCTTCGAGCGCGGCAACCAGACATCGTCCGGCTACGGCTGCGCGGTCAACACCAACATCGCCGCGATGGTCGCCAACCCGGAGGACCTGCTGGAAGGCCAGCACGGCACCGGCGAGACGGTCATCATGACGTCTAACCGCGCGATCAACGCCTACCGCAACGCAGCGCCTACCGGCGGCGGTGGCACTACGCTGCCCGAAGTTTCTTCCGAAGGGAATTGATCGATGAGTGCACAGTGGAAACCCGGACCGCTCGGCAATCGCGAGCCGTTCTCCGCCTTCATCTGCGACGACAACGCGCTCGACGTGCTGCGTCCGGTGGTGATCGAAATGGGCTGGCAGCCCGAAAAATGCAACAAGGGCGGACTGCGCAATGCCGTCCAGTCCCTGTCGATTTCGGCCAGCCCGGCGATCCTGATGGTCGACCTGTCGGAGAGCGGCGATCCGCTCAACGACATCAACGGGCTGGCGGAAGTCTGCGAGCCCGGCACGGTGGTGATCGCGGTCGGCCAGGTCAACGACGTGCGCCTCTATCGCGACCTGCTCGCGAGCGGCATCCACGATTACCTGCTGAAGCCGCTTTCGGCCAGCCAGCTGCGCGATGCGCTGACCAACGCGCAGGCGGTGTTCGCCAATCCGCGCGGCGGCAGCGAAGCGGATAACGAGCACCAGCACATCTCCACCGCCGTGGTCGGCACCCGCGGCGGCGTGGGCGCATCCACGCTTGCCACTTCGCTGGCGTGGCTGTTCTCGATCGAGCATGAGCGTTCAACCGCGCTGCTCGACCTCGACGTGCATTTCGGCACCGGCGCGCTCAGCCTCGATCTCGAACCGGGTCGCGGCCTGACCGACGCCATCGAGAACCCCAGCCGCATCGACGGCCTGTTCATCGAACGCGCCATGATCCGGGCGAACGACAACCTGGCGATCATGTCGGCCGAAGCGCCGATCAACTCCCCGCTGATGACCGACGGCACCGCCTTCGTGCAGCTGGAGGAGGAATTTCGCCAGGCGTTCGACATGACGGTGATCGACCTGCCGCGCAACATGCTGATCAACTTCCCGCATCTGCTGACCGAAGTGAACGTGGTGACGCTGGTCACCGAGCTCACCCTCGCCTCGGCGCGCGATACGATCCGCATCCTCTCGTGGCTCAAGGCCAATGCCCCCGGCGCGCATCCGATGATCGTGTGCAACAAGATGCAGGCGGGCGCGGCCGAGATCAGCAAGGCCGACTTCGAGGCCTCCATCGAGCGCAAGATCAACTTCCAGATCGCGATGGATCAGAAGGCTGCAGCCAATGCGGCCAAGCTGGGCCAGACGTTCTTCGAGGCCAACAAGGGCTCCAAGACGGTCGCCCCCATCCGCGAGATCGGCCGCACCATCGTGGGCGTCAGCGACGATGGCGGCGCCAGCCTGATCGAAAGCGGCAAGAAGGGCTCTGCGCTCGGCCGGTTCGATCTGAAGGGGCTGCTCAGCGGCGGATCGAAAAAGGCGGCGGCCGTGCCGGCCCCCCAGCCAGCGGAATGAACAGGCCCGCCAAATGACACGAGGAACCGGGCGCGGCCATTCTGCCGTGCCCGGTCCTCACCCTGCTTTGAACGAACCTAGAAAAGGCGGATCATGACATTCATCCAGCTCCTGCTCGTGGCCGGTGGCCTGATGGGATTGATGATCCTGGGCTACATGCTGATGACCGGCAAAAGCCCGGCCAAGGAAGGCCAGCGCCGGTTGCAATCCGTGCGCTACAGGCATTCCGAAAGCACCACCGACCGGGTCGAGAGCCAGCTCAAGAAAGCGATCGCCGCGCGCAAGCCAAAGCAGTTCCGGGCGGCGGGTTCGGGCTCGCGGCTCGAGGCGCTGGAAGTCCGCCTCAATCGCTCCGGCAAGAAGTGGACACTGTCGCAGTATCTCTACGCATCCGTCGGCCTGGCCATCGCGGTGACCGCGCTGCTATACCTCAAGACCGGCGCCGCGATGCTGTCGCTGGGCATCGGCGTGCTAGTGGGCGCGGGTTTGCCGCACAAAGTGGTGAGCGTGTTCATCAAACGCCGCGTCAACCAGTTCAATACCAAGTTTCCCGACGCCATCGATCTGCTGGTGCGTGGCCTGCGTTCGGGCCTTCCGGTCGGCGAAACACTCGGCGTGGTCGGTCACGAGGTGCCCGGCCCGGTGGGCCAGGAATTCCGCGCCGTCGTGGAACGTATCAAGATCGGCCGCACGATGGAGGAGTCGCTGCAGGAAACGGCAGACCGGCTCGGCACCGCCGAATTCCAGTTCTTCGTCATCACGCTGGCGATCCAGCGCGAGACGGGCGGCAACCTGGCCGAGACGCTGTCCAACCTGTCCGACGTGCTGCGCAAGCGCGCGCAGATGAAACTGAAGATCAGGGCGATGAGCTCTGAATCCAAGGCCTCTGCCTACATCGTGGGCGCGTTGCCCTTTATCGTGTTCGGCATGATCTACTGGATCAACCCCAGCTACATCGGCGGCTTCTTCACGGACGATCGGCTGATCGTGACGGGCCTGGGTGGCTTGGTGTGGATGAGCATCGGCGGCTTCATCATGGCCAAGATGGTCAGCTTCGAAATCTGAAGAAGGAGGGAAGAATGGACATGTTGCTGCTTATCGCTCCCTCCACTGGCCCCAAGCTGCTGGGCGTCGATATCATCCTGGTCGGGTCAATCCTTGCCGGCGTGGCCGCGATGGCGATGGTCTTCGCCATTTATGCTGCCGTGACGGTGAAAGATCCGATGGCCAAGCGCGTCAAGGCGCTCAACGCCCGGCGCGCCGAGCTCAAGACCGGCATGATCACCAGTTCCGGCAAAAAGCGCCAGAGCCTGGTGCGGAAGACCGACACGACCGAAAAGATGAAGGGCACGCTGCAGGGAATGAAGGTCCTGCAGGAAAGCCAGGTCAAGGACGTGCAGCAAAAACTGGCGCAGGCCGGTATCCGCAACAAGGAGATGGCGATCGTCATCATCTTTGCGCGCATGGTCCTGCCGGTAGTGTTGGGACTTGCCGGGGTCGTGCTGTTTTACTGGACCGACATGTTCCCCAATTGGAGCAGCACCAAGCGCTTCATGGGTTTCGCGGGTCTGGTCATCGCGGGCTACAAGGGCCCGGAAGTTTTCGTGAAGAACATCGCCAGCAAGCGCACCAAGGCAATCCAGAAGGGCCTGCCGGACGCGCTCGACCTGCTGGTGATCTGCGCCGAGGCCGGCCTGACGGTGGACGCCGCCTTTAACCGCGTCGCCCGCGAACTTGGCCGCGCCTATCCCGAACTGGGTGACGAATTCGCCCTGACCGCCATCGAACTGGCGTTTTTGACCGAGCGTCGCCAGGCATTCGAAAACCTCGCCTACCGCGTTGATCTGGATGCAGTGCGCGGCGTGGTCACGACGATGATCCAGACCGAGCGTTACGGCACCCCGCTGGCGAGCGCGCTGCGCGTGCTTTCCGCCGAATTCCGTAACGAGCGCATGATGCGTGCCGAGGAAAAAGCCGCGCGTCTGCCCGCCATCATGACCGTGCCGTTGATCCTGTTCATCCTGCCGGTACTGTTCATCGTCATCCTCGGGCCGGCGGCTTGCTCGATCGGCGATGCGTTCTCCGGCGACGGCCCGGGCAGCAACGGCGGCTAGTCCCGCACCTGCCCCTGCAACAAAGGCTCCGGCCGACATGGACCGTGCGGGGCCTTTCTGCATATACGGGGGGTCGGCATCGGACGCCGTGCCCGGAACAGGCCATGGCGCACGGCTTGCTCGCACCCCATTCGCGCCCTAGATAATGCGCGTGTTTGCCACGCGTTATCTTGCCCTGTTCCGCATCACTCTGCTCGCCGCGATCGCGGCCGTGCTGCTTCAGGCGACGCCCAGTCAGCCGTTCGTCGGCAATGACAGCCACGGTTCTGCCTTCGATGCGACCACGTTCGAAGTGGCTGTGCTTACGCAGCAGCGCGAAGTTGGCAAAGCCACCATCAATGCAGATCCGCTCGTCCCACCGCCCGCAGTTGGCGAGTGGGTGCCAGTTGCCAGCGAGGGGATCGCTCGGTTCGAGCTCCCGCCCCGGCAGACGGGCCCCCCACCTGCCGCCTTGTGGTCGCTCACCCCGCCGATGCGGGGCCCCCCTTTAAACACCTGATCCCTCACGCCCGCGGTCGCGGGCTATTCCCAATACAGATCAGGTGATTGCAATGACTGACAAATCGGCAGATTCTGCCAACCCCTCCGCACGTTTCGACCACGTAGAGCGGCTACTTAACGTCTATCCCGCCATCGACGAAAACCAGCTTGCTGAACTTAAACGCTGGTTCGCCAAGGAAGCCAGCGCGTTTGAAGTTGCCAGCCTCGCCAGTCGGCATCCCTCAGGCTATGCCCAGTTCCGGGCCGATCACATCGACGGTTTCAAGCCCAGAGATATGGCGGTGATTGCAGCAGTCGTCTGTGTGCTCGCCATTCTGGCAGTCGTGCTCTTTTAAACAAATGCTGTTCGGCTTGCCCGGCCGTGCAAGGCGGCCCCGAAGCACCGGTTCGCAAGAGCGTATCCGGATGCGTCGGGGTCGCCGGTGCGGCTATTTGATGCCGTACCCGCCGCCTGACAGGTCTTCTTCGGACAAGCCATCCGCCTGATGGCGCGCGCGTTCCAGCAGCGCGCGAAACAGGTCGAGCTCTTCCGCCGAAAACCCTTCGAACAGCTGCCGCTCCATTTCCAGCGCCAGCGGCAGGATTTCCGAATGCATGCCCTGCCCCTCTGCGGTGAGCTTGAGGAGATGGGAGCGGCCATCCTGTTCGTTGGGGGTGCGCGCGGCAAGGCCGCGCTCTTCCAGCACCTTGCAGGCGCGATTGACCGCAACCTTGTCCATCAGTGTGCGGCGCGTCAGGTCGCGCTGAGTCTGCGCACCGGCATCGCCGAGGATGGCCATCACGCGCCATTCCGGGATGCTGAGGCCCCAACGCTGGCGATATTCCATCGCGATCCGCCCGCTGACCGCATTGGACGCCAGCGAAAGCTGGTAGGGCAAAAAGCGCGCTAGGGTATGGGTCGGTTGCATACGCAACTACATTGTTGAATTTGACGCGCCTTTGCAAGCTGACAAAGCGAAATGCATCGAAAGCCGACCTATTCTTGCGGCTGTCCGAAAAATCCGGTCAGCCTGCCGGCCACCGCGTCGAGCCGTGCCATTGCATCGACCGGCCAGTGATCGCGCGCCGTCACGATGGCAGTGTCGAGCACCCTGTCGATGGGGCTGGCGTCACGATGGGCGGGCGAGGCGGCGCCCAGTTCGGCAAGCATCGCGCGGGCGGTGTCGGCATTGGCGGCCATGGTCTGCAGTATCTGCGCCACGTCCACGTCCGCACCGGCATCACGCCAGCAATCGTAATCGGTCACCATGCCGACCAGGGCATAGGGAAGCTCCGCTTCGCGGGCGAGGCGCGCCTCTGGCATGGCGGTCATGCCGATGACGTGCGCGCCCCATTCGCGATAGAGGAGGCTTTCGGCCCGCGTGGAAAACTGCGGCCCCTCGATGGCGACGTAGGTCGCGCCTCTATGGACCCTGGCACCCGCCCTGTCCGCCGCCGCCGCCGCGAAGGCGGAAAGCCGGGGGCAGACGGGATCAGCCAGCGGGACGTGCGCGACGATCCCTTCGCCAAAGAAGCTGCGTTCCCGCACCCCCGCGGTGCGATCGATCAGCTGATCGACCACCACGAAATCGCCGGGCGCATACTCTTCCCGCAGACTGCCAATGGCAGAAACCGCCAGCACGTCGGTAACGCCGCAGCGTTTCAGAACATCGATGTTGGCGCGATAATTGACATGGCTTGGCGAGAGCCGATGACCCTGACCGTGGCGGGCGATAAAGGTAAAGCGCCGGCCACCCATCCGGCCGGTCACGACCGGACCCGACGCCTCGCCAAAGGCGCTGCTGACGGCGATTTCCTGCGCATCGTCCAGCGCGCCGGGATCGTACAGGCCAGACCCGCCGATCACCCCGATGTGAAATTCGCCCGTGCTTGCCACTCGCCGCAGCCCTATTTCGGCGGCATGCGGATCGCGCCGTCGAGGCGCACGCATTCGCCGTTGAAGTACCCCGTCTCCACCATGAAGCACACGAGGCTGGCATATTCCGCCGGATCGCCGAGCCGCTTGGGAAAGGGCACTGCCTCTGCCAGCCCAGCCTGCGCCTTTTCGGGCAGCCCGGCCAGCATCGGCGTGCGGAAGATGCCGGGCAGGATAGCGTTGACGCGGATACCCTCGCCCATCAGATCGCGCGCGACGGGCAGGGTCATTCCCTTTACCGCGGCTTTTGAACTGGCATAGGCAACCTGGCCGATCTGCCCATCCTCCGCGGCGACCGAGGCGGTGTTCACGATGGCCCCGCGCTCGCCGTACTCGCCGACAGGATCGAGGGTCATCATGCCCGCTGCCGACTTGGCCATGCAGATGAAGCTGCCGACGAGATTGATGGCCATGGTCTTGCGGAACAGATCGACCGAGTGGTGGCTGATTGCGCCGGTTTCGCGGTCCCGTTTCACCAGCTTGCCGACGGGGGCGATGCCAGCGCAATTGACCAGCACGCGTTCCTGCCCATGGGCGGCGCGCGCGCGAGTGAAACCTGCCTCGACCGACGCCTCGTCCGAGACGTCCACCTTGCAGAACACGCCGCCGATTTCGGCCGCGATGGCTTCGCCGCGCTCCTCGTTCATGTCGAACACGGCGACCTTTGCCCCTTTGCCGGCCAGAGCGCGGGCAGTCGCCTCGCCGAGGCCGGAGGCACCGCCGGTGACGACGGCGGAGGTGGTGTGGTCGATAATCATGCGTGGCCTGCTTTCGGAGCTGTGATCTAAGCCCGTCCTAACCGCCCGGCGGGGCCGGTCAAGCGAGGCGGCCCAAAAGAAAGGGGCCCCGCAACCGAAGTTGCGAGGCCCCGTTCGCAGTCTGTAGCCAGATCAGAAGGCGACGTTCACCGAGGCGAAGAATTCGCGACCGTTGAGATCGTAACCGTTACCGATCGGGGTGTTCGAAATTCCGAACACTTCGTTGGTATCGATCAGCGGCGGCGATTCATCGAACACGTTGGTCACACCGGCACGCAGCGTGATGTCGTCGTTGAAGTTGTAACGCAGCGACACGGTGTGGACGAAGTAGTCATCCGCAAAACCGATGTCGCGGCAGAACCGACCGTCACCCTGCACGATGCCGTCCGGGGTGAACACACCCGTCGCGGCATTGAAGGTGCCCGAGCCGCCACCGAGGCAGGTGTCGCTGACGAAGCCCGTCGGGCGACCGTCAGGACCGCGACCGAACGCGTCGGAGAACGGATCGACGCCTTCCGGTGCCTGGGCAACCGAGCTGATCCAGCGGGTCTGCCAGGTGAACAGGAAGTCGGAGTACCCGATCGAGGCGGTCGCGCGACCGGTCCAGTCGGGGAAGCCAAATTCGCCGGCCACGTCATCGCCGATCGCATTGCCGACGTCGTCCAGGAACACGCTGCTGCGTTCGAGCAGGTGGTTGGCGCGCAGGTTCAGGCCGAGTTCGAGCGGCTCACCGCCGGCCAACAACGTGTAACCGAAGGTGGCGTTGAGATCGACGCCCTTCACCGTCTCTTCGTTGATGTTCACGAAGCCTGCGAACACATCGGTGATCAGGAGCCGGCTGGCCGGGTCCGTATCGAAGTCGATGAAGTCGCAGAAGTTCGAACGCACACCATCGTCCCGCAGGAAGCACTGGTTGACGACGAACTGACCGGTCGGTTCGGCGATGGCGCCGCGCACGTTGATGTCAAAGTAGTTGACGTTGAACGCGAAGTCGAAGTCACCGAAGGTTTCGTTGACCGAGACGCCTGCCGTCAGCGACGACGAGGTTTCCGGATCGAGATCGAGGCTGCCGCCCGAGGTGATTTCGACGCTGGGAACAGTTACGGTGTTGGCACCGGTTCCGTCGATACCAACTCGGGTCGGGTCGCGACCTTCAGCACGGCAGTTGGCCAGGACTTCCGCTTCGCGGGTGTCCAGATCGGCCTGGTAGCCTGCCGGACGACCGTTTCCAGCCAGCGCCTGGAAGGCGGCGGTGGGAACGGCGCAAGGGTCGGAGATGCCGCCAAAGCCCGACTGACCGGCGAGGAAGTTCTCACGCAGGTTGGGAGCGCGGAACGACGTGCCGTAGCTGACCTTGAAGAGCACCTGCGGCACCGGACGCCAACCCGCCTTGAGCGAGTAGGTCTCGGCGGTTCCGTAGAACTCCTCGTCGGTGATACGGCCCGAGGCATTGACCTCGAACTCACCGAAGAAGTCCGAGTCAAACACCGGTACGTTCACTTCGCCGAACACTTCGCGGATGTACTTGCTGCCTTCGCCGCCCTGGTCGGCAAAGAAGCCGAAGAACAGACCCTGCGCGGCAACTTCGTCTGGCTGCGAATCGATGGCGTCTTCACGATACTCGGCGCCGAGCACGACCGACACTGGGCCAGCTGGCAGTTCGAACACTTCGCCGGTGACGAAGCCGGAGATCAGCGTCTGTTCGTATACGGTGTCGAAGTCCCGCGAATCGAACAGGTAATCCCGTTCAGCCTGGCTGGCGAAATCGCCGACCGGACGGTCATAGAGCGACGCGGCGAACAGGTTGACCGGAACGCAGCCGGCAATCACGTCGGGCTGGAGGATGTCCGGATTGACGAAGCCACTGGTCGAGCACGGTCCGCCCGGCAGGATGACCGGGGAAGCCGCACGGGTCTTGGCCGCCGAGGTCGGATCGATGCCCAGCGCCAGCGCCAGGCGATCCTCACGGATGCCGATGCGCGAGGACTGGCCTTCCGACCGCGAGTAAACACCCGCGATTTCGAAGGTCCAGCTATCGTTGATGAACGGCAGGTCGCCGCGCAAGCCGAGCACACCGCGGTACTGTTCCTGCACTGTTTCAACGAAGCTGCGATCGCCGAAAACCGAAACAACCGGCTGCACGATGCGCGACACGCCCAGCGGACGCGCGTTGACCGTGCCGGTCAGGTTGTCGAACTGGTTCTGCGCGAGACCGCAATCGACGCCGTTCGGGTTGAGGCGGACGCCGTTGACGCTCGAGATGTTGCAGGGGTTGAACGGGTTGCGAGCGCCGACATACGGGAACAACTGCGGCACGGAGCTACGCGCTGCAACTTCCGCCCGGCTATAGTTCGCTTCGAAGAACGGCGTCAGGTTCATGTCAGTCCCGAAATCGTACTCGCCATAGGCCATGACGTTGTACAGATCCTGGGGAGCGATGAACGACGGCTCGAGGTCGGTACCGTTACGGGTAACCTGCGAGAAATCAACGTCCAGAAGCCCGTCGCCGTTACGATCGACCGGACGACCGAAGGCGTCGACCGAATCGCTGAAGCCCGGGATGAAGCTGTTGCCAGCCTGGCCGGTGGTGGCGAAGGTACGCGGATCGGCGTAAATCGAGCTGAAGAACAGGCCGCCCTGCGGGATGATACGGCGCACCGCGGCGTCGATCTTGCACGGGGTGGTGACTTCGCTGATCGTGCCGTTGCTGCGAGCGCGGGTGTTCGCATCGTTGGCGATGCCGACGGTGAAGATGTTGCCGTCCTGATCGATTTCGTAGTTGGTATCGCAACCAGCCAGGAAATCGCGGTCGCCGATGCGCACTTCGTCACGGCGGTCATACTCGACGCCGATGCCGAAGAAACCGCGATCGAACGTCATGCCGTAGGCACCCGAGACGGTGAAGTCGTGGCCGGCACCCTGTTCGTTGTAGTTGCCGCTGGCAAAGAATTCGAAACCGTCGATGTCGTTGCGCAGGATGATGTTACCCACGCCCGCAACCGCGTCCGAACCGTAGACCGACGACGCGCCGTCAAGCAGCAGGTCATAGCGCGCGACGAGCGAGCTGGGGATCAGGTTGATCGAGGGGTTGGTCGGCGCACCTTCCACGCCCGCGGGGGCGAGGCGGCGACCGTTGACCAGCAGCAGCGTGCGGTCGGCACCAAGGCCACGAAGGTCGAGCGTCTGCGAACCCGGGCCGTTGTTGAGCACGAAGCCCTGGAAGGTCGCGTCGATCTGCGTGCCGGAGGCAGCTTCCGAACGCTGCAGGATTTCCGCGGCATTGAATTCACCGACGTCGCGCGAAGCTTCGGTGGTGAGAACCTGGAGGGGCGAAATGCTGGAGTAGGTATCCTGACGAATACGCGAACCGGTCACGACGATCGATTCGCCGCCGACCTGATCGGCACCGCCGGTATCGCCCACGTCGGCGGGCTCAGCCTGGGTGGCGTTGCTCGTGACGCCGGTGGCGTCCTGGCTCAGGATGCAATTGCCCTGGGCATCAAACACGCCGGCACTGCCGCGTACCACACAGGCATCGCCAGCCTGGTTGGTCGTCTGCTGCTGCGCCGCAGCAGGCGCGCCGGCCAGGATGGCGACGGCGGAAACTGACACGGCGAGGCCCGTCAGGTAATTTCTGTGTAGCTTTTTCATGGTTACTCCAGCCCAAAAATCTCGGAGGAACCGGTGCTTCACATCAGACGTCGGGTCGTTTCGAATCTTTCCAAAACGCCCGTTCGTACTGAACCCCTGTGATAGTCCGGTCCCACGCGGAGACAGATGGTTGCATCAGCAACGGGGCGCTTGTCAAAGGCCCACCATCAGCTTTCTCTAGGCTGTGGCTCAAATCACACAGATGTTGTCGTTAAATTTCAACAATCAGGGTTTGGCGACAACAAAAGTCAAATCGCCGTCGCCTTCATCGATGCTGACAGTGCTGCCGTCGACAACACCGCCGGCAAGAATGCGTTCTGCCAGGGGATCCTGCAGGTAACGCTGGACCGCGCGCTTCAGCGGCCGGGCGCCATAGACCGGGTCGTAACCCACACGCCCCAGCCAGCGCCGCGCGCCATCTGTCAGGTCGAGCACGATCTTGCGGTCCTTCAGCAGCTTCTGCACGCGGGCAACCTGGATATCGACGATGGGCGCCATGTGCTCCTGCCCCAGCCGGTGGAACAGGATGATCTCGTCCAGCCGGTTGAGGAATTCCGGTCGGAAGTGCCCGCGCACCACGTCCATCACCTGGTCCTCGACATCCTCCACCTTCTGTCCTTCGGTGAGGTTTGAGAGATACTGGCTGCCGAGGTTGCTGGTGAGGATGATGAGCGTGTTCGAAAAATCGACGCGCCGCCCCTGCCCATCGGTCAGGTGCCCGTCGTCGAGCACCTGCAACAACACGTTGAACACGTCGGCATGGGCTTTCTCCACCTCGTCGAACAGCACCACCTGGTAGGGGCGGCGGCGCACGGCCTCGGTCAGCACGCCCCCCTCGTCGTAACCCACGTAGCCGGGAGGAGCACCGATCAGGCGGCTGACGGCGTGCTTTTCCATGAACTCGCTCATGTCGATGCGCACCATCGCCTGGTCGTCGTCGAAGAGGAAAGCGGCCAGCGCCTTGGTCAGCTCGGTCTTGCCGACGCCGGTGGGGCCGAGGAACAGGAAGCTGCCCAGCGGGCGGCCCGGATCCTGCAATCCGGCACGCGCACGGCGCACGGCCTTGGACACGGCGACCACGGCCTTTTCCTGCCCGATCACGCGCTTGCCGATCGCCTCTTCCATGCGCAACAGCTTCTCGCGCTCGCCTTCCAGCATCTTTTCGATCGGCACGCCTGTCCACTTGCTGACGACGGAGGCGATGTCGTCCTCGGTCACCTCTTCGCGCAGCAGCGCGTTTTCTGTGCCCTCGCCAGCCTCGGCCAGGCGCTTCTCCAGCGTCGGGATGGTGCCGTATTGCAGCTCTCCCGCCTTGGCGAGATCGCCGGTGCGCTGCGCCTGTTCCAGTTCGATGCGCGCGGCGTCGAGCTCTTCCTTGACGCGTGCCTCGGCATGGATCTTGTCGCGCTCGTTCTGCCAGCGGGTGGTGAGTTCGGCGCTCTGCTGTTCGAGGTTCGCCAGTTCCTCGCGCAGGGCGGCGAGGCGGTCCTTGCTGGCGGCGTCGCTTTCCTTGCCCAGCGCCTGCTCCTCGATCTTGAGCTGGATGATGCGCCGGTCGAGGCCTTCGATCTCCTCGGGCTTGCTCTCCACCTCCATGCGGATGCGACTGGCGGCCTCGTCCATCAGGTCGATCGCCTTGTCGGGCAGGAAGCGGTCGGCGATGTAGCGTTCGCTGAGCTGCGCTGCGGCCACGATGGCGGCATCGGTAATGCGCACGCCGTGGTGCAGCTCGTATTTCTCCTTGATGCCGCGCAGGATGGAGATCGTGTCCTCCACGCTCGGCTCATCCACGAACACCGGCTGGAAGCGGCGCTGGAGCGCGGCGTCCTTCTCGACGTACTTCTGGTACTCGTCGAGCGTGGTCGCGCCGATGCAGTGCAACTCGCCGCGCGCCAGGGCGGGTTTCAGCAGGTTGCTGGCATCCATGCTGCCCTCGCTCGCGCCCGCGCCGATCAGCGTGTGCATCTCGTCGATGAACAGGATGATGTCGCCATCCGCGCCCTTCACCTCGTCGAGCACCGTCTTGAGCCGTTCCTCGAACTCGCCGCGGTACTTCGCGCCCGCGATCAGGCTGCCCATGTCGAGCGCCATCAGCGTGCGGCCCTTCAGGCTGTCGGGCACGTCGCCGTTGGCGATGCGCAGGGCGAGTCCCTCGGCAATCGCGGTCTTGCCGGTCCCGGGCTCGCCGATCACGACGGGATTGTTCTTGGTGCGCCGGGCAAGGATCTGCACAACGCGGCGGATCTCCTCGTCACGGCCGATGACCGGGTCGAGCTTTCCGTCTCGAGCCTTTTGCGTCAGGTCCTGCGCGTATTTCTTCATGGCGTCGTAGGCAGCCTCGGCATTGGCGCCGTCTGCCGTCTTGCCCTTGCGCAGTTCGTTGATCGCGGTGTTGAGCGCGGCGGCATCCAGCCCTGCGGCGGCCAGTGCCTGTCCGGCCTTCGCGGTCGTTACCAGCGCGAGCGCCATCAGCAGCCGCTCGACAGTGACGTAGCTGTCGCCAGCCTTGTCGGAAATCTGCTCGGCCTGGTCGAGCACGCGCACGGCATCGTTGTCGAGGCCGGGCGTTTGCTGCGCGCCGCCGCCGCTCACCGCCGGGATCTTGGCAAGCAGCGCATCCACTTCCTGCACCGCGCGGCCGGGATTGGCTCCGGCGCGCTGCATCAGCCCGGCGGCCATGCCCTCCTCGTCTTCCAGCAAGGCCTTGAGAATGTGCTCTGGCGCGATGCGCTGGTGCGAGTTGCGGATGGCGACGGTCTGCGCGCTCTGCAAAAAGCCGCGCGCGCGGTCGGTGAATTTCTCGAGGTTCATCGGTTGCTTTTTCCCCACGTGATCGTAGCCGCAAGATAGTGTGACAATTACGCCACACAAGAGCGCTGGACGGCAATTCTCATACGCCGGTCGAGCGAACTTGTGCCCCGCATCGCCCGCTGCCACAGGGGCACGATGCGCAAGTGGTTCAAACGCCTCGCCTTCGCCATGCTGATCCTGCTGGCGCTCGCCATCGTTTTTCTGCTGGTTTGGGAGCCGATTGCCGCGCGCGAGGGCCGCGCCCCGCCGGCCACACGCCAGTACCAGGCCGAGATCGTGCGCGACGCCTTCGGCGTGCCCCACATCTACGGCGCGACCGATCGCGACGTGGCCTACGGCGTCGCGATTGCCCATGCCGAGGACGATTTCTCCACCCTGCAGGACGTCGTGGCGATGGCCCGCGGCCGCTATGGCGCAATCGCCGGGGAAGACGGCGCGGCGGTCGATTTTGCCTACCACCTGCTCGATGCGCGCGGCACGGCGGAACGGCAATATCCCGCCCTGCCCGCCGATACCCGCGCCCTGTTCGATGCCTATGCCAGCGGCCTTAACGCCTATGCCGAGGCGCATCCCGGGGAGCTGAAGCTGGACAGGCTGTTCCCGGTGAACGGCACCGATGTCGCCGCCGGCTTCGCGCTGCGCCAGCCGTTCTTCTTCGGCCTCGGCAACACCGTCGCCGCGCTCGTCTCGGGCGAGCCGATGGACCCGGAACCCGGCCCGCCGCTGGTGCTGCCGCAGGGGCAGGAAGCGGCCATGGCCGGCTCCAACGCCTTTGCCATCGCGCCGGAAAAGTCGGGCGACGGCGTCACCCGCCTCGTCAGCAACGCGCATCAGCCGTTCCGCGGCGGCGTTGCTTGGTACGAGCTGGTCGTGGAAAGCGGCGAAGGCTGGCATTTCGCCGGCGCCAACTTCCCCGGCAGCCCCTATCCTTTCCTCGGCCACAACGAGCACCTGGGGTGGACTAACACCGTCAACCAGCCCGACATGACCGACGTCTACCGCCTCGTCGTGAACGAGGACACGATGCAGTATCGTCTCGACGGCCAATGGCGCGATCTGGAAAGTCGGCGTGTGTGGCTGCCGGTGAAATTCGGCCCGCTGACCCTGCCGGTCCCGCGCACGATATATCGCAGCGTCCACGGCCCGGTGATCCACAACGACAATGGCTGGTTTGCCGTGCGGTATGGCGGGATCGACAACCTCGGCAACGTCGACGCCTATTACCGCCTGAACAAGGCCACCACGTTTGACGAATGGCGCGCCATCGTCTCCCGGCTCGACGTGCCCTCGACCAATTTCATCTACGCTGACGAGGCAGGCACCATCGCCTACTTCTACAACGCCGCGATCCCCGACCGGGTGGAGGGGCCGGACTGGCGGGGCATCCTGCCCGGCGATGACAGCCGCCTGATCTGGCAGGGCCCGGTCGCGGCGGACGAACTGCCGTGGATCGTCAACCCGGCAAGCGGCTGGCTGTTCAACGCCAACAACACCCCGTTCAGCGCCGCCGGGCCGGGCAGCGACCTCGACCCGGCCGATTACAGCCCGG
Organism: Aurantiacibacter arachoides; assembly: GCF_009827335.1. Classification (GTDB taxonomy): domain Bacteria; phylum Pseudomonadota; class Alphaproteobacteria; order Sphingomonadales; family Sphingomonadaceae; genus Alteraurantiacibacter; species Alteraurantiacibacter arachoides. The sequence continues at coordinate 438,556 of NZ_WTYH01000001.1, read as the reverse complement.
TCATGGGCATCGAGACGCGGATGACCAACCGCGCCCGGCGTGCGGCCCAGTTGATGAGCCGGCCCGGCCCCATCGACCGCGCCCGGCTGGAGGCGATCAAGTACGACACCGGTTACCTGCGCGAAGGGTATATCGCCGCCATGCTCGATGGCGTTGCCGCGCTCGACGTGTCGGACGATCCCTTGCTCGACCGCGCGCAGGCGCTTCTCGCGCGCTGGGATCTCACCGCCGACAATCGCGGCCCCGCCGATGCCCTGGCGCTGCTGATGGTCCGCCCGTTCATGGGATCGGACTACAACCGCGAGACGAAACCCGACGTGCGGGAAGAACTGGAACGGTCGGCCAATCACCTGGTGGACACCTTTGGCCGTCTCGACGTGCCGATGAGCGACCTGCTGCGCCTGCGCCAGGGCGAAGGGGACGCGCGGATCGACCTGCCGCTGGATGGGGGATCGGACACCCTGCGCGCCTCCACCTTGTGGGACATCGACGATGACGGCCGCCTGTCGCTGCGCCACGGCGACAGTTTCATCATGTTCGTCGAATGGGCGCCCGGTCAGCGCGTGGGATCGCAATCCATCCAGCCCTTCGGCGCGGCGACCACGCGGCCAGACAGTCCGCATCATACCGACCAGATGCGTCTCTATGCCACGCACCGGCTGAAGCCTGTGCATTTCTGGCGGGACGACGTCCTGTTGCACGCGGCGTCGCGGCGGACGGTTTCCTCCGACTGAGGCGACCTCGTCTCGCCGTGCGCACGGCGCGCTTTAACGCCTTCCATCCGCGCGTCGTCGTGCTAACACGGCGCCCATGAAATCAGCGCTGATGCTTCGCCCGCTCCTCCCCGCCATCGCTGCCTTTGCGCTGGCCGGGTGCGCCACCATGCCCGCCGCAACCGCCGACGGAACCGTTGCCGCCGCATCCACGGCTCCGACCGCATCGTTGCAGGACATCGTCGCCGCGGTCGACATTCCGTTTGAAACCTTCACGCTCGACAACGGGCTGCAGGTCGTCGTCCACACCGACCGCAAGAGCCCGCTCGTCGGCGTCACCACCTACTACCGCGTCGGCAGCAAGAGCGAGCCGCGCGGGCGCACCGGCTTTGCCCACCTCTTCGAACACCTGATGTTCGGCGGCAGCGAGAACGTGGAGAACTTCGACGTGCCGCTGGAGGCCGCGGGCTCCACCGGCACCAACGGTTCCACCTGGTACGATCGCACCAACTACGTCGAGGTCGTGCCCACCGGTGCGCTGGACCTGGCGCTGATGATGGAATCGGATCGCATGGGCTACCTGCTCGGCGCGGTCAGCCAGGAGAAGCTCGATAACCAGCGCATGGTCGTGCAGAACGAAAAGCGGCAGGGCGATAACCAGCCCTACGGCCTGACCGAATACGTCATGGCGGAGGGGCTGCTGCCCGTGGGCCACCCCTATCGCCATTCCACCATCGGCTCGATGGCCGACCTGCAGGCTGCCAGCCTTGCCGACGTGCAGACCTGGTTCCGCGACAACTACGGCCCCAACAACGTAGTCCTCGCGCTGACCGGCGACATCGACGCTGCCACCGCCCGCCCGATGGTGGAACGCTGGTTCGGCGCCATTCCGCGCGGGCCGGACGTAGTGGTGCAGGAGGCCGGCCCCGTCACCCTCACCGCCCCCGTCAATCGCACCATCACCGACCAGGTGCCCCAGACGCGCATCACCCGCGCCTGGACCGGGCCGGGCATGGAGCATCCCGACGCGGTGCCGCTGCAGGTGGGCATGTACATCCTCGGCGGTCTCGCCTCCTCGCGGCTGGACAATGCCATGGTGCGCGGCGAGGAGCTGGCCACCAGCGTTTCCGCCTCGGCGCAGCAGTTCGAACAGCTGAGCCAGCTGGAAGCGACGGTGAACGTGAAGGACGGCGTGGAGCAGGCCGCCGCACTCGCTTTGCTCGAAGGCGAGATCGCCCGGATGCTCGCCGCCGGTCCGACGCAGGACGAAATCAACCGCGCCGTGACCCAGATCGCCGCGGCGCAGATCAGCGGCCTCCAGAGCGTCGGCAATTTCGGCGGCAAGGGCATGACGCTTGCCGAGGGGCTGCTCTACACCGGTGACGCGGGCTTCTATCGCACCGAGCTCAATCGCATGGCCGCGCTCACCCCCGCCGAAGTGCGCGGCGCGATGCAGCGCTGGCTGGGCCGGCCCGCCTTTACCCTCACCGTTGAACCGGGCGAGCGCACGCTGGATGGTGGCGCGCTGGGCGGCTGGGGCGACGAGGACACCATGCCCGCGCCCGCCGCCGATACCGGCGCGCAGGTGGAGGTTACCCGCACGGGGCCGGAACGCGCCTATCCCGAGGTCGCCCCCGTGGGCGAGCTGACGTTCCCCGCGGTAGAACACGCCACGCTGGCGAACGGCATCGAGGTCTACCTCGCCCGCCGCACCGTGGTGCCGCAGGTCTCGCTCGCCATGAGCTTTGCCGCCGGCTCGATCGTCGATCCCATCGGCCGCGCCGGCGTGCACCAGACGATGATCGACCTGCTTTCGGAAGGCACGACCACGCGCAGCGCCGAGGAAATCGCCATCGAGGAAGAAAGCCTCGGCGTCTCGCTCAATGCCGGGGCCGGGGCCGAACGATCGGTCGTCTCGATGACCGCGCTCACCGCCAACCTCGCGCCCTCGCTCGAACTGATGGCCGACGTGGTGCGCAACCCCGCCTTCAATCCCGACGATGTCGCCCGCGTGCGCCAGCAGCGCGTGGCAGGGATCGCCCAGCAGCTTGCCAATCCCGGTAGCCTGGCCGCCCGGGCCTTCAGCACCGTGGTCTATGGCGAGAACAACCCCTACGCCTACGCCGCGTCGGGAGGCGATGCCGACGTGGTGGCCAATCTCGATGCCGCTGCGCTGGAGGCAGAGCACGATCGCTGGATCCGCCCCGACCTTGCCACGATCACCGTGGTCGGCGACGTGACGATGCCCGAACTGGTCGCGGCGCTGAATGCCACGTTCGGCGACTGGCGCGCGCCCGCCACCCCCGCCCCGGTCAACACGGTCACCGCCGGATCGCCGGAACCCGCCGCACGGCTGGTGGTGGTCAACCGGCCCAATTCGCCTTCCAGCTTCCTCACCATCGGCCGCCTCGTGCCGTTCTCGGGCTGGCAGCAGGGCATGGAGACGGTCGACCTTGCCAACGAGGTCATGGGCGGGGGTTTCCTTTCCCGCCTGAACCAAGATCTGCGCGAAACGCGCGGGTGGACCTACGGCATCGGCTCGGGCATCCCGGCCGCGCAGGGCCAGCGCGTGCTGCGCGTGGCGACGCAGGTGCAGGCCGATCGGACAGCGGATTCGATCCGTGTCATCCTCGATCAGATGGCCGCATTCCCCTCCGCCCGTCCGCTCGACGCCGGCGAACTGCAACGCGTGACGGAGGGCAACGTGCGCAACCTGCCCAACCGGTACGAGACCAATGGCCAGGTGCTCGCCGCCATCCTGACCAACCAGCTGCTCGGCCGCGACCTGCGCTACGATGCCACCCTGCCCTCGCTCTACGGCGCGATCGATGCCGCGGCGATCAACCGGGCGGCGGCGCAGTACCTGCAGCCCGAAGACCTGGTGGTCGTGGTCGTCGGCGATCGCAGCGTGATCGATCCGCAGCTGGAAACGCTGGATATGGACATCGAATACCTGGAGGCATCTGAACTGTGAGTGATTTGGCAGGAACCTACGATTTCACCGTCGACAGCCCGATGGGGCAGCAGTCGGGCACGATGACCGTCGTCCCCGATGGCAGCGGCGGCTTTTCCGGCGGGCTGTCCGGCTCGCTCGGCTCCATGGACATCCAGAACGGCACGATCGACGGCGACACGCTGCGCTGGCAGATGAAGATGACCAGCCCGATGCCGATGAAGCTGGATTGCGAGGCGACGGTTGGGGCGGGCGGCGAGGCGAGTGGCACGGTCGATGCCGGCCTGTTCGGCAAGATGCCCTTCCGCGCCACGAAACACGCCGCGAACTAGGGCAACGGTGACGGGGCCAGTGACAGGGCCGGTGACAGGGCCCGTATCGGGGCCGGGCCAGCTGGCAGGTCCAACCCGCCCGATCGCACTCGGCACGCTGTTCCTGCGCTTCCTGCGCTTCGGCGCGCTCGCATTCGGTGGGCCCGTGGCGCAGATCGCCATGGTCCGCGAGGAGCTGGTGGAAAAGGCCGGCTGGATCGACGGCGCGCGCTTCAACCGGCTGCTCGCCGTGATGCAGGCCTTGCCCGGACCGGAGGCGCACGAGCTGTGCGTCCACATGGGCATGGTCGCGCGGGGGCGCATCGGCGGACTGCTGGCAGGGCTTGGCTTCATGCTGCCGGGCTTTGCGCTGATGATGCTGCTCGGCTGGATCTACGCCACCACCATCGAAGGCAATGCGGGTTTCGCCCCGGTGCTGCTGGGCATCCAGATCGCGGTGCTGGCCGTCATCGCCCGGGCGATCCCGAAAATCGGCCGCCATATCCTCAAGGGCCACGCGCTCTACGCGCTGGCGGTCATCGCGCTCGCCGCGACGCTGGCGGGTGTGCCTTTCTGGGTGCCGCTCATCGCCGCCGGCGTTGCCCACGCGGCGGTACGCTCCGCCGGGGCGGCGGTCACGGTGGTCGGCCTCGCGGTGCTGGCGACCTGGTGGATGGTGCCCGCCCCCGTGCCCCTTGCCAACGTTCCTGTGTCCGCAGAGGCGACGTTGCTGGCCCTGTTCGGCGCGGGGCTGAAGGGCGGCTTGCTGACCTTTGGCGGGGCTTACACGGCGATCCCCTATGTGCGCGCCGATACGGTTGGGCGCGGTTGGCTGACCGATGGGCAGTTCCTGGACGGCGTCGCCCTTGCCAACGTGCTGCCCGCCCCGCTCGTGATCTTTGCCACCTTTGTCGGCTACGTTGCGGGCGGACCGTGGGGCGCGATCGCGATCACGCTGGGGATGTTCCTGCCCGCCTTCGCCTTTTCGATGCTCTTCTTCGAACGGCTGGAGGCGGTGATCGACGAACCGCGGTTGCACCGCCTGCTCGATGGCATGGCGGCGGCCGCTGTCGGGATCATCGCGGCAACGCTGGTGCAACTGGCATTGGCAATCTGGCCGCGCATCGATGCCATTGCCCCCGCACTCGCCATATTTGTCTTCGCGCTGATCGCCGCCTTTACCATCAGGCGGTCGTGGGCGACGCCGGCGATCATCCTGGCCGCGGGCCTCGCAGGTTGGCTCTCGCTGGGCTAGAGTTTCCCGCGCAGCGCCTGATAGGCCGCTGCCGTCACCGTATTGGCGAGGTTGAGCGAGCGGATATGGGCCGAACGCATCGGCAGCTTCACCAACCGCTCGCGGTGGGCATCGACAATGGCGGCAGGCAGCCCCTTCGTCTCCTGCCCGAACACCAGCAGCGCATCGTCGGGATAGCCGGCGTCATAGAACGAAGTCTCGCCGAATTCCTCGAACAGGAACAGCTGGTCGTCGCGCGGCTGGCGATCGTCCAGGAAGGCCTGCCACGAATCGAACTCGGCCAGCCGCACGTGCTGCCAGTAATCCAGCCCCGCGCGCTTCAGCCGCGCATCGGTGATGGTGAAGCCGTAGGGCCGGATCAGCACCAGTTCCATGTCAAGGGCCACGCAGGTCCGGCCCACCGCACCGGTGTTGCCGGCGATCTCCGGCTGGACGAGGACGATTGCGGTCACCGGGCGCCTAGCCCAGCTTGTCCTTCAGCACCTGGTTCACGACCCCCGGATTGGCCTTGCCCTGCATCGCCTTCATCGTCTGGCCCACGAAGAAACCGAACAGCTTGTCCTTGCCGCCACGGTATTCCTCCACCTTGTCACCATTGGCGGCCATGATCGCATCGATGGCCTCTTCGATCGCACCGGTGTCGCTGACCTGTTTCAAACCCTCGGTCGCGGCGATTTCATCGGGCTCGCGGCCTTCGCGCAGCACGATCTCGAAGATTTCCTTCGCCTGCCCGCCACTGATGTCGCCGGCATCCTGCATCTTGAGGATCGCGGCCTGCCGCGCGGGCGTTGCGTGGCCCAGATCACCCTCGTCACCCAGCGCCTTTATAACGCCGGGCGCGACCGAGAGCGACCAGTTGGCGACCTGAGTGGCCACCTCGGCCTCGGCCTTGCCCAGCGCACGGGACGTTTCGGCCAGCAGCGTTTCGAAGCGGGCAAAGGTTTCCACCTCGGCCGTGAGCTCGCGGGCGTTGTACGGGGTCAGCCCCAGCGCGCCTTCGTACCGGGCGCGCTTGGCGTCGGGCAATTCGGGCAGGCTGGCGCGGCATTCATCGAGGAACGCCTGGTCCAGTTCCAGCGGCAGCAGGTCGGGATCGGGGAAGTAGCGGTAATCGTGCGCATCTTCCTTGCTGCGCATCGAGCGGGTGGTGCCGGTGCCGGGATCGAACAGGCGGGTTTCCTGCACCACGCGGCCACCATCCTCGATCAGGTCGACCTGGCGCCGCGCCTCGTGTTCGATGGCCTGCATGACGAACCGCACGGAGTTGACGTTCTTCGTCTCGGTCCGGGTGCCCAGCTCGGCATCGCCGACCTTGCGCACCGAGACGTTGACGTCGGCCCGCATCGAGCCTTCTTCCATGTTGCCGTCGCAGCTGCCGACATAGCGCAGGATCGAGCGCAGTTTCCGCACATAGGCCCCGGCCTCGGCAGGGCTGGTCATGTCCGGGCGGCTGACGATCTCCATCAGCGCCACGCCGACGCGGTTGAGGTCGACGTAGCTCATCGTAGGATGCTGATCGTGCATCAGCTTGCCGGCGTCCTGCTCCACGTGAATGCGCTCGATACCGATGACCTTGTCGGCAGGGATGCCAGCCTTCTCGTCCGCATCGATGGTCAGCGATCCCTCGCCCACGATGGGGTGGTAGAGCTGGCTGATCTGGTAGCCCTGCGGCAGATCGGCGTAGAAGTAGTTCTTGCGGTCAAACCGGCTCCAGGCGTTGATCTGCGCCTCGATCGCCATGCCGGTGCGCACGGCCTGGCGGATGCATTCGCGGTTGGGCACCGGCAGCATCCCGGGCATGGCCGCGTCGACGAGGGAGACCTGGCTGTTGGGTTCCGCCCCGAAGGCCGTGGAGGCGCCCGAGAACAGCTTGGCGTTGGAGGTGACCTGCGCGTGAACCTCGAGGCCGATCACGACCTCCCATTCGCCTGTGGCGCCGTGGATGCGATAGTTGCTCATGACTGCCTCCGATAAAGCCTGCGGCGGCGGGCGCAAGCCTGTCAGATAGTAGGCGCCGCCCGCTCCGCCGCTCCCGCGCCCCAGCGCTCCGCTCGTCGCTTCGACCAGCGCCGCGCAGGGTCCTCCACGAAGCGCCAGGTGACCCAGGCCACCACCACCGTCATCGCCAGCATCGCGGCGAAGACCGCCAGCGCGCCCGCCGGGCCGAGCAGCAGCCGGTCTGCGCCGCCAAGACCGCTCTGCGCAAGGGTGACACCCGTCGACGACTGGACGAGGCCCAGCACGTCGTAGGTCCGGCCCACGACCATGCCGTGGACCATGTAGATCGAGTAGCTGAGCGTGCCGAGCCAGACGAAAGCGGGACGCAGCAGCAGCCGGCTGACCGCGCCGCGCTGGTAGGCGAACAGCCACACGCCCAGCGCGAAGACGAGGTCCGTCACCAAGGCTACGCTCACGAACGCGATGGATGCAAGGATCGCCGCCACCATCGCCAGTTCGGCAAGGGTTGCCGTGCCCGCGGCGAAGCGCAGGTCCCGGGTGCGCTGCCAGACCCACTGGCACGCGATGCCGAGGCCGAACCCGGTCAGGCCGCGCAGCACACCGCTCCAGGTGAGGTCGTCGAGACTCATCAGGACAAGGCCAGCCGCAAGGCTCACCAACAGCGCGGCAGGCACGGCGCGCCGCCCGAAAAGGTGAAACACCGCGCCGGCAAACAGGTAGAGCCCCAGCTCGACAGAGATGCTCCATGAGGCCGTGTTCCACGGATACCGGTGTGGGAAAAAGTATTCCTGCAAGAGGAAGGTCGTCGCCAGCAGTTCGGCAGGGCTGCGCCCGGCGCCGAAAGGCTCGCGCCCCTGCAGGAAATCGAACGAGCCTAAGCCGAGGAAGACGAGTTCCAGCACCACGAAGGCGGCAAGCACCACCACGTGGAGCGGCCATAGCCGCATGAAACGCAGGAACATGAACTTGCCCAGCGAGAAGCCTTCAGCCAGCCGCTCGCCGTAGCTGGCGGCGATGACGAAGCCCGACAACACGAAGAAGAAATCGACCGCCATGTCCATGTGGTCGTGCAGCGGGTTCATGAAGAAGGCGTTGGGCGCGTTGACGTGATGCCAGACCACGCCGAGCGCGGCCAGTCCGCGCCAGCTGTCGAGCACCACGAAGCGGTCCCGGCGCGGCGGCCTGCCGTTCGTTGCGGAGGGTTCGGCAACGCCGTTCACGTCGCGGTGCCTTCGGCCCTGTCGGCCAGACGGCGATACAGCGAACGCGCCTCGGCCAGCTGGTCCGGATCGAGCGCAAGGGTTGGGTCGGCCGAACGCTGCCGCCGTGCTGTATGGGGATACCCGGTATCGTACATCCGCGAGGTGATGCGCGCAAACAGGGCCTCGTCGGTCGGGCCGAATGCGAAATCCGTGCCGAAGCGGGCATTTACCCGCTCGACGACGCTGCCGAAATCCTTTGTCGCCTGGGGAAAGGTGGCGATGACCACACCATCGACCACGCCTTCAACCGCGCGATAGAAGCTGGTCCATCGCCGTAGTCCCCAGTCGAGATCGGTGCCGTCGAGTTCGTGCAGGCTTTCGACGGCATCTCCGGGATCGCGCAGCAGCACGACAACCGGCAAGGCGCGTGCAACGCCTGCAAGGACCTGTGCCTCGGAATGCTGATGATGCGCGATCTGCACAACCCGTGGCCTCTGCCAATAGCGAAGCACGCGTACGGTCCAGCTGTTTGCGGAGCGCGGAAAGCCTTCGATCACGATGTCGGTACCGTCCGCCAGCAGGCTGCGAAAGCGCTGCCCGCTGCCGCGCCATTTCTGCACGGTCATGAACAGTAACGGATACCGTCCTAGCACGGCGCGCAACCGCTGGCGAATGCACCGCAGCGCTGCCGATCGCCTATCGACCGGCACGCTGGTCTTCACCACCACCTGGCCGGCTTTGCAGTGAACCCGGCGCGCTGCTCGATCGCGAGGCCGGCGTTCAATACGCCCTGCTCGTCCATCGCCGGGCCGACCAGCTGGAGGCCGAGCGGCAGGCCGTCGGCGGTCAGCGTCGCGGGCACGCTCATCGCCGGAAGCCCGGCTAGGCTGGCGGGCACGGCGAACACGTCGTTGAGATACATCGTCAGCGGATCGTCGTTCAGCGAGTTCAGCGGGAAGCTGGCGGTCGGCGTGGTGGGCGCGAGGATCACGTCGCACTGGTCGAACGCCGCCTCGAAATCGCGCTGCACCAGCGTACGGATTTTCTGCGCCTGCGTGTAATAGGCATCGTAGAACCCGGCGCTCAGCACGTAAGTGCCCAGCATGATGCGGCGCTTGACCTCGTCGCCGAAACCGTCGGCACGCGTGGCGGCGTACATGTCCTGCAAACCTGCGCCTTCCGGCAGGTCGCGCAGACCGTAGCGCACGCCGTCGTAACGGGCGAGGTTGCTCGAGGCTTCGGCGGGGGCGACAATGTAGTAGGCAGGCAGCGCGTAGTTCGTGTGCGGCAGGCTGACCTCGACGATCTCGGCCCCGGCATCGCGCAGCCACTCGGCGCCCTTGTCCCAGCTGTCGAGGATAGCCTGATCGGTGCCGTCCATGCGGTATTCGCGCGGCACCCCGACCCTCTTGCCGCGCAGATCGGCGTCCAGGCCGCCGAACCAGTCGGGCACGGGCGCATCAAGGCTGGTCGAATCCTTGGGGTCGAACCCGGCCATGGCACCCAGCATGATGGCGCAATCCTCGACGCTGCGGGCCATCGGTCCGGCTTGATCGAGCGAGGAGGCGAAAGCCACCACACCCCAGCGGCTGCAGCGCCCGTAGGTCGGCTTGATGCCGCAGATTCCGGTGAAGGCAGCGGGCTGACGGATCGAGCCGCCGGTGTCGGTACCGGTCGCCGCCGGGCACAGCCGCGCGGCAATAGCAGCCGAGGTGCCGCCCGACGAGCCGCCGGGGCTCATCGCCGCGTTCGAACCTTCCTTGCGCCAGGGCGAGGCGACATTGCCGAAATAGCTCGTCTCGTTGGACGAACCCATGGCGAACTGGTCCATGTTGAGCTTGCCGAGCATGCCGGCGCCCGCATCCCACAGCTTCTGGCTGACAGTGCTCTCGTAGGGCGGGACGAAGCCTTCGAGGATGCGGCTCGCCGCCGTGGTCTGCACGCCCTTGGTGGCGAACAGGTCCTTCATGCCGATCGGCACGCCGGCCATCGGCCCAAGGGCATCGCCCCTGCCGCGCGCGGCGTCCACCGCATCGGCAGCCTCCAGCGCCTTTTCGGGCGTGGCGACGATAAAGGCGTTGAGTCCGCCAGCCGCGGCCACGGCGGCGTTGCACGCCTCGGCCACTTCCCGCGCGGTAAAGTCGCCCGCGGCGACGCCATCGCGAATCTGCCGCACGCCAAGATCGGTAAGCTCGCTCATCATTCGATCACCTTGGGCACGCCGTAGAACCCGTGTTCGGCGGCAGGGGCATTGGCCAGCACCGCGTTACGCTTGCCGCCACCGGTCAGCGGATCGGCATCGACCACGTCGTCGCGCAGGCGCAGTTTCTGTTCGATCACCGCGGTCATCGGTTCGACGCCGCTGGTATCGACCTCGCCAAGCTGCTCGACCCATTCGAGGATCTTGTTGAACTCGGGCACCAGATGGTCGAGGTCTTCCTCGGCCATGCGGATGCGCGCCAGCGAGGCGATTTTCGCCACTTCTTCACGGGTCACGGACATGCCCTGCGCCCTAGCGAGCGTGGGGGCAGGCTTCAAGCTATTCGAAGGGTTCGCCCACGGGCCGGCCGTTGACGAAGATCTGCCGGCCTTCGAACGAGCGGACCTCGACATCGCCGGGCGCGATTGCGGTATCGGGCGTCGGCGGCGCCGGGACGGGCGCGGGCAGATCGGCCAAGCCGTCGTCCCGGAAAGCGACGAGTTCGCGTGAGCGTGCACTCACGAGCGCCACGCGCCGCCGGTCGCCTTCCTGGCCAAGATCGATTGCCACGCAGGCGGGGCTGCACTGCCATGGGTTGGCCGCGACATGACTGCGCACCCAACCGCGCAGGCGGGCATCCTCGAAGGATAACGCCAATGCCCCCGGATCGAAGGATCGACGTCTATCGGTCACCGGGTAACGCTCGGCGCGGGCCTGCACCTCGGCGGCAAGCTGTGCCGCCTCGCCCTCTCCCGCAGCGATCCGCGCCAGCGCCCGGCGTCCGGCCTCGCCGAAATCCCAGCGCAGTGCTTCGAAATCGAAGTCCGCCACGCTCACCTCGCCGCGATCGAGCCGGGCCAGCTGGTTTTTCGCCGAAATGCGCCCGAAATCCAGCCAGGGAAAGGCCAGCACCAGCGCTACGAGGCAGCTCCCCGCCGCAAGATGAAGGTTGGCCCGGCGCAGGTGATGCGCCCAGCCCGCCAGTCGTCCGCGCGCCATGGCGACCCAGTAGGCAAGGCCATAGGCGGTCGCGATGGCAATGGCGACCAGCGCCCACAGCCGCTCCGGACTGAGGCCGTGCTGCCCGATACGGATGCCCATGCTGACCGCGGCAAAGACTGTCAGTGGAAAGATTGCCGCCGCCAGCACAAGCGCTGCCGCCTGCATCACCACGTTGCCGCTGCGCGAATCGTCATCGTCGCGCACCACCACGTTGACCAGCACGAAGCAGCCGATCGCGCAGGCGAGCAGCACCGGCGTGGCGCTGTCGGTCGCGTTCCACAGCGCATCTCCGCCCGAGAACACGAGCATGACCACGAAGACCAGGATCGCTGCTGCGAAGGGCACGGCAAGCAGTGAGAGCACCAGCATGACCACGCGTTGCAGCGTGCCGATGATGGCGAGCTGGTTGCGCAGGACGCCGAGGCCCGCCCCGAAGGTCGCGCCGAGGAAGAGCCCGGCGAACCAGTCGGTCCGGAACAGTTGGCCGATCAGCTCGATACCGACGAGGATGAACAGCGCATCCAACAGCCAGATGAGCGCGAAACTGAGGAGCATGAAGGCCAGCGCCCCGCCCGCGCTGACCGCGTCGGTCCAGACGTGGAAATGCGTCTCGCGGTAAGGCGTCGCCCAGCGGCGGCGGTGAAAGTCCGACTGGAACAGCGGGATTGCCAGCAGGCTGAAGAACACGCCCGCCGCAAAGCCGAACTCCTCGCCCGCCAGCCGGTCGCCTGCGTCGATGGCGAGGAAGGCGATACCCGCCATTACCGTGCCGAGGCCGAGCGAGAAAATGATCGAGTCGCGCGGGCGGTCGGGCCGCAGGGTGAAGCCCAGGCCAAGCGCGGCAAAAAAGGCAAAGGCGGCGATGGCGGACCCGGCGCGCGAACCCGCGCCGCCGTTGAACAGCAGGTGGACCGCGAGGCCGGCACCGCCCCCGATCAGGGCATAGAGCCAGGGTCGCAGCGGCCAGTCCTGCAAGCCGTCGTGCCCGGGCGCCTCTGTGGCCGGCTTAATTCGTTGACTCACCCGTATGTCCCCTCGCCTGCGTTGCTGGCACGATGCCAGCCAGCGCACGCGGGGTCATGAGCAAAAGATGAGCGATGCGCGATGAGCGATGCGCGGTGGGGCGCCTTGGCGCACCTTATTGCGGCGGGCCGTCCTGTTCTGTCGGCGGCACCGCGCCAGCCGCACCGCCCGGAGCCGCAGGAGCACCACCCTGCATCTGCTGCTGCATCATCATCTGCTGCAGCGTCTGCAGGCGCTGGTCGAAATCCTCCCGCGTCATGAAGTCCACCACCTCGACATCGAAGGTGAGGTCGGCGTTCGGCGGGATCGGCCCGCCCGGCGGCACATCGGCTCCGAAGGCGAGGTCGGAAGGAATCACGACCGTGTACTGGCCACCCTTCTGCGTCTGCACCATCGCCTGGGTGAAGCCGGGAACCATGTCCGACAGCGGCAGCGGCGTGCCGTCGGGGAAGACACCCTCGACCGGCAGGTTGGTCGGCTGGGAGCGGTCGAACACCGTGCCATCGTCCAGGCGCCCGGTGTAATTCACGAAGACCACGTCATTGGCCGTCGGGCTGGGCCCCTCACCCGCGCGCACCACTTCCACGCTGACGCCGGCGGGCATGGCAAGCCAGGCGATGCCGGCCGCGAGCAGCACGGCGGCAAGCACGCCGAGCCAGAGCTTGGTGAGCGACCCCTTGGCGATTGGCTGCAGGGGAACGCGGGTCACTTCGGTCATTGGTGTCGTCCTGTCGAGGATTGCGCCACGCGAAAGGGGCGCGGAAGATGAGTTCCACGCCCCTTTGGCTTAGCTACATTTGCGAGGCAAGGGCATTCGCCCTGCACAGCGCCCGGCCGTGGCCGGGTCAGCGGCGGCGGGACGAACCCGCCCGCGCCTTTACTTCACGCCGTCGCGTTCCATGCGCTTGCGCTCCAGCTTGCGGGCGCGGCGCACGGCGGCAGCCTTTTCGCGTGCGCGCTTCTCGCTCGGCTTTTCGTAGTGGCGGCGCAGCTTCATCTCGCGATACACCCCTTCGCGCTGCAACTTCTTCTTGAGCGCACGGAGGGCCTGCTCGACATTGTTATCGCGGACGACGATCTGCATAAAACCTAAGCCACCTTTCAGAACCGTAACAGGGAGAGCCCGCGAGCGATCGGCGCGGGTTGCACCATTCAAGTAACCAATGAAAATCGGACCGAATCCGTTCTGGATCGGCGACACGAACGGGCCAATACGGTCCCAATCGCGCAAAAGCAAGCCTTTCGGCAGTCGCTCACCCGTCGGCCCTGGCCTCGCCGCCGTTGGGTCCCGGACGCGGCCTGGTCATGGCGATGCGCCGCGAGAGGTTGTGGGCCGGCCGTTCGATCAACAGAAAAAAGACCACCGCCGCCACCAGCGATACCGCCAGCCCAAACAACGAAAGGCCAAGTTCGGCCGCCATATTGCCATCGGTGAAATTCTTGCCGAAATTCACCAGTCTGCCGCCGATTGGAATATGCACCAGATACAGGGAATAGGAGATGAGGCCAAGTCCGCCAAAAATCCGCTCCGCGCGGTCCGACAGCGCGAAGCCGCGGCCCAGAACGATTACCACCGCCGTCAGCAAACCGACCACGGCAGCATCCGCACGGTTGCCCAGTACCATCACGGCGGTGCTTGCGATAAGCCCCGCAACCAGCAGACCAGTACCAATCCGCTCGACCACGGCCTTGTACACGAACAGTCCCATCACGAAGAGGATCCACTGCGCGCCGATCACTTGCAACGCGGCGAGCGCCATCAGCGCCCCGACGACGAACAGAAAAGGCAATTGTGATCGCCCATCTCTTACCGGTCCGGCGGCAATCAGCGGAAAGATCAACCCGATGACGATGTAGAAAACCAGTTCGTATGCAAGCGTCCAGTACACCGGCTGCAGCCACTCGTATTGCGTGACCGGCACCAGGTACAGGGCATTCGCCAGAACATGAGGCACGGTGAACGCAGGGATCTCTCCCGCGAAAGCCGGCCGCAGCGCCGATAGCTCCCACAGCACGATGACCATCGCGATCGATACCAGAAACGCAGGCTCCAGACGCACCGTGCGCCGGGCCATGAAGCGCGGGAAACTGGCCAGCGTGTATCCACCGCGCACACCGCTCAGAAGGTAGGGAAGTACAAATCCCGAGATCACGAAAAAGCAATCGACGCCGAGATAGCCAAGCGCACCTGACGTGCGCACCGTCGATGTGGGTTCATATAAATTCGTCAGATGGAACCACGCGACTACGAGACTGGCGAGGCCGCGCAGGTAATCGATGATGGCGATGCGGCTGGGAGGATTGGCCGTCATGAACGTTGCTCCCTCGTGGCGGCGAGGCCCATTTCCGATGATACCGGGCGAAAGCAAGAACCGTGGGGATGCAAGGCCGGCGTTTGCCAAACGATGTGGGCCGTGCATCATTCGCGTCGGCGCGCATGATGCGCAAGGCAACGCTTTCCCCTTGGCCGCTCCGAGTCTAAGGGGAAAGCCATGTCCACCACCCTCCCCCAGCTCTGGGCCTCGCTATCGGTCGCGCTTGCCGGCGGTATCGGCGCGGTCGCCCGTTACCAGCTTGGCCGTGCCGTCACCTGGTGGCTTGGGCCGCCCGTCGTCGGCCTGTTCCCCTTCCCCACACTGGCGGTCAACACGCTCGGCAGCGTGCTGATGGGAGCGCTGGCCGGCTGGCTCGTCAGGGCCGCGCCCGAGAATGCGGAGCAGCTTCGCCTGCTGCTGGGCGTGGGACTGCTGGGCGGATTTACCACCTTTTCCGCCTTCAGCCTGGAGCTTGCCTTCCTGATAGAGCGACAGCAGGTGGGGCTGGCGGCGATCTACCTCATGCTGTCGGTCGGGCTCGGCGTGACCGGCTTTGCGTTCGGCGTCTTCGCTACGAAGGCGTTCGCCTGATGCCCGCGCAGGACAACGCCAACGAGGTGCGCCAGTTCACCGTCGATGCCGACGATGACGGCGTGCGGCTGGACCGGTGGTTCAAGCGCCACCTGCCGCAGGTCGGCTTCGGCACGATCAGCAGATGGGCACGCACCGGGCAGCTGCGGGTGGATGGCAAGCGGGTAAAGCCCGAGGATCGCATCGCCGCAGGGCAGGTCCTGCGGGTCCCTCCGGGCGGCGAGGATACGGCGCGGACCCAGCGAGCGCGCCCCGCGCTCTCGCCCGAGGACGAGGCCGCGGCCGAGGCCATGCTGATCACCCGCACGAAGGGTGCGCTGATCCTCAACAAGCCGCCCGGCCTGGCCACGCAGGGCGGCACCAAGACCACGCGCCACGTCGACGGGCTGCTCGATGCCTATGCGAACGAGGACGAGCCGCGCCCGCGCCTGGTCCACCGGCTCGACAAGGATACCTCGGGCGTGTTGCTGGTCGCCCGCTCCGCCAGCAGCGCGGCGTTCTTTTCGAAGCGCTTTTCCGGCCGCACCGCCAAGAAGATCTACTGGGCGCTGGTCGTTGGCGTGCCCCAGTTGCACGAGGGCACGGTCGATGCGCCGCTTGCCAAGCAGCCGGCCAGCGGCGGCGAGAAGATGCATATCGACACCGAGAACGGGCAGCCCGCGCGCACCGCCTACCGCGTGGTGGAGCGGGCGGGCAACGCCGCGGCCTGGGTCGAACTGCAACCCTTTACCGGGCGCACGCACCAGTTGCGCGTGCACATGGCGGCCATCGGGCATCCCATCGTGGGCGATGCCAAGTACGGCGGCAAGGAAGCCTATCTGACCGGCTCGATCAGCCGCAAGATGCACCTCCACGCCCGCCGGCTGATCATCGAGGGCCCCGGCGGAGACGACATCGACGCGGTCGCCGAACTGCCCGAACACTTTGCGGCGAGCATGGCGCAACTGGGCTTCGACGCAGGTGTCAGCGATGCCGGCCCCGTCGCCCCTCCGCCGCCCGAGCGATCGAAGACCGAGAAGAAGCAGGCGGCCAAGGCCCATGCCAAGCAGTACCGCAAGGCGCGCCGGGGCGAACGCAAATCGCGGGGGCCAGCCGCTGATGATGCAAAGGCGGGGGCGAAGCCGGGGGCCAGGAAGCCTCTTGCGAAAAAGGCCGATGTGAAGAAGGCGGATACGAAGAAGGTAGGCCCGAAGGGGTTGGGCCCCAGACGTGCGCCTGCGCCAGCGTCTGCGTCGAAAAACCCGGTCCGTGGCGGCGCTGGTCGGTCCGCCGGGAGGGGCGGCAAGGCCACGGGCCGCTGATGCATCCCGAACCACTGTTTCGCAGCCATGACCACGCCCGCTTCCACGCGCTGATCGAGGAGGTGGGGTTCGGCATGGTCTTCGCCGCGACCCCCGCAGGCCCGCAGGTCGTCCACACCCCTTTCGTCTGGGCCGACGGCGTCCTGCAATTCCACATGTCGCGCCGCAATGCGATGGCAGGGGCGCTGGATGGCGCGCAAGTGCTGGCCGTGGTCAACGGACCCGATGGCTACGTCAGCCCGCGTTTCTACGACGACCGCGACACGGTGCCGACATGGGACTACGTCGCGCTGGAGATGGCGGGGCGCGTGGTGCGCATGGACGATGCCGGGCTCGAGACTTTTTTCCAACACCTGATCGCCCGGCAGGAAGGCCGGCTGGGCGGCTCGCCGTGGCGCGCTGCGGAGGCGGGCGGGGCGCTGTGGGCCAACCTGGTTAAAGGCATCATCGGGTATCGGATGGAGGTCGAAGAGTGGCGTTCCACCTTCAAGCTCTCGCAGGAAAACTCCAGTGCCGAGCGCGAGCGGATCGCGGATGGCCACCGCACTCAGGGTAATCCCCACCTGGCACAGGCGATGGAGCGGTTCGCAGCATGAAACTGGCCGTGTTCGATTGCGATGGCACGCTGGTGGATGGGCAGGCCGCCGTATGCAGGGCCATGGCGAGCGCCTTTGCCGATACCGGCCACCCGCCGCCGCCGCCGGCACAGGTGCGCCGCATCGTCGGCCTCAGCCTGCCGCAGGCGGTGCGGCGGCTCGATCCCGCGCTGGACGAGGCAGCGCTGGCCGCAACCGTCGCCGCCTACAAGGAGGCCTTTTTCGCCGCGCGGCAGGATGGCTCCCTTCGCGAACCGCTGTTCGACGGCATCGCCGATCTGCTGCGCCACCTGCACGGCCATGGCTGGACGCTGGGGGTCGCCACCGGCAAGTCCGACCGCGGGCTGGCCGCCACGCTGGCGACGCATTCGCTTGGTGCGCTGTTCGCAACGCTCCACACGGCCGACCGCCATCCCTCCAAGCCCGATCCCGCCATGCTGCTCGCCGCAATGGCAGACGCCGCCGCCGCCCCCGAACAGACGGTGATGATCGGCGACACGGTTTACGACATCGAGATGGCCGTCGCCGCAGGCACGCGCGCGCTGGGTGTGGCCTGGGGCTATCACGAAGAGGACGAGCTGCTTGCCGCCGGGGCCGAGGCCGTGGCGCGCGATGCGGCGCATTTGCAGGAACTGCTCGATGGCTGACGAACCCAGGAACACCTCATCCCCCGATCCCGCCCCCGCCGACCCTGCCGCAGCGCGGTTCTGGATGCTGCAATTGATGCGGCTGGGCGGCGTGCTGCTGGTGGTGGGCGGCATGATGATCCTTGCCGGCAAGGTTTCAGGGCCAGACGTGCTGGGATACGGCCTAATGTTCTTCGGCCTGTTCGAATTCTTCTGGCTGCCGCGGACCTTGGCGCGCCGATGGAAATCGCCCACAATCGACGAGACGCGCGACACCCGATGAAGCGATTCTACGCCGATGTCGCTGTGGAAGAGGGCGCCGGCGGATGGCGCGTTACCCTGGATGGCCGACCGATCCGCACGCAAAAGGGCGCGGCACAGGTCGTGCCGAGCCGCGCGTTGGCTGACCTGCTGGCCGGGGAATGGCGTGCGCAGGGTGACACGATCGATCCGCGCGGCTTCATCTTTCGCGACATGGCCGACCTGGCAATCGACGTTATCCGCCCCGATCGCGCGGCAACCGTGGCCAAGCTGCTCAGCTACGCCGACACCGACACGCTATGTTACCGCGCAGAGCCGGACGAGCCGCTGTGGCATCGCCAGCAGGCGCTGTGGGAGCCCTTGCTTGCCGCCTGCGAAGCGCGTCACTCCGTGACCTTCGAACGCACCAGCGGGATCGTCCACAAGCCGCATGACCCTGCGACCATGGCAGCGCTGGGCGCTCGGCTGGAGGGTGAGGACGATTTCACTCTCGCCGCGCTGCTCACGCTGGCCTCGCTCGCCGGATCGCTGGTGGTGGCGCTGGCGGCGCTGGAACCGGGGGCGGATGCGCCCGCGCTCTATGCCGCCGCCAATGCGGAGGAAGACTGGCAGGCCGAGCTGTGGGGCTGGGAACAGGAGGCCGAAAAGGTCCGTGTCCTGCGGCTGGAAGCGTTCGAAAAAGCCGCGCAGTTCGCCGCCGCCATCACGCGCCTTGAGGCAGGAGCCTAGCCCACCCACTCCGCCACGCGATCGGCCACCGCGTTCGTCGCCTGGTTGAGCGCTGCGCCCACCGCGGTCGCCTCGGGCAGGACGCCTGGCACGCGCTCCTCGAAACGCTGGGTCAGCACGCGGCCGCCCGCCATCTCGAGCACGGCATCATAGCGCACGACCGCGCTGGAGGTGACGGCATCGTACTCCATCGCCACCAGCGTCCCGGAAAGGCGGGTGTTTGCGGCAAACTCCAGGTCCTCGTCTGCGACCACAAGGCGGTTGCCCTTGGCGCGGATGGTTTCCGACAGGACGGTGCGGAACAGTTCGGCGGGCTTTTCCACCCATACCGCGTCAACCAGGTAAGCCAGCGTGCTGTCCGACGTGGTCACCGGGATGCGCGGCACGTTGAGGCGCTGGGCGACCGTGGGAACCTCCACCGACAGGGCGTTGGCGACCTGCCCTTCGGAGGAATAACCGCTAGGGACCGTCGCAGTCGGGGTCAGCGTGAGCAACTGCTCGGGCGCGTCGGGCCCGAAGCTGATGCAGCCAGCCAGGCTCGTGGAGAGCGCTGCGGCTGCGGTGAGCGCGACGAGCGTGGATTTAAACGGGTTCATGCGCATCCCTTTCGCGCCGGAAGCAGCGCCGGTATCACGGTCAATTGGGTTCGTAATCGGGCAGCGTCGGGCCACCCAGCAGACTGGTCGCGCCTTCGTTCTCGATACGCTCGGTGATCGAGCGCAGGCTGGAACTGGTTGCGCGGATATCCCGCAGCGCGGCGTTGGCCGCCGGCAGCGTGTCCTGCGACAGCTGGCGGGTCAGTGGCTCGACATTGGCCATCGCCGATTCCAGCGCCGCGGCGGCCTGGCGGGCGGATGCCAGCGTCTCGCGCGTGTCCGCGCTGATCGCCTGCCCGTCACGTTCGACCAGGGTGTTGACCGACCCCAGCGTGCGATCGAAGCTCGCCAGCGTCTGCGTCGACTGGGCCAGCGTGCTCTGCAGTTCCACCAGCGTGCGCTGCACCTCGGGCGAGGCATTGGCGAACTCTGCGCTAATCGCGTCGGTGTTGCGCAGGATGCCAGCGATGGAATTCTGATTGTCGTCGTCCAGCACGCGGGTCAGCCGTTCGGTCAGCGTGGCCAGCCGTTCCAGCAGCAGCGGGGCACTGGCGAGGATTTCACCCAGCGCGCCGGGCGCAGGCGGGATGACGGGCACGCCTTCCGGGCAATCGGTGGTTTCGCAGGTGATCGGCGGCTGGTTGCTCTGCCCGCCCGTCAGCGAGATGTTCGCGGTGCCCGTAAAGCTGGCGGAAACGCTCGCCTCGGTGCCGATCAGGATCGGGGTTTCGTCCTTCAGGCGGATGCGCACCTTGACGAACTCGGGATCCTTGTCCCAGATCGAGATGTCGGTCACCTGCCCCACGGGCACGCCGTTGTAGGTCACGGTCGATCCCTGCGCGACGCCGCCCACCGACTGCTCGAAGAAGATGTCGTATTCCTTGTTGTCCCGGTTCGACAGGCCCGCAAGCCACACGAAGAACACCGCTGCGCCGGCCAGCAACAGCAGCGTGATCGCTCCGACCCAGACATGATTGGCACGAGTTTCCATTCGCTTGCCCCTATGCCTTCGCGCCTGTCGGCTTGTCCATCGCTTTCCCGCGAGTGTCCGTCAGCCGATCGTTGGTGGCGGCCGCGGCGCGGCTGCGCGGGCCGTTGAAATATTCCTGTATCCACGGATGCTCGGTCTCGAGCAGTTCGGGGATCGTGCCCACGGCCACCACCTGCCTGTCCGCCAGCACGGCCACCCGGTCGCAGATGGCGTAGAGCGTGTCGAGATCGTGGGTGATGAGAAACACCGTCAGCCCCAGCGTATCGGTCAGTTCGCGCAGCAGTTCGTCGAACTTGGCCGCGCCGATGGGGTCGAGGCCGGCAGTCGGCTCATCGAGGAACAACAGTTCCGGGTCGAGCGCCAGCGCGCGGGCCAGGCCGGCGCGCTTCCTCATGCCGCCCGAAAGCTCGTTGGGAAACTTGCTTGCCGCTTCGGCGGGCAGCCCGGTCATGACCACCTTGTAAAGGCTGATCTCGTTCAACAGCCGCTGGCTGAGTTCGCGATAGAACTGCTTCAGCGGCACCTGCACGTTCTCGCCCACGGTCAGGGTCGAGAACAGGGCGCCGCCCTGGAACAATACGCCCCAGCGGTTGCGCACGCCGATCACCTCGTCGGGCTCTGCCGCGGTGATGTCGTTGCCGAACACCTCGATCGTCCCGTCGTCGGGGATCTGCAGGCCGATGATGGAGCGCATCAGCACGCTCTTGCCGGTGCCCGATCCACCAACAATGCCCAGGATCTCGCCGCGATTGACGTCCAGATCGAGGTCTTCGTGGATCACCTGCTTGCCAAAGCAGTTGCGCAAGCCGCGGATGCTGATCGGGTGATCGCCGGTGAAACGCTGCGGAATATCCTCGTCCACATCGTCGAAATTGGCGACGGGGCTGTCGTCTTCGTCGTAATCCTCGGCCATCAGATCCACCCGATACTGGAGAAGAACACGGCGAAGAAGGCGTCGACCACGATGACCATGAAGATCGCCTGCACCACGGCGGCCGTGGTTCTCAGGCCCACTTCCTCGGCGTTCCCTTCCACCTGCATTCCCTGGTAACAGCCGGCCAGCGCGATGATCAGGCCGAACACCGGCGCCTTGACCACGCCCACCCAGAAATCGGTGGGGGGGACGACTTCCTGGATGCGGGCGAGGAAGGTGAGGAAGGGAATGTCGAGCAGCACGTCGCCGATCACCGCGCCGCCGATCACCGCGCACACGCAGGCGTAGAAACCCAGCAAGGGCATCATGATCACGGCTGCCAGGATCCGCGGGATGATCAGCGCTTCCATCGGGCTGACGCCGATGGTGCGCATGGCGTCGATCTCCTCGGTCAGCTTCATCGTGCCGAGCTGCGCGGCAAAGGCGCTGCCGGACCGGCCCGCCACCATGATCGCGGTCATCAGCACGCCCAGTTCGCGCAAGGTGATGCGGCCGACCAGGTTCACCGTCAGCGTCTCTGCGCCGAACTGCTGCAATTGCACCGCGCCCTGCTGGGCGATGACGATGCCGATAAGGAAGCTCATCAAACCGACGATGGGCAGGCTGGAAACGCCCACCTGCTCCATCTGGCGCACCAGCGCCTTGGTGCGGAACCGGCGCGGATGCAGCAACACCCCGCCCATCGACACGAGGATAGCACCCAGGAAGGCGATGTTGTGCAGCAATCCCCGGCCGAATTCGATAACCTTGATGCCGACATGTTCGGTGACCCGGCCGAAGATCTTCTTGCGCTTGGGGGCCACCGGCGCTTCGGCGCCGCTCTGCTCCACCGTTTCGAGCAGCACCTCGGCCTTGTCGTCCATGCCGACGATCTCGGCGCCCTTGTCAGCCGCGAAACGGTGGACGACCCATGCGCCCACGGTATCGATGGGACTGGCGCCCGAGATGTCGACGAACTGGACGCTGTCGGAAAGCTTGCGCAGTTCCGGATCCAGCCGCCCGATGCTGGAGACAATCAACGGCCCCGTGATGGTGACGGTTACCCGTCCCCCGCTCTCGTCCAGGCTATACTCGGCCCATTCCCTCATCGTTTCGGGCCTATGCGGGGAAATCGCAAGGCTAGCAACCGTTTCGCGTGTTGAACTGGGCGGATTGCGATGGCAGGGGCCATGCCATGACCAGCGAGCTCTCCAAGACTTTCGACCCCGCCGCGATCGAGGCGAAGTGGTATGCCCACTGGGAGGCGAACGGCCTGTTCCGACCCGAGCGGCCGGATGCCGAGCCCTTCACCATCGTCAACCCGCCGCCCAACGTCACCGGCAGCCTGCATATCGGCCACGCGCTCGACAACACGCTGCAGGACATCGTCGTGCGTTACGAGCGGATGCGCGGCAAGGATGCGCTGTGGGTGGTGGGCACCGACCACGCCGGCATCGCCACGCAGATGGTGGTGGAGCGGCAGATGGAGGCGAGCGGTGACAGGCGCGCCAATTATTCGCGCGAGGATTTCGTCGACAAGGTGTGGGCGTGGAAGGAAGAGAGCGGCGGCACGATCACCCGCCAGCTGCGCCGCCTGGGCTGTTCGATGGACTGGTCGCGCGAGCAGTTCACCATGGACGAGAATTTCACCACGGCCGTGCTCAAGGTGTTCGTCGACCTCTACAACGACGGCCTGATCTACCGCGATAAGCGGCTGGTGAACTGGGACCCCAAGCTGAAGACCGCGATCAGCGACCTGGAGGTCGAGACGCGCGACGTGAAGGGCAGCTTCTGGACGCTGTCCTATCCGCTGGCCGACGGCAGCGGCGAGGTGCGCGTTTCCACCACCCGGCCCGAGACGATGCTCGCCGACATGGCTGTGGCGGTCCACCCGGACGACGAGCGTTACCGGGCACTGGTCGCGCGCGGCGCCAAGATCCGCCTGCCGATCACCGGGCGCGAAATTCCGATCGTGGCTGACGAGCATGCCGATCCGGCGCTGGGCAGCGGCGCGGTGAAGATCACCCCGGGGCATGACTTCAACGATTTCGAGGTAGGCAAGCGCGCGGGCATCGCGGCGGGCGACATGCTCAACATGCTCGATGCCGATGCCGCCGTGTGCCAGACCGCCGACGGGTTGGTGCCTGCGGGCCTCATCGGCATGGACCGCTTCGCGGCGCGCGCGCGCGTGGTGGACATGCTCAAGGCGAGCGGGCACCTCGTGCCCCACGTGGTCGAAAAGGACGGCGAGCGCACCGAGCACGACGCCGAGCCGCGCACCATCCCCACCCCCTTCGGCGATCGTGGCGGCGTGCCGATCGAACCTTGGCTGACCGACCAATGGTATGTCGATGCCGCCGAGCTGGCGAAGAAGCCGATCGAGGCGGTGCGCTCCGGCGAGATAGCCATCGTGCCCAAGACCTGGGAAAAGACCTTTTTCAACTGGATGGAGAACATCCAGCCGTGGTGTGTTTCCCGCCAGCTATGGTGGGGCCACCGGATCCCCGCATGGTACGACGCGGACGGCACGGCCTACGTTGCGGAGACCGAGGCCAAGGCGCTTGCGCTGGCCGGACCCAACGCCTCCCTCACTCGTGACGACGACGTTCTCGACACCTGGTTCTCCTCCGCGCTGTGGCCCTTTGCCACGCTCGGCTGGCCCGAGCGGACCGACCTCGTTGAAAAGCATTACCCCAACGACCTGCTCATCAGCGGCTTCGACATCCTGTTCTTCTGGGACGCGCGGATGATGATGGCGGGCTATTACAACATGGGCGAGCGCCCGTGGAACACGCTCTACCTGCACGGCCTGGTGCGCGCCGCGGATGGGCAGAAGATGTCCAAGTCCAAGGGCAACGTGGTCGATCCGCTTGGCCTGATCGACCGCTATGGCGCCGATGCGCTGCGCTTCTTCATGGCGGCGATGGAAAGCCAGGGGCGCGACATCAAGATGGATGAACGCCGCGTCGAGGGCTACCGCAACTTCGCCACCAAGCTGTGGAACGCCACGCGGTTCTGCCAGGCGAACGGCATCGGTGCCTCCGACACGATTGCTGCCCCGCCCGCGCGGTTGGCAGCCAACCAGTGGATCATCGGCGAGGTCCAGCAGACTGTCGCCAAGCTCGACGAGGCGATGGCCGACCTGCGCTTCGACGCGGCGGCCAACACCGTCTATCACTTCGCCTGGGACCGGTTCTGCGACTGGTATCTGGAGCTGATCAAGCCGGTGTTTGCCGAGGGGGCGAGCGAAGACGCCGCCGCCGAGACCCGCGCGGTCGCCGGCTGGGTGCTCGACCAGATCCTCGTCATGCTGCATCCGTTCATGCCATTCGTGACCGAGGAGCTGTGGCACGCGCAGGCCGAACACATGGGGGTGGCCCGGCCCTACGAACTGATCCTCGCCAAGTGGCCCGATCCGCAGGCCGAGGTCAGCAAACAGGCGACCGACGCCATCGACTGGACCATCGCCCTCACCACCGCCACCCGGGCGGCACGCAGCGAGCTTGGCATTCCGCCGGGCGAGAAACTGCCTGCCTTCATCGCCAGCCCGTCAGCCACTGGCGCCGCCGTGCTGGAACGCAGCGCAGCGGCCATCGAGCGACTAGCACGGCTCACCCCCGTCACCATGGGTGAGGCGCCCGCCGGTGCGGCCATGCAGGTCGTGGCGGGCGATGACGTGTTCGTGATCCCGCTGGAAGGCGTCATCGACGTGGCGGCCGAGCGCGCCCGCCTGGCCAAGGCCCGCGATGCTGCCGCCAAGGAACGCGATAGCCTGGGCAAGCGGTTGGAAAACCCCTCGTTCGTCGAGCGGGCCAAGCCGGAAGCGGTCGAAAAGGCCCGTGCCGATCATGCCCACCACAGCGCCGAGTTCGCGCGGCTGGACGCGGCGCTGGCACGGTTGGGATAGGCCCCGCTTGACGCTGGTTCTCGCGACGCAGGCGCCGGGTGAGCCCGAGATCTTCGCCTCCGTGCAGGGCGAGGGCCCCAGCGCCGGGACGCCGGTCGCCTTCGTGCGCCTCAGTCGCTGCAACCTTGCCTGTGTGTGGTGCGATACGCCCTACACCTGGCATTTCGACGGCGACGCGCGGCCGCATCGTTCGGCTGCCACCTTTGCGCGACGGGCGAACCAGCTCGAGCTGGGCGTGGCAGACGTCGCCGCCCGCATCGCCGCGCTGGGGCAGAAACGCCTCGTCGTAACCGGGGGCGAACCGCTGTTGCAGGCCGGCAAGCTTGCCGCGATGCTCGATCTGCTGCCCGGCATGGCGGTGGAGATCGAGACCAATGGCACCGTCATGCCGCCCGCCCCGGTCGACGCGCGGGTCACGCAGTACAACGTCAGCCCCAAGCTCGCCCATTCGGGCAACCCGGCCGATCTGGCGCTGAAACCCGCTATGCTGGCGCACTGGGCGGCAGACGAGCGCGCGTTCCTGAAGTTCGTGATCGCTGCGCCAGGCGATGTGGACGAGGTCAGCGCGCTTGCCGGCACCCATGCCATCCCGCCGCAGCGCATCTTTCTGATGCCGGAAGGGACGACCAGCGCCACCCTGCACGAGCGGCTGTCATGGCTCGCGCCGCTGGCGATGGAGCGCGGCTATCGTGTCACCGACAGGCTGCACATCCACCTGTTCGGCGACACGCGCGGCACGTGAGCGAGGCGCCGTGGCCACGCTGGCCTACGGCATCCGTCAGCTGCTTCCGCCAAGGCGGGTTCGGGTTCAGGTCACGCCCCTTGCGCACGCCAGCGTTGCACGGTGCGGTGGACCATGTCCTCCTCTCCGCCGCCCCTGTTCCACAGTTCCACGAAGCTCGGGTCTTCCGAGGCGGGACGTTTAGATTCCTCCAGCGCATCGAAGCTGACGCGGATGGGGATGGAGACGCCCTCGCCGCAGATGATGCATTCGCGATTGCGCAGCGCCGGGATCGAATCGAGGAAGCCGCGCGCCCCTTCGGGCATGGCGGCTTTCACGAAGGCCTGGTCGCGATCGTTGTTGAGGCGCATCGAGATGATCGTGCCGCACTGCGACAGCACGCCTTCGGCAAGGTCGCTGGGGCGCTGGGTGATGAGGCCCAGGCTGATGCCGTACTTGCGGCCTTCCTTGGCGATGCGGGAGAGCACCCGGCCGACCGAGTTGCCGTCGGCGTTCTTCTCGCTCGGCACGTACCGGTGCGCTTCCTCGCACACCAGCAGGATCGGGCTGGTCGACTCGTTACGGCTCCAGATGGCGAAATCGAACACCAGCCGGCTGAGCACGGCGACAACGGTGCTGGTGATGTCGGACGGCACGCCGGACACGTCGATGATGGCGATGGGGCTGCCGTCGGATGGCATGCGGAAGATCTTGCCGATGAAGTCGGCCATCGTGTCACCCACCAGCATGCCCGAGAACATGAACTGGTAGCGCGGGTCCTGTTTCAGCTCGTCGATCTTGGTCTTGATGCGCATGAAGGGCGCGGTGTTGGTCGCCTTGTCCAGCTTGCCCATGGCGTCCTGCACCAGGTTGGTGAGGTCGGACAGCAGGTAGGGTATCGGCGAATCGACGGTAATCTTGCCCATCGTCTCGGCCAGGCGGTTCTTCTGCCGCGCGGCAAGCAGGCACTTGGCCAGGATGTCCTTGTCGTTCTGCAGATCGTTGCCGGTGCTTTTCAGCAGCACTTCGCAGTGCTCCTCGAAATTCATCAGCCAGTAGGGCATCTGCAGATTGGACACGTCGAAGATGCGGCCGGTGTTGCGGAACGCGGCGGAATATTCGCCGTGCGGGTCGATCATCAGGATGTGGCCCTGCGGCGCGGCCTCGCAGATGCGGTGCAGGATCAGCGCCGCGCTGGTCGACTTGCCGGTGCCGGTGGACCCCAGCAGCGCGAAGTGCTTGCCCAGCATGGCATCGATATACATGCCGGCGCGGATGTCGGTGGTGGGATAGACGGTGCCGATCTGGATCGAACTGCGCCCGTCGCTGGCGTAGATCTGGCGAAGATCCTCGGTCGTGGCGGGATAGCACAGGGCGCCGGGGATCGGATAGCGGGTGACGCCGCGGCGGAAGCTGTGGATCTTGCCGGTCAGCTTCTCCTCCAGCCCTTCGCCCATGAAGTCGATATTGGCGATCACCGCGTTGCCATCGCCCCGGCGATCCTGCCGCTGGTTGCGCACGCTGGCGAGCAGCCAGCCGTCCTGCGTCTTGATCTTGACCTGGCTGCCCACCTGGCCCGCCAGCGCGATCGAGGGATCGGTATCCGCCATGCAATCGTTCAGCCGCAGGAGATCGAGCGCGATCTGCGAGCCGGAGCCGGCAATTTCCAGCACCACTCCGATCGGTTGCGAAGCATTGTCGGCGCTGCGCGAGGCGCGCATTTCGGCTTCGGTCGGCTGGACGGGGGCGGCGTTGGCAAACTGGTTACCCGGCATTTCGTTCATGTAACGCTCGATCCGAAAGCTGTTGCGACTGTGCATCGCGCTAGGCGGACGAGGTTAAAATCGCGTCAATCGCACGCCCGGGGGCAGGCCGTGCGGCCCGTCAGAACAGGGTGGAAATGCGGCTAGCCGCCCACCCCATGAACAGCGACAGGCCGATGGCGAACAGGCCATAGAAGAACGAGGCATCCTGCGCCTCGCTGGCGATGCGGCCCGATACGCCTTCCTTGCTGACCTTGATTTCCGACGTGGCGCTGGTCACCACGCGGCCGTCGATGATGGCAAAGGTCTCGGCCACGTAACGGCCGGGGATCACGTTGGACGGGATGGGGAAGCGCGCCCGGTAGAGGACGCCTTCGGTCACCTCCACCCCACCTTCGAACTGGGCATAGAGGCCCTGCCGCTGGCGCAGGTCGACAAGGCCGGCGGAAAAACGCGCCTGTTCCTCGGGGTCGATCGAGCCGGTCGGGGACAATTGCAACCAGGGCAGGCCCAGCTCGTAGATTGCCGCCGTGCGCTCGTCCACGATGTCCACGATGGGGCGTGAGCTGGCGATGGCATAGAACGAGGGGACCGAGCGGTAGCCGGTGCTGTCGGCATTCACCCATATGCCGAACCAGCGTTCCTTCTCCCGGATGCGGATGGGCTCGGCCGGGCCTTTCAACACCACCACGATATCGTATTCGCCCGTCGCCCGGCCGCCAGAGGCTTCGAGCAAGGCGCCGAACAACAGCAGGTCGGCCCCGGTAAAGCCCTGGCGCAGCACGATCTCGTGCTCGGAAATGTCGGGCACCAGCACCGGATCGCGTCCCTGCGCCGCGCAGGGCACCGCCGCCAGCAGCGCCAGCAGAAAGGCGAGAATCGCGCGCGTCACGGAACCTGTCACAGGGGCACCACCGAATAGACCTCGCCTGGCTGCACGGCCAGGCCGTAGACCATGACCACGGCGATCGAGAGCACCACCAGCGCCAGCGACAGGCGCAGGTGTTCCGGCTTGGCGAACTGCGCCACCCGCGTGCCGAGCTGCGCGCCGGTGACGGATCCGATCAGCAGCAGGCCGGCCAGCACGATATCCACCGCCCGCGTCGTCAGCGCGTGGACCATGGTGACCAGCATGGTGATGAACAGGATGTTGAACAGGCTGGTGCCGACGACGACCTTGGCGCTCATGCCGAGGATATAGAGCATGGCGGGCACCATGATGAACCCTCCGCCCACGCCCATCAGCATCGTCAGGGTGCCTACCACCAGCCCCAGGATCAGCGGCGCGATTGGCGAGATGTAGAGGCCGGAGGCATAGAACCGCCAGCGATAGGGCAGCGCCGCGATCCACGGGTGATGCCGCCTCAACGCTCGCCCCGCTGGCTTCTGCACCAGGCCAAGTGATTGCAGCGCCTCGCGCAGCATCAGCGAACCGATGGTGCCGAGCAGGATGACGTAGAGGATGTTGATGACGGTATCGATCTGGCCGAGCGAGCGCAGCAGGTTGAACAGTCCCGCCCCCAGAAGCGCGCCGAGCATGCCGCCAGCCACGATGACCAGCCCGATCTGGTAGTCCACCCCCTTGTTCCGCCCGTGGGCAATCACGCCCGATACGCTGGCCCCGGTCACCTGCGTGGCGGCGGACGCGGCAGCAACGGTGGGCGGGATGCCGTAGAAGATCAGCAGCGGCGTCGTCAGGAATCCGCCGCCGACCCCGAAGATGCCCGACAGGATGCCCGTGACCAGCCCGAGGAGGACGATCACCAGCCCGTTGACCGCAAGGTTCGCGATGGGGAGGTAGACGTCCATGCCCCCGCGCCTAATGCATCGCCGCCCCGGATTGAAGGCGAATACGGCGCTTGCCCGAATTTCGCGCAGCTAGAACCCGGCTGACAGCGTGATCGCCGGCCCGTCCGCCGGCTCTGCATTGCCCGCGATGCGGATGCGGTAGTCGGCGGAAAGGCGCGCGTTCACCGAGCCAATCGGGAAACTTGCGGCCACGGTCGGCCCGACATCGACCCGCCCGGTGCCGCGCTGGGCCCCGCCCCACGAACCGCCGCCCGCCTCCAGCCGGAAAC
Organism: Aurantiacibacter arachoides; assembly: GCF_009827335.1. Classification (GTDB taxonomy): domain Bacteria; phylum Pseudomonadota; class Alphaproteobacteria; order Sphingomonadales; family Sphingomonadaceae; genus Alteraurantiacibacter; species Alteraurantiacibacter arachoides. The sequence continues at coordinate 408,550 of NZ_WTYH01000001.1, read as the reverse complement.
TTCCCGCCTGTGTGATTGTACGCGTCACCCTCACCTGCCCATCGACGAAAGGGGTCGCGAAGTCGCCGGCAACATAACCAGCTGCCGCGTAGACCTCGCCGTTGAAACCGCCGGGCAAGGGTGCGACGGGCAGTTCGGTGACGGCAAAGGCCGCCGCGCGGATTTCGGCCCCGCCTGTCCCGTCGAATACACGGCCTTCGGCATGAAGGCGCACGGGGAGCACGGCGAGCGGCCGCGCAGAGACGCCCACTGCAGCTTCACGCTCACGCGGCCCGTTTATCGCTGAACTCACGCGGGCATAGGCCTGTGGGCGCCGGGAAGATCCTGGCGCCAAATCGAAACGCAGCACCGCCCCTGTCTGGCTGCGACCATAACTTGGTTGCAAAAGCGAAACGGTCGATGGCGATCCTCCTCGAAAAAGCGCCCATGCATCACCCGACCACCGGTCGCGTGCGGGCTGCCCCCGAACGAAGGGGGCGCCTTGCGTCACCGGGTTGGACGGGACCGGGGCCGGCGTCTGGGCCGCAGCTGGCGCTGGGGTCGGAGAAACCCCGTTTACTTGGAGGAGCGCCGTGGTCGCATTACTTACCCGAGCGATGCCGTTCGGTGGCGATGGGGAGGTCGATGCGGGGACCGGGGCAGGAAGGGAAACGAGTTGGGTCATGGTGATGGAGGCCGATCGATCGACCTGTCCGATACGAATCCGCGAGGACAGCCAACTGCCCTGCACTTGTGATGTCGACGGGAAAAGATCATCGAGCCGAGCCGGCCAAGGAGCGGTCAGACCGTTACGCGCCACGGTGGGCGATCGCACCGCACTTCCCTGGGCAACGAGTGGCGCCTCGCCTTCGCCCGTGCTGAAGACCACGTTCGACCCCGGGAATTGCGGGGTTTCCCAGACAGCCGCCCGATATACCGCCCATGTACCAATCACGGTCGCCAGCATCACCAGGGGGGCGCCTCGGCGCGCCGTGTCCGACCGCCTCATCAGCGGGCGCCCGGTTGCAGGACAAAAGCCGCCGGGTGATCGTCATGTTCGGTCTTGTCCCACTGCGCCGGTTCGCCACGCAAGGCGCGCACGTAGGAAAAGATCGCCCGCCGGGCAGCCATCATGGCGATGATGTTGGATATAGGCAGGCGCAGAACCGCCCTGAGCCCTTCTACCAGTCCGTATTCGCGCGCCGTAAAGGCAAAGCGCATGACCGCTCGCCATGCCAGGCTGACGAGGTTTGCCAGCAGGATGAAGTTCAGCACTGCGCTGCTCTTCCATGGAATTGCATAGCCAAACCAGTCGAGGATGATGTGCGTCACAACGACGACGAGCAGGGTGTATCCGACGAAAAGCACGATGGCCGACAGCGGTCCGCGGCGATCTCGCATCCGCATCCATTTTTCACCAAGGTTCCCGTTCCAGCCCAGCCGATCCCACCCCTGGAAGGCGATACCGTGCAGCCAGCGTGCCTTTTGTCTGACCGCATGGGTTAACGAAGAGGGGAAATATGCTCTCGTGGCCACGAGTTCGCCGTCTTCCCCTCGCACCCGCAGCAGCTTGGACCGCCCCCCGGTGCTACCGACCTTGATACCCAGCTCGTAATCCTCGGTCAGGGTTTTGTGCGAAAAAGGCCCTTCGTCCTGCGTCCGGCGCGCCATTGCTTCCAGCGTCGCGCGGGAAAAGGCGCAGCCCACCCCGGCAGCGGGTATCCCGGCCCCCAATAACGAGCGGACGATCAGCGTCTTGCCGTGCGACTCGGCGAATTCCTCGAGGTAGTGACTGCCGATCCAGCGGGATTTGCGCTGCGGCTGCGGCAGTACCGGCAACTGAACGAATTCGAAGTCGTCCATCGCCGCGTCGACCAAGGCCAGCGCGGCGGGATCGACCATGTCTTCGGCATCGTGCAGCATGATGAACCGGAAGGGGACGCCGGCTTCAGCTTCGACATCGCAAAGCGCACGGAAGATCCCGTTGAGACAACCGGCTTTTGTCGTCGGCCCGTCTATGTCGTTGATGATAATGCGCACACGCGGGTCATCTGCTGCCGCCTCGCCGATGGACCTGATGGTTGCAGGATCGTTGCGATAGCATCCGATGAAAAGGCACAGGTCGCGCTGCGGCCAAGCATTGAGGGCATGCTTTACCGTATGCCCGATGACTTTCGCTTCGTCCCAGGCGGCGATCAGAACGGCAGCACGCCCGCGCAATTCCCGATGCGTCCAGTCCGCACGATCGACTTCGAGAGTCCGCCCCTTTCCGGTCAGCCGGAAATAGAGCCAGGCAAAATCGACGGCTACTTCATCGACAGCGCCGATAAGCAGGAAGATGCCTGCGAACAGCAGCAGTTCGTACTCCGCGATCGCGATCCACGGGGCCACATCCTGAAACGTCATTGCAAAAGCCCCGTCGCCCAACTTGGCGATCTCTCTTAATAAGAGAGACAAATCAGCTGTAACAAGAGTTTATGGCGCCTCCTTGCGTCCCGCCGGGGTTATGGGGTTGCAAAAAAGCCGCATTTCCTAAAGACGCTCGTCCGACATGACTGAAACAGGCCTACTCGAAACCGCCCGGCGCAATTTCACCGCGCTGTTCCGCGCCGATTCCTTCCAGGGGATCCTGCTGATCGCGGTGGCGATTATCGCCATGATCATTGCCAATTCGGGCGTGCAGGACGCGTATTACAGCCTGTTCCACGGCTACCTCTGGTCGAAGGACGTGTTCTACCTCAACACCCTGCACCTTTGGATCAACGACGGGTTGATGGTGATCTTCTTCTTCGTCGTGGGGCTGGAGGTGAAGCGGGAGATCGTCTGCGGCAACCTGTCCGATCCGCAGGCGCGCAACCTGCCGATCTTTGCCGCCATTGCCGGCATGGCGGCACCCGCTGCCGTCTATATGCTGGTGGCCGGCGGGGAGCCGGGGCTGGCACGCGGCTGGGCCATTCCCGCGGCAACCGACATCGCCTTTGCCATGGGCGTCGTAGGCCTGCTGGGCACGCGCGTACCTGCTGCGCTGCGACTGTTCCTGCTGACCGTCGCCATCGTCGATGATATCGGCGCGGTCGCGGTCATCGCCATCTTCTACACCGCCGATCTGAACCTGACCTACCTGGTGGCCGCGCTGGTCGCGTTCGGGGTGATGATCGCCATGAACCGCGCGAAGGTCTCTTCCCTGCTGCCCTTCATCGTACTCACCGTGCTGCTGTGGTATCTAGTGCTGTCGTCGGGCATTCACGCGACGATCGCGGGCGTGCTCGCCGCGCTGACCATCCCCATGCACGCCAAGGGACACGAGGAATCCATGCTGGAGCGGATGGAGCATGCCTTGGTGCCGTGGAACGCCTATATCGTGGTGCCGATCTTCGGTTTCGCCAATGCCGGCGTCAGCCTGACCGGGCTCGGCCTCGATGCCCTGTTCGATCCGCTTCCGCTGGCCGTTGCCGCGGGTCTTGTCATCGGCAAGCAGGCGGGCATCTTCGCCTGTGTCGTCGCGGTCGTGAAGCTGGGCATCGTAGCCAAGCCCGCCAATTGCTCCTGGCCCGAGATCTGGGGTGTCACCATCTTGTGCGGGATCGGCTTTACCATGAGCCTGTTCATCGGCGAACTGGCCTTCCCGGGCGCCAGTGAATCCGCACAATTCCTGCGCGACGAGGCGAAGATTGGCATCCTGTCGGGCTCGCTGATCAGCGCGCTCATGGGCTACGGCGTACTGCGGATGACCAGCCGCCACGATATGGAAATGGATGACCCCGACAGTCCGGTGGTTTAAACCGGCTGTCGGGATCGAAAACCGTCAGTCAGCCTTGGCGACAGGGGCGTCCTCGCCCAGGTCCTCGTACCAGGCCTCGACCGGGCCGGTCAGCTTGATGGTCAGCGGGCGACCGTTGCGGTCGACGGTCTTGCCCGCCTGCACGCGCACCCAGCCCCCGGAGATCGAGTATTCCTCGATATCCTTGCGTTCCCGGCCCTTGAACCGGATTGCGACCCCGCGTTGCAGCTTGTCGGCATCGAAATGCGCGCTGTTGGGGTCGATCGAAAGGTGATCGGGCGGGGTGTCGGTGGTTTTATCGTCGCTCATGGACTGCGCCCCTAGCCGAGCGCCGCCAGAAATCAATCCGGCGGCAACATTGTCTGCGGCGTGGGATCGATCGAAGGCATTTCGTCGGGCGCATCCGGCATGTCGACATCGCCCTGGTCGGGCTGCGTTTCGGGCGGGGCCTCGGGATTGTCCACGTCGCCGCCTTCGTCGGGCTGCACCTCGGGCGGGGTGTTGCCGGGATAGTCGACGTCGCCGCCGGGCAGCGGATCGGGCTGGTTGCCCGTGTCGTTGGCGGGATTGTTGGCAGGCGTGGTAGCAGTCATGGCAGGTCTCCTCGCATGATCGTGCAAAGTGAACGCCCCCGCGCGCCATAGCGTTCCGGCGCCCCGGCACGGGAAAAGCGCGCCTTGCCCTTTCGCGTAACCGCCATTAAGGGCGGCGCTTCGTGCGCAGGCGGACCTTCCGCCTGCTCCACTCGTCGGGCCGCGGGCGTGGCGGAATTGGTAGACGCGCTGGTTTTAGGTACCAGTATCGCAAGATGTGGGGGTTCGAGTCCCTTCGCCCGCACCAGTTTCCGCCCCAATGCCGAGCGACCCCGGGCGAGCGCGCAAACGTATTTGAATGAAGGCAGACCATGCAGATCGTCGAAACCACCAATGAAGGCCTGAAGCGCGCCTATACGCTGACCATCCCTGCCAAGGACATCGACGCCAAGATCGATGCCGAGGTGAAGAAGGTCGCCCCGCAGGTGCGCATGCCCGGCTTCCGCCCCGGCAAGGTGCCCGCCAACCTCGTGCGCAAGATGCATGGCGAGGCGTTGCACGCCGACGTGCTGAACACCGCGGTGCGCGAATCGGTGAACGACCTGCTGCGCGACAAGAAGCTGCGCCCCGCCCTGCAACCGCGCGTCGAGATGACCGAAGGGTACGAGCAGGGCAAGGATGCCGAGCTCAAGGTCGAGGTCGAAGTGCTGCCCGAGATCGAGGCGCCTTCGATCGATGGCCTGAAGCTGGAAAAGCTCAACGTGCCGGTGGACGATGCGCAGCTCGACGAGGCGCTCGGCCGCATTGCGGAAGGCCAGAAGAGCTACAAGGACGCGCCCAAGAGCAAGAAGGCGGCCGACGGCGACCAGCTGATCATCGACTTCACCGGCAGCGTGGACGGTGTGGAATTCGAAGGCGGCAAGGCTACCGATGCGCCGCTGGTGATCGGCTCCAACCAGTTCATTCCCGGCTTCGAGGAACAGCTCGTCGGCATGAAGACCGGCGAGGACAAGACCATCACGGTGACCTTCCCCGCCGACTATCCGGCCGAAAACCTGAAGGGCAAGGAAGCGCAGTTCGACGTCCACGTCCAGCAGGTGAAGATCGCGGGCGAGACCACGGTCGATGACGATTTCGCCAAGTCGCTGGGCCTCGAAGGCCTCGACAAGCTGAAGGAACTGCTGCGCGGCCAGATCGAGCAGGAGAGCGCCGGCCTCACTCGCACGCAGATGAAGCGTCAGCTGCTGGACAAGCTGGCCGCCGACCATGATTTCGCCGTGCCGCCGACCATGGTGGAGGCCGAGTTCGAGCAGATCTGGAACCAGCTGTCGCAGGAAGTCGCCAAGGAAGACGATCCGGCCAAGGCGATGGAAGAGCTGGAAGCCGAGCGCGACGATTACAAGCGCATCGCCGAACGCCGCGTGCGTCTTGGCCTGCTGCTGTCCGAGATCGGCCAGACCAACGGCGTCGAGGTGTCGCAGCAGGAAATGCAGATGCTGCTGCAGCAGGCAGCACAGCAGTATCGCCCCGAGGACCGTGAGCGGTTCATCGAATACGTGCGGTCCGAGCCGATGGCTCAGGCCCAGCTTCGTGCCCCGCTGTACGAGGACAAGGTCGTCGACTTCCTGTTCGACAAGGCCGAGGTGACCGAGCGCGAGGTTACGCGCGAGGAACTCGAAGCCGCGATCGAGGCCGAGGAAACCGCGCCGGCGCCCGCCAAGAAGGCTGCGCCCAAGAAGAAGGCCGCCACCAAGACGTCGGCCAAGACCGACGACGACGCTGCGGGCGACAAGACGGCGGACACCGAGAAGCCCGCTGCCGACAAGAAGGTTTCCGCAAAGAAGGCTCCGGCCAAGAAAGCTGCGGACAAGAAGACCGACGCCGAGACGGATGCCGATGCGGCTGAGAAGCCCGCTGCGCCGAAGAAGGCTGCGGCCAAGAAGCCTGCCGCCAAGAAAGCCCCTGCCAAGAAGTAGGCCGCTTTTGTACGAACACCGAAAGGCCCGCCCGGCATCACCGCCGGGCGGGCCTTTTCGTTTGTGGGGTCAGAAGCTGCCGGCCACGCGCAGTTGCACCCTTGGGCCGCTGCTGCGGCGGCGTTCCTCGGTGAAAAGCAGCGGCGCATCGCCCCTGCGCCCGGCGGATACCGTGCGCAGCAACACATTGGGCTCGTCGGCCAGGTTGCTCACGCCCAGCCGGACGGTTGCGCCCAGCACGTCCTTGTGCTCGGCGAACAGGCTGAGTTCGGTGGTTTCGCCGTAGCTGAAAAAGGTCTCGGTGACGCGGAAATAGGGCGCGCGCGAACGGTCGCGGAAACTGCCACCCCAGGCCCAATCGGTATCGGGGACATCATGGCGCAGGTTCAGTTCGATGCTGAACGGATCGAGCCCGTCGAAGCGGCGCGGCAGACCCGTCACCGGGTCCTCGACCCGCGAGTTTTCCCATGCCACCCGGCCATCGATCCGCGCGCCCTGCCAGCCCAGCGGTTCCATCTGCAAGGTGCCGCGCAGCGCCGCGCCGTATCGCCGCGCCTTGGGGATGTTGCCTTGCGCCGCGCCGCCGCTCGCCACCGGCACGATCAGCACCAGGTCCTCGATCCGCTGGTCGAACAGCGTCAGCGTTCCCGTGCCCAGGGCGCCCAAATCGCGCACGGCCTCCAGTCTGGTCTCCCAGCTCTGCTGCGGGCGCAGCCGATTGTTGCCAAGGTTTTCCCGGTCGCTTTCCAGGCTGACGCTGGCCAGGAAATCGCCGAAGTCGAGCTGGCCGACCCGCCGGGCGATCTCCAGCGAGAGGTCGAGCCCCGCCATCGCCGCCCAGGCCGCGCGAAGGCTGCCCTTGGGCCGCACGAAGGTGCGCGACAGGGCATCGCTGCCGGTTTGCGATAGGGTCGCATACTCGGCCCCGGCGATGGCCTGGATCGAGATGGAAGGTGCCAGAGTGAAGCCGGAACTTACCGAACCTTCGTATCGGTCCTCGCGCACGCCGCCGCGCCCTTGCGGAAAGGGCACGGCGAGGTAATCGCCGCGGGGCGCATCGTAGACGAACAGGTCGCCTTTCTGGTCGAGACGGTTGAACGCTGCCTCGCCCGCGACCTGCCAGTCCGCGCCCCACAGGCCAAAGGTGTATTCGCCGCGCCCGATGCGCTCTCCGATGTCGGCCACGCGGCGGAACCGCGAGCCGCGTGCGTCGGGCAAGGCGCCGACCTCGACCAGCGAGGTATCGGTGCGATCCTTGTGATCGAAGGCTTCGAGCGCGATCAGCTTCAGCTGGCCGCCCCCCAGCGGAAAGGTCACGTCGCCGCCGATTTCGTAAAACCATTCGTCGCTGACCGCGGCGATTCGTTCGTCGAGGAACGGCAGGGGATTACCCGCCACGCGCCGCTCGCTCTCGCGCGATCGGTAGCGTTCGATGCCGCCCGACAGGTTGACGTTGGCCGACACGCCGGGCGCGGGCGTAAAGGCGAATGTGCCGCTGGCGGTCGGCCGGTCGAACCGGTCGAGGAGCACGTTCTCGCGCGCATCCACCACGCCCAGGGCATCGGTGAGGATCGCCGGTCCGCCCTGTCCGCGGGCAAAGGCACCATTGCGCAGGGCCAGCGTATAGCCGACGCCGGCCAGCGCCCCGGTGACGGAGGCCTCACCATCGAACGGCGTCAGCCGCCCGCGCGCGAGGGATAGGCCGGGGCGCCACTCGTACTGGCCCGAAACACCGCTCGTCTCCACCACGATGTTGGCGATCCGGCCCGACAGCCCCGGAATATCGAGCGTGGCACCGTCCACGACCTCGATCCGGACGACGTTGCCTGCGGGGATGCGGGAAAGCTGGTCGGCAGTGCTGTTGGACTTGCTGGCCACCCGCTCCCCGTTGATGAGCAGGTTGCCGCTCGCCTGGCCCAGCCCGCGTCCGCCCCCGCCGCCGCCATTGATCGAAAAGCCGGGGATTCGGGCGATCATGTCAAATGCCGTGCGCGGCGCGTAGCGGGCGAAGTCGGCCGGGGTGTAAACCTCGCGCTCCGCAGCTGCGGTTTCCGGGCCCACACCAGGCGCTGGCGGCACGTCGGCCCCTTGCGGAGGTGGCGCATCGCCGCTGGGCATGTCCTGCGCCCGCAGCGGGGCCCCTGCTGCACACAAGGCCAGGGCAAGCGCCAATGAGGCGACCGGTTTGTCGAGCAGAATCAAGGGCATCCTTCGGTGCGTAGCGGCAGCCGATGGCGCTAGGGCATGGCGCCTTTTCCGGCAACCTCTAGCGCGTCGGCGCGGCAGGTTCCCACGGCGCCAGCCGGGGTTCGGGCAGCGGCACCATGCGCGCACGCTCGTAGGCCGCACCGGCCTGCAGAATGCGATGGTCGCTCCATTTGGCGCCGATGAAGGACAAGCCGACGGGCAGCCCTTCCACCGCGCCCATCGGCACGGTCAGGTGCGGGTATCCGGCGATGGCGGCAAGGTTGCCGATGCCGATGCCGCCGCGATAGTTGTCTCCGTTGACGAGGTCGCTGACCCAGGCGGGACCGCGCGTGGGCGCAATCAGGAAGGCGACGTCGTTCTCGGCCAGCATCCGGTCGATGCCTTCCGGGCCTGCGAGGCGCAAACTGTTGGCGCGCGCGGCCTCGTAGGCGGGGCGATCCGTGGTCGCTAGTGCGGCGGCGAACAGGTCCTGACCGAACCAGCGCATCTCGCTCAGGGCGTGGACGGCGTTGAAATCCACCAGGTCCTGCAAGGAACGCACCGGAATGGCGGCGGGCGATGCGGCGAGGTAAGCATCGACGCCTTCGCGAAACTCGTACAGCAGCACGGTGAATTCGTCGCGCCCCATGGCGGGCTGATCCGCGTAGGTGACGTCGACCAGCACCGCGCCGGCGCGCCGCATGTCATCGAGCGCCTGTTCGTAAATCTGGCCGAGCGGCTCGAACCCGCCAAAGCGGTCGCGCAGCACGCCGATGCGCACACCGGCAAGCGAGGCGGTATCGAGCCCGGCGGTAAAGTCAAAGGCGCGGTCGCCCTCCCCCCCGGCACGTTCCAGGTCTCCGTAATCCGGCCCGGCGATGGCAGACAGCAGCAGCGCCGCATCGGCCACGCTCCGCGCCATGGGTCCGGCGGTGTCCTGGCTGGCGCTGATGGGCACGATCAGCTCGCCACTGACGAGGCCCGTGCTGGGCTTGAACCCGACCACGCCGTTGACGCTGGCGGGACAGGTGATCGATCCGTCGGTCTCCGTCCCGATTGCTGCCCAGGAAAGGCCCGCGGCCACCGCCGCGCCGCTGCCCGAGGACGATCCGCAGGCGTTGCGATCCGTGCCGTGCGGGTTGCGCGTCAGCCCGCCCACCGCGCTCCAGCCGCTGACGGAATCGCTGCTGCGGAAATTCGCCCATTCGGAAAGATTGGTCTTACCCAGCACCACGCCGCCGTTCTGCCGAAGCCGCGCGATGAGCGGCGCGTCACGCCCGGTCATGTTGTCCGCCAATGCCAGCGAGCCGGCAGTGGTCGGCCACTCGCGCGTCTCGATGTTGTCCTTCACCAGCACCGTGCGCCCGGCCAGCAGGCTGGCGCCGTTCACGATACTCGCCTCTTCGGCCGCGCCGGGATTGTGGACGATCACGGCGTTCAGCTGCGGCCCGGCATCGTCAATCGCCTCGATCCGCGCAAGGTAGGTCCGCGCCTCGGCGACCGGATCGAAGGGCGGCGGACTTGCGCGCTCTCCCGCCGGAGGTATCGCCACGGTCTGCGCGGTCGCCAGCGAAGGCAGGGAAAGGGCGAGGAGCGCGGCAAGCGCGGCAGCAGTATGACGTCCCATGCCAGGCCTTGTGCGGCCCCGCCACCGTGCTGGCAAGCGCGTGCGCGCAGCCCGGCGCCTTTTCCCGGCTAAGGAATCGTCGGCCCCCTTGAACTTGCGCGCCGACGAGGCGACATAGGCGCCCTACCCGCGAGACGAGAGGACACTTTTCGCATGCTCGACCTGTTCGGCGACAACAAGGACCGTTTTACCCACGACCCGATTACCGGCGCCCTGGTGCCCGTGGTGGTCGAATCGACCAGCCGGGGCGAGCGCAGCTTCGACATCTTCAGCCGCCTGCTGCGCGAACGCATCGTGTTCGTCACCGGGCAGGTGGAAGACAACATGGCCAGCCTGATCGTTGCCCAGTTGCTGTTCCTCGAAAGCGAGAACTCCAACGACATCAGCATGTATATCAACTCGCCCGGCGGCGTGGTGACGGCCGGCATGGCGATCCACGATACGATGGCCTACATCAAGCCCAAGGTGCGCACCGTGTGCGTCGGCCAGGCTGCCAGCATGGGCAGCTTCCTGCTCGCCGCGGGCGAGCCGGGGATGCGCGTGGCGCTGCCGAATGCCCGCATCATGGTTCACCAGCCCTCGGGCGGTGCGCGCGGCATGGCATCCGACATCGAGATCCAGGCCAAGGAAATCCTGCGAATCCGCGCGCGGATGAACGATCTTTACGTGCGCTATACCGGCCAGAGCCTGAGCGATATCGAGAAGGCGATGGACCGCGACACGTTCCTAGAGGCCGAGGAAGCCAAGGCGTTCGGCATCGTCGACGCCGTCTTCGCCCACCGCCCCAAGGGCGACGAGGCGAGCGATGGCAGCAGTTCGCACATGGGCAGCGGCGGCGCGCCGACGAAGGATTCGGAGTAACCCGATCCTCGTTGCGACCGGCGGAGTTGTAGCATTTTGGCAACCCTGCCTCTTCAGGCTGGGGCAAGGCGTGGATGTTAATTATCCGCCAGATTGATATTGTAACGCGCCTCCCTAGAGTGGGAGGTCGATTCCCGTGCCAAGGTGCCCTTCGGCGCTGCGGGTTTCTGGACGAAGGATTATGACGAAGTTGAGCGGATCGGACAGCAAGAGCACCCTGTACTGCAGCTTCTGCGGCAAGTCCCAGCATGAGGTGCGCAAGCTCATCGCCGGGCCGACCGTGTTCATCTGCGATGAATGCGTCGAACTGTGCAACGATATCATCCGGGAAGAGGCCAAGAGCGGCCTTGCCGCGCGCAAGGATGGCGGCATCCCCACCCCGCGGGACATCTGCGGCACGCTGAACGATTACGTGATTGGGCAGGACCGCGCCAAGCGCGTGCTCTCGGTCGCCGTGCACAACCACTACAAGCGCCTGGCCCACGCCGGCAAGGGCGCCGAGGTGGAGCTGGCAAAGTCGAACATCCTTCTCGTCGGCCCCACCGGCAGCGGCAAGACGCTGCTGGCGCAGACGCTGGCGCGCACGTTCGACGTGCCCTTCACCATGGCCGATGCCACCACGCTGACCGAGGCCGGTTACGTGGGCGAGGACGTGGAGAACATCATCCTCAAGCTGCTGCAGGCAAGCGACTACAACGTCGAAAAGGCACAGCAGGGCATCGTCTACATCGACGAGATCGACAAGATCACGCGCAAGGCGGAAAACCCCTCCATCACCCGCGACGTCAGCGGTGAAGGCGTGCAACAGGCGCTGCTGAAGCTGATGGAAGGCACCACCGCCTCCGTGCCGCCGCAGGGCGGGCGCAAGCATCCGCAGCAGGAATTCCTGCAGGTCGATACTACGAACATCCTGTTCATCGTGGGCGGCGCCTTTGCCGGTCTGGAAAAGATCATCGGCGACCGTTTGCAGAAGCGCTCGATCGGCTTCGGCGCGAACGTGGACGAACCGAGCAAGGCGCGCATCGGCCAGATGCTGGAAAAGTGCGAGCCGGAGGATCTGCTCAAGTTCGGCCTGATCCCCGAATTCGTCGGCCGCCTGCCGGTGATCGCCACCCTGCACGACCTCGACGAGGAAGCGCTGGTGACCATCCTGAAGGAACCGAAGAACGCGCTGGTGAAGCAATATGCCAAGCTGTTCGAGCTGGAGGACGTCGACCTCACCTTTACCGACGATGCCCTGATCGCCATCGCCAAGAAGGCCATCAAGCGCAAGACCGGCGCCCGTGGCCTGCGATCAATCGTGGAGGCCATCCTGCTCGACACCATGTTCGACCTGCCGAGCATGGACGATGTCAGCGAGGTCGTTGTCGACGGCGACGTGGTGGAGGGCCGCAAGGAACCCGTGCGCGTCGTTTCGAACGACGACGAAAAGGCCAAGAAGGACGAGGCGGCCTAGCCACGCCTATGGCCGGGGCGTGAGGCCCCGGCCAGGGTTTCCAGCCGGGCGCGCAGCGTGCCCGTAGAGATGCCGAGCGCGGCGACATCGGGCATGTCCTCCATCAGCGGCAACGCTTGTTCGGCATACCCACGCGCATGGTCCGTGCGCCCGGCCATGGCGCCGACCAGTGCCTTTGCGCAAAGCACCTGCGCATCGGGTCCGAACATCGCCTCGTCCGGCAGGGTGTCGATAATCGGTAGCGCCGCTGCCAGACGGTCCGAGCGTTCAAACAGACCGATCAGGAAAGCGTAATCGGCCGGATGCACGGCCACTGTCCCGCGATTTCGCATCTGCCATTCCAGCGCCGTTTCATAGGCCGTCAGAGCGCCGTCCACGTCGCCCAGCGCTAGCGAGGCCAGAGCCAGGCCAGCGCAGGCCCGCGGCGTTTCGTGCGCATCCTCCATGGCAACGGCACGCGCCAGCAACCTATGCGCGATTGCCGGATGGCGTGCGATGAGGTGCGATCCCTGGATCGAGAGGTTCTGGGCCTTTTGATGCCGAGAACGTGCCAGCCTGCGCTCGAAATCGGCGGCGATGGCGTCGGACCAGTCGACGTTGCGATACCACGCGGTCATCGGTGCAGGGCCTTGGGCCGGGTCGCGGACGTCCGCCTTCGCTCAAGACCGCAAGCGTCCGCCATCGTCAGCGGTTTTTGCCTCAGTCGTCGTCGTCGCTGGCGGGCGGCGGTGACACCTCGATCGGTTCGGGCAGAGGCGGCGGAGCGAGGAAGTCGCGCAGGGACTCGCAGCGGTCGCTGCGATCGCGCCCGTTGCCAGGTGCCAGGCAACCGTCTTTTCTCAATCCCTCGCGAAGCAGCGTTTCCGAAAGCACTTCCGCCTGACGCGGGGGAGAGAGCAGATCGGGCCTGTCGGAGACCGGGCCATCGACCGCAGCACAACCGCCGAGCGCCGAGGTTGCCAAGGCGAGAATCGGAAGCGATCGGCGCATATGCTGTCCCCTTGAAGTTTCCCTGCATCGAACTGGTCCGCGTTAGCTGTCTTTCAGATGAACGGGTCGCCTACGCGCAGGTTCGGCCCTCGCAGCCCTCGCCGCCGGTTTCGACCTGGATGGTGATATGCCCGATGGCGTGATGATGCGCCAGTTCCTCGGCCGCATCGCGCAGGAAGGCGTCGCCTGGATGGCCGCCGGGCATGACGAGGTGCGCGGTCAGGGCGGTCTCGGTGGTGGACATGGGCCAGATGTGCAGGTCGTGCACGGCGGCGACCCCCGGCAGCGCGGCGAGGAAACCGCGCACTTCGCCCTCGTCCACGCTGTCCGGCACGGCGAGCAGGCTCATCTTCACGCTGTCCTTCAGCAGGCCCCAGGTGCCCCAGGCGATGACCGCAACGATGGTGAGGCTGACGAACGGGTCGATCAGCACCTCGCCGGTCAGCAGGATGGCGATCCCGGCGATGACCACGCCCACGCTCACCAGCGCGTCCGCTGCCATGTGCAGGAAGGCCCCACGGATGTTGAGATCGTGCTTGCGTCCGCGCATGAACATCAGCGCGGTGGCGGTGTTGATGAGGATGCCCACCCCCGCCACCCAGATCATCACCTCGCCCTGAGGTTCGACCGGATAGACGAAACGACGCACGGTCTCGATCAAGATGGCGCCGATCGCGACCAGCAGCAGGACCGCATTGGCAAAGGCGGCCAGGATGGTGGAGCTCTTGAGGCCGTAGGTGAACCGCGAACTCGGCGGCCTCCTGGCGGCAATGCTGGCGCCCCAGGCGATCAGCAGGCCGAGGACATCGGACAGGTTGTGCCCGGCATCGGCCACCAGCGCCATGGAGCCCGACAGCAGCCCGAACACCGCCTCCACCACCACGAACGCGGTATTGAGCACGATGCCGACGGCAAAGGCGCGGCCGAAGTCCGCCGGCGCATGGGCATGGCCGTGGCCAGGGCCGTGGCCGCCCGGTGCGTGTGCGCCGTGGTCATGCCTGCCGTGTGCGTGTGAATGTCCCAAGAATGCCCCTGCTTGCTGGCGATCATCCCGCCCTGGCGCAACCGCCCTTACAGGACGATTGCATCAACTGTAGACGCACTCGTCCAGCCGGTCACGCCGCACCTGAGAAATGCGCGCCTCGATCGTGTTGCCGTATCGCCGGGTGAAGCCACCGGGGTTGACGGCCTCGCGCGTTTTCGGACTGGGCAGCACGGCGGCAATGCGGCTCGCCTCGTCCTGGCTCAGCCGCGCTGCGGAATGCCCGAAATACCGCTGCGATCCCGCCTCCACGCCGTAGGTGCCCAGCCCCGTTTCCGCGACGTTGAGATAGACCTCCATGATCCGCCGCTTGTCCCACAGGTTCTCGATCAGAAAGGTGAAATAGGCCTCCAGCCCCTTGCGAAACCAGCCGCCCCCCTGCCACAGGAACACGTTCTTGGCCGTCTGCTGGCTGATGGTGCTGGCGCCGCGCTGGCGCGTGCCCGCCGCCCGCTCCTCCAGCGCCTCCTCGATCGCCTCACGGTCGAAGCCGTTGTGCGAGCAGAACTTGCCATCCTCCGCCGCGATCACCGCGCTGACCATGTTGCGGTCGATGCGGGACAGCGGCTCCCAGTCGCGCGTCACGCTGCGCTCGTCCATCAGCATGGTGGCCGTGTAGGTCACCGGCACGAAACGCAGCACGATGACCAGCACCAGGCTGAGCAGCACGAAGCCGAGCACGAACTTCGCGATGAACCGGAGAATGCGGAGCATCACGGATCAGGGCGCTCGATTGCGAATACCGACCAGTCCAGGGTATCGAGCAAGCGTTGCGGAATGGGCCGCGCTTGGCCGGCAGACCCGAACTCATAGGTTGCTCTGATCTTGATATGCATTTCGCTGCCTGATGGGCACGCGATCCACAGCCGGGTTTCCATTCGCGGGTGATTGGCGTTCAAGGCACCCGGTTCGATCGAATAGCTCGCGGAATACTGCTCGACACCGGCAAAGGCAGATGGCGTGATCGGTGCTATATTACGGCTCCCAGTTATCCCTTCGTTTTGGCTGATGGCTGCGTCAGCGTCCGCGAAATCCTGTTCGCAGGGGGCATATGACGCTGGGTAGATGTAAACGGTCATCCAGATTGGCGAACCGAGCGCAGGCAATCCGTATTCGACGCTCGCGTCCACCCCCTCGTCGTCATATTCGATTACCCGCGAGCGTACGAAACCATCGATAGCGGCTGGAAACGCCATGTTGGCAGCGGCATGGATATAAGGATCCGGGGGCTCCGATACGGTTTGCTGGCCGACCGCCATGCTTGGCGTCATCAGCACAGCAACTGTCCCTGAAATGACGGCACGAAGCATAAAGTTTCCAATCGGTCGATTGTTAGCCCTGCCACATTCGGCCAGAAACGAGAAGAGGCCGGACGTTCCCGTCCGACCCCTATTGCCTTTTACCCGTTGTCTGCCGCTTACCGCCCTACATCGCCGGCAGCAGCCGTTCGCCAGCGATCCGCTGCATTGCCTTTTGCAGCTTCTCGAACGCGCGCACCTCGATCTGGCGGATGCGTTCGCGGCTGACGTCGTAAACCTGGCTGAGTTCTTCCAGCGTCTGCGGGTTCTCCGTCAGGCGACGCTCGGTCAGGATGTGCTTTTCGCGGTCGTTCAGCGCATCCATCGCCTCGATCAGCATTTCGCGGCGGACGGTGGCTTCCTCGGCGTTGGCCACGGTCTCGTCCTGCAACGGGCGATCATCCTGCAACCAGTCCTGCCACTCGCCGCTACCTTCCTCGCCATTGCGCATGGAGACGTTGAGCGAGCCGTCGCCGCCCATCATCATGCGGCGATTCATGTTGATTACTTCCTGCTCGGGCACGCCGAGATCGGTAGCGATCTTTGTCACGTCGTCGGGATGGAGGTCCGAATCCTCGTAGGCTTCGAGCTGCTTCTTCATCCGGCGCAGGTTGAAGAAGAGCTTCTTCTGGGCGGCGGTGGTGCCCATCTTGACGAGGGACCACGATCGCAGGATGAATTCCTGGATGCTCGCCTTGATCCACCACATGGCATAGGTCGCAAGGCGGAAGCCGCGATCGGCCTCGAACTTCTTGACGCCCTGCATCAAGCCCACGTTGCCTTCGGAAATAAGGTCGCTGACCGGCAGGCCGTAGCCGCGATAGCCCATGGCGATCTTGGCCACCAGGCGCAGGTGGCTCTGCACCAGTTGCGCGGCAGCATCGGGATCCTCGTGCTCCTCGTACCGCTTGGCAAGCATGTATTCCTGCTCGGCGGTGAGGACGGGGAATTTCTTGATTTCGGCCAGATAGCGGTTGAGGCTCTGCTCTCCGCTCAGCGCTGGCATGGTGGATCGTGTCTTACTCACAGTGGTCCCAAACCTTTCTGATCGTCGACCGCTGCTGTCGGGCCCCTGCCGGGCACCCGGCCCTTGCGGCCACGTTTGCATGTGCATAACCCTCATACACGATGCGCGTGCGATGTAGGGTGCAATTCATCGATTTGAATGACCCAGTTCGTCGATAAGTTCCGCCATGTCCGAGGGTATGTCGCTGGAAAACGACAGGGCGTGGCGGGTGACAGGATGAACGAAGCCCAGCACCGCTGCGTGCAGCGCCTGACGCTCGAACCCGAGCTGTTTCAGGAGCGGTTTCAGGGCTGATGGCGCGCGTCCATAAACAGGGTCTCCCAATAGCGGATGTCCGATGGATGCAAGGTGAACCCGCACCTGGTGAGTCCTGCCGGTTTCAAGCCGGCATTCGACCAGGGCGGCATGATCCAGCCGGTCGAGGACCTTGTAATGGGTAACGGCCCGTTTCCCGCGCGAGGAATCCTTGGGCAGCACCGCCATTTTCTTTCGGTCCGCGTCGGAACGCCCCAGCCGCTCGTCCACGGTGCCCGCAAGCAGGCGCGGATGACCGCTGCACACGGCAAAATAGGCGCGCTCCAGCGAATGGTCGGCAAACTGGCGCGCCAGCCCCTCGTGCGCTGCATCGCTCTTGGCGACGACCAGCAGGCCCGAGGTATCCTTGTCTATCCGGTGCACGATGCCGGGCCGGGCCACCCCGCCGATGCCGCTCAGCGAACCCTTCCCGTCCTTGCCGCAATGGTGCAGCAGCGCGTTTACCAGCGTGCCGTCGGGATTGCCCGCCGCCGGGTGGACGACCATGCCGGCGGGCTTGTCCACCACGATCAGGTGCTCGTCCTCGAACACCACCACGATCGGGATGTCCTGCGGGTAGGCCTGGGGATCGGTCGGGGGCGGTATGCGCAGGCTGAAGCGCGCACCCGCCTTGGCCTTGGCCGAAGGGCTGACGGCCGGCGCGCCGTCCACCTCCACCTCGCCTTGCGCGATCAGTGCCTTGATGCGCTCCCGCGACAGGCCCGTCTGATCGGCCAGCGCCTTGTCCAGGCGGCCCGCCTGTTCGAGGATTCCGGTGCGTGTTTCGGGCTGGCCCATGCTAGGGCCATGCGGCATGGCCCTGAAAGTCTCAAGCACGGTGATCGACAGCCTGGCCATCACGGCGGAACAGGCAGCGCCCCACGAATGCTGCGGCATACTTCTCGGCCATGCGGGCGAAATCAGCGGGGCCCTTCCCGCCGACAACGTCCACCCCTCCCCCGAAACGCATTTCGAGATCGACCCACGCACGCTGATAGAGGCGCATCGCCGCGCTCGCGCAGGCGGGCCCGCGATTGTCGGCTATTATCATTCGCATCCCCGTGGCCCCGCCGCGCCCTCTGCCACGGATCGCGCAATGGCGGCGGGCGATGGCATGGCGTGGGCCATCATCGGGCCTGACGCGATCACATGGTGGCGCGATACGCCGACTGGTTTCGTACCGCTTTCCCTTGGCGATTGAGGGAGCTAAGGAGCGCGCCATGAACACCTCCATCGATCTTGCCGCCCTGCTCTGTTCGCGCCTTTGCCATGACATGCTGAGCCCGGTCGGCGCGCTCAACAACGGCCTGGAACTGCTCGCCGACGAGCGTGATCCGGAAATGCGCCAGCGCTGCCTGGAACTTCTGGAACAGAGCGCGCGCACCAGCGCCAGCAAGCTCAAGTTCTTCCGCCTCGCCTATGGCGCGGCCGGTGGCTTTGGCGAGATGGTGCCCGCCGAAGAACCACGCGAGGTGCTGCAATCGCTTATCGCCAACGACGAGCGCGTGACCCTGGACTGGGCCGTGGGCGAACAGAGCCTGCCCAAGCCCGCGGTCAAGGTGCTGCTCAACCTGGCCTCCATCGGGCTCGACGCGCTGGTGCGCGGGGGCACGCTGTCGATCGGTGCCGAGCGCAGCCGCGGGGCGACGGAAATCGCCATCCGCTCCGCCGGCCCGCGCATCGCCTTTGACGGCAAGATCGGCCTCGCGCTGTCCGGCGACCTCGACCCGGCCGAGCTTTCGGGCAAGACCGCGCCCGCGCACATGATTCGCCAGCTCGCCAGCGAACTTGGCGGCGGGGTGCAGTATGCGCAAAGCGACGGGGCGCTGGTGCTGGGGGCGGTGCTGCCTGATCCCGAAGGCCTCATCGGCTGACCTGGCGTGGCCGTGCTTCGACAGCCTCAGCATGATCGGAGCATCGCATGAGCGATGAGCTTGTCCATCGCGAGGAACCGTCGCCCAACTTCGACGAGCGGGCGCTCCCCGTGTCCATGGTAGTGCTGCACTATACCGAGATGCAGCCCATCGAGACCGCCATCGCAAAGATGTGCGATCCGGATAGCAAGGTGAGCGCGCACTACTGCATTTCCGAGGCCGGCGAGGTCATTCGCCTGGTCCCGGAGGACAAGCGCGCCTGGCACGCGGGGGTGTCATTCTGGCGTGGCCACAAGGATGTGAATTCCGCCAGCATAGGCATCGAGCTCGATCATCCGGGCCACGCGGGCGGGTATCGTCCCTTTGCCGATGCCCAGTTCGCCGCGCTGGTGCCGCTGCTTGGCCGCATCGTACAGACCCACGACATTCCCCGCGCCAACGTTGTCGGCCATTCCGACGTGGCCCCTGCGCGCAAGATCGATCCGGGTGAGCTGTTTCCGTGGGACGAACTCGCCCGCTACAAGCTGTGCCTGGCCCGCCCGGAGAAGCTCGAGAGAGGCGATCCGTTCGACAACGACGCCAGCTTCTATCTCGCGCTCGAACGGTTCGGCTACGACATCACCGACGGGCACAGGGCGGTGGAGGCGTTCCAGCGGCGCTGGCGGCCCGAGCGGATCAACGGCACCATCGATGGCGAGGTGCGGGCGATCCTGTTCCAGCTTTTGCTCGACCGGGATCGCGGCGCCCACCGCTAGACAGGTCGTCGATTCCCGCTTGCGAGGCGCAACGCGATTGCCCATTCCCCCCGGCGCACACCGTTTCGGGGGAAACCACATGATCCGTAACCGCCTCGCCGCCGCCGCCAGCCTGCTGGCGCTCGCCATCGCCGTGCCCGCCAAGGCGGAAGAGGGATTCTACCAGTATCCGGCCGCCCGTGGCGACGTGCTGGTCTTCGCCAGCGAGGGGGACCTGTGGCGCGCCCCGCGCACCGGCGGATCGGCGATCCGGCTGACCAATCACGAGGAGGAAGAGACCGACCCGAAGATTTCTCCCGATGGCCGCTGGATGGCCTTTACGGCCGGCTACGACAGCCCGGCGGACGTCTACGTCATGCCGCTGGCGGGCGGCACGCCGCGGCGGCTGACGTTCGCGGGCGGTGCGGTGCGGACCGTGGGCTGGACGTCCGATGGACGCGTGATCTACACTGCCATCGGCGAGGACGGCGGCCAGGCCGACATCCTTTACACCGTGTCGCCCGATGGCGGCCCGGCCACGGCGATCCCGCTGTGGCGCGCCAGCGACGCCACCTTCGGCGCGGACGGGCGAACCCTGTTTTTCAGCCGCCGGGGCCTCTACGATTCCTCGCGCGACAACGCCGTGCTCTATCGCGGCGGCGCGATGGGCCAGCTGTGGCGCTGGACCATGGGCTCCGACGCGGAGGCGGTGCAGCTGGCTGCCGATTTCGGCGCGCCGATCCGCTTCCCCATGGCATCGAACGGCAGGGTCTACTTCATCTCCGACAAGAGCGGCGCCGATGCCGTGTGGTCGGTCGCCGAGGATGGCAGCGGGGCCACGCAACATTCGCCCGAACTGCCCTTCCCCGTCCTTCAGGCGAGCATGGATGGCGGAGAGGTGTTCCTGCAGAACGGCGCGGACCTGCACGTATTCTCGCTGGCGGACAACGCAATGCGGCGGCTTTCGCTCGATCTCGTGACCGACCGCGAGCAGGCGCGGCTGCGCACCATCGCGAATCCGCTCGGCCTCGTCACGTCGGCGCGGCTGTCGCCTTCGGGCGAGAGCGTGGCGGTCACCGCGCGCGGCCGCGCAGCGCTCGGCACGACCGGCAATCGCCGCCGGGTGGAGCTGGCCATCCCGCTGGAGGCCCGGGCCCGCGAGACGGTCGAGAGCCCTGACGGGGAGCGGATCTTCATGGTGCTCGACCAGGGCGATCGCGGCGATATCTACGCGATGGCCGCCGATGGATCGGGCGCACCGGTGCCGGTCACGCGCAGCTACGATACCTACATCTGGTCCTTTGCCGTCTCCCCCGACGGCCGCACCCTGGTGGTGTGGGACAAGCAGGCGCGCTTGCAGCGCATCGACGTCGCCACCGGGCGCGCGACCCTGCTCGCGCAGAGCACGACGGGCGATTACGCCCCGTTCGCCGACATCACCTTTTCGCCCGACGGTACGCACATCGCCTATGCCCAGAACACCTCGGGCCTGGGCGCGGCGCTGGGCAATGTATGGGTGCAGAACCTGGCCACCGGCGCGCGGGTGCAGGCGACATCGGGGCGCTACAATTCCTACGCCCCCGTCTTTGCGCACGACGGCGCCTGGCTCTACTTCATCTCCGACCGCAACTTTGCGCCCAGCCCCGGCCATCCGTGGAACGAGCGCAGCATGGGCGTGGACTTCCCCGATCGCGGGCAGCTTTACGCGCTCCAGCTCGATCCCGCGGCAGAGTTCCGCTTCACCGAGGAAAACGAGCTGTCGGCCTCTTCCGACGAGGACGAGGAAGAGCCGGCGTCGGATGCCGAAGACGGTGAGGAGGATGACGACGAGGACGAGGCGGCCGATGCGCCGCCCGCCCGCATCGTCTTGGCGGGCCTCGCCGACCGGCTGTACCAGTTGCCGGTGGAGCCTGGCGTGGGCCAGTTCCTGCGCGCGAGCGAGGGCTTCCTCTACACCATGCGCGGCGACGACCTGATCTCGATCAAGGTCGACATGCGCGATGCCAAGGAGGAAACCTTTGCCGCCGACGTGCGCGGGTTCGACCTGTCGGCCGATGGGGAAACCGCACTTGTCGTCACCGGCTCGGCCGAGGCGCCGGCCTATGCGCTGGTCCCCGCCGCTGCCAAGATGCCCGACGACCCCGCGCCCAACCGCGTGCGCCTGGGCGACTGGCGGCTGACGATCGATCCGGTGGCGGAATGGCAGCAGATGTTCGTCGATGCCTGGCGGCTGCACCGCGATTTTGCCTACGACCCGGCCCTGCGCGGCGTGGACTGGAACGCGGTGCGCGCCCGGCACGAGCCACTGGTCGAGCGCATCGGTCATCGCGCAGAGCTCAACACCATCCTTGGGCAGATGGCCTCGCAACTCGGCATTCTGCACAGCCAGGTCCGCCCCGGCGACCTGCCGGACGACAGCGAGAACCCCGAGATGGCCTACCTGGGCGCGCAGTTCACGCCGGTCGCGGGCGGGCTGCGGATCGACAGCATCGACCGGGCCGAGGCCGATCTCGTCTCCCAGCGTCCGCCGCTGCGCCGGCCCGGGGTGGACGTGCGCGTGGGCGACGTGATCCGCCGGGTCGATGGCCGGGCCATAACCTCGATGGCCGATCTGGGCATGGCGCTCGCTTCCAAGGCCGGGCAGCAGGTGCGGCTCGATCTGGCGCGCGGCGGCGCCAGCGCCAGCGCAATCGTGGAACCGATGACCTGGCAGGGGATGCGCACGTCGCGCTACAACGACTTCGTCGAGGGGCGGCGCGCCGACACCGCGCGACTGTCGGGCGGGGACGTGGGCTACCTGCACCTCAACGCCATGGGTCCGGAGGATATCGCCAGCTTTGCGCGCGACTATTTCGCCCAGATCGACCGCCCCGGCCTGGTCATCGACGTGCGCGGCAACAACGGCGGCAGCATCGACAGCATCCTCATCTCCATGCTGCTCGCCCGCCCGTGGGCATTCTGGGCCGCGCCGGACGGATCGGGAGTGGCCACGACCAACATGCAGAACGCCTATCGCGGCCATATTGCCGTGCTGATCGACGAGGGCACCTATTCCGATGGGGAGACCTTTGCCGCCGGGGTCAAGTCGCTGGGCATTGCCCCGCTGGTGGGCACGCGCACGGCGGGCGCCGGCATCTGGCTGGGGGACCGCAGCCGCCTGACCGACAACGGCGCGGTGCGCATCGCGGAGTTCGCGCAGTATTCGATCGACGGCGAGTGGATCATCGAAGGCAACGGCGTGGGCCCGGACTACGAAGTGGAGAACCTGCCGCACGCCCGGTTCGAGGGGGACGACGCCCAGCTTTCGGCGGCGGTAGCCCTGCTGCGCCAGCGGATCGCGGCAGAGCCCGTACCCGTGCTGCGGCCACGCCCCCTGCCGCCGCTGGGCACGCCGGGCGCCGACGTGAGGCGGCTGGACGACTGACGCGGCTGGACGATCGACGCGGCTGGACGAGGGGGGCCGGGCGGCCTAGAGCGGCCCCGCCGGGGAGCCGGGCAGCCGCGTCCTTCTTTCGGGAAGGCCGAGGAAAGTCCGGGCTCCACGAAACATGGGTGGCGGGTAACGCCCGCCCGGGGAGGTCTTCGGACCGAACCCGAGGGAAAGTGCCACAGAGAGCAGACCGCCGATGGGGGTTCGCCCCACAGGCAAGGGTGAAAGGGTGCGGCAAGAGCGCACCGGGGGCCTGGCAACAGGCTCCGCACGGCAAACCCCACCCGGAGCAAGACCGCATAGGGGTCTCGCGTCTGTCGCAAGACGGGCAGTGGCGTTTCGCCGCGAGAGACCCGGGTTGGTCGCTGGAGCGGCGGGAGCGATCCCCCGCGTAAGATGAATGGCTGCCCCCGCGGCGCTGATAGGTTCTATATCGGCTGCGGGACAGAACCCGGCTTACAGGCTCCCCGGCATCTTTCCCGCGTCACGCGGCGAGCCGTTCCGCCTCTATCGTGAACACGCCCTTCGCGCCTTCGACCACGCCGATCAGGCGACGTTCCGCGCCCTCCACCACCAGCGCCGTCAGCCGGCCGCTGGCATAGGCGCCGGTATCGATGCCGATGCGATTGCCGGTGCTTTCCACGCCATCGGTAATGGTGTGGCCATGCACCACCACGCCCTCGTGCGCCTCGGGATGGCTGAGGAACGGCTCGCGTATCCAGCGCAGGGTGCGCGTGCTCTGCTCGTCCAGCGGCACGCCCGGCTCGATCCCCGCATGGACGAAGATGTAGTCGCCGATACGAACAAGGTTTTCGAACCCTTCCATGAACTGGCGATCCTTGGCGGGGACGTGTTCGTGGAGCATGGTCTGCACACCGTCGATGGTGGCCCTGCTGAAGGCCTTGCGGTCGACGCCGTAGCTCAGCAACGTCTCCCGCCCGCCATGGCGCAGGAAGTGCTTCAGCACCTCGGTATCCTCGAAGCTCTTGAGGAACATTTCCTCGTGATTTCCGGCGAGGATGCGCACGTCGCGCCGTTTTTGCCACTTGCGGGCGAGCCACAGCACGCCTGCGCTGTCGGGGCCGCGGTCCACCAGGTCGCCCAGCAGGATCACGGTGGCGCGGATGCCCTCACCCGCCTCCGCGATCTCCTGCTCGATGACATCGATCATCTCGGCAAACAGGTCGCTGCGGCCGTGGATGTCGCCCACGGCATAGACGCGCTCACCCTCTGGCACGCGCGGCGCATCGCTGCGGGCGGGTGCATTGGCAGAGGAGAAGCGGGAACGCAGGAACTGGAACATGGAAGGTTTTCTCAAGCGCACATAGATAATCGCCGCAGGCAAAGGTGCAATTGGTCAGATGCAGAGGGACGTCACGAAGGGCCAGCCCGTGGGGCCTCTAGCCTGATCGCGCGATGAATGTGATGCAATTTTCCCACACCCCCGCCGCACGCCCACCGATAATCCGAAACCTCTTGTGCGATGCAGCATATGTCGGCATGATAATTGCGCAATCCCGGGAATCGGCACAACAAAGATGCTGGACCGTGACGGCGCAGGTGGGACGAAGCATAGTTCACCCCAGCAATTTAAGGAAAAATTGCCCATGCTTACGTCCGTTCGCAGTCTCGCGGCTGCATCCGTTTTCTCCTTCGTTGCGGTCGTTTCCGCGCCGGCGTCGGCACAGGTGACCAATCCCGCCGACGAGGTCGAGGACGACAGCAGCTTCGGCATCGACTTTTCCGCCAATGCGGCAATCACCTCGGAATATCGGTTCCGCGGTATCGACCTGTCGGGCGGAGATATCGCCATCCAGGGCGGCATCGACCTCGGCCTGCCCGCCGGTTTCTACGTCGGTACATGGGGTTCCTCGCTCGACGAGGACACGGTTGGCTACGGCCATACGGAACTGGACATCTACGGCGGCTGGACCGGTGACCTTGGCATCGTCAGCGCGGATGTCGGCGTCATCGCCTACCTCTATCCCAACGCCGGCCCGGGCGAATACGACTATTACGAAGGCTATGCCTCCGTCGGCGCAGCCCTCGGCCCTGCGGAGGCGACGCTCGGCTTCGCCTATGCGCCCGAACAGGATTCGCTCGGCGGGACGGACAACGTCTACGTCTATGGCGATCTGGGCTTCGGCCTGCCCGGCACCCCGGTCAGCCTCTCGGCCCACCTGGGCTATACCGACGGTTTCCTGACCTACACGCCGGACGGCAAGGCCTTCGACTGGTCGGTGGCTGCGGAAATGGCGATTCCCAGCACGCCGCTGTCGGTCAGCGTGGCCTATGTCGGGGCGGAAGGCGATCCCGTGCTGCTCGACGATGCAGGAACCCCTGCCGTGTTCACCGATGACTTCGTTTACGACTTCACCGACGATGCGCTGGTCGTAACGCTGTCGGCCAGTTTCTGACGCAGCACTGACGACAAGAGAGATGAAGGGCCTGCACCGGGAACGGCGTGGGCCCTTTCGTTTTGTGTCCGGGGGGCGCTAGAGAGCGGCTGCACGCACGATTCCCGGAGTTACAGCGATGACCAAATACCTGCACACCATGATCCGCGTGTCCGATCCGGACGCGACGGTCGATTTCTTCAAGCTGATCGGGCTTGAGGAGGTGCGCCGCAAGGAGTCGGAACATGGACGGTTCACGCTGATCTTCCTGGCCGCTCCGGGGGAAGAGGGGCAGGCCGAGGTCGAACTGACCTATAACTGGCCGGCCACCGATGGCAGCCCGCCCGAAGACTACACCGGCGGGCGCAATTTCGGCCATCTCGCCTACCGCGTGGAGGATATCTACGCCACCTGCCAGCGCCTGATGGACGCCGGCGTCACCATCAACCGTCCCCCGCGCGACGGGCACATGGCCTTCGTGCGATCGCCCGACGGGATTAGCGTGGAACTGCTGCAGGACGGCCACCTCTCACCGGCAGAGCCATGGGCCTCCATGCCCAACACCGGCAGCTGGTAAGGCCGCACTGTAAGCGCAGGTTCAGCACAAATTGGCTATTGCGGACAACGTGATAGTTGAAAATTCGTCCCGCCCCCACCGCCGCGACTTCCTGAAGGCCGCCGGGCTGCTCGCGTTGACCGCGACCGTGCCTGTGGCCGTGCTGGGTGAACGATCAGTCGCCCGCGCCGCGCCGTCGACGTCGCCACCTGCGATGGAGCTGCCGCCCGCCGCGCCGCGCGCTGCCGCGCCCTCTCCCCTCGTGGCAAAGGCGCTGGCGGCACGTGACAGCCACGCGGGCGCCCTTGCCCGACGCGACGTGATCGGGGTGGTCGATTTCGCCGCGCACTCGGCAGCCGCGCGTTTCACGCTCTACAATGTCGCCGGGGGCAAGGCGACGGCGTCCTATCTCGTCGCGCATGGCCAGGGGTCGGACCCGGCCCACTCAGGCTTCCTCGCGAAGTTTTCCAACGTTGAAGGGTCCAACGCCTCCTCGCGCGGGGCCTTCCTGGTGGGCGATAGCTATATCGGCAAATATGGCCGCTCGCGCCGGCTTGTCGGGCTCGACCCGGACAACGACCTTGCCATGCAACGGGCCATCGTGATGCACGGGGCGGATTACGTCGCGCCGGAACTCGTCGCCGCGCATGGCAAGATCGGTCGCAGCTACGGCTGCTTCTCCGTCGAGCGGCATTTGATCGGCGAAGTGATGGACCGGCTTCCCAAGGGCACGCTGCTGTTCGCGGACCGGCTCGCCGCCTGAGCGCCCGCACCGCCCTCGCACAGGCAAATCGCTTGCGTTCGTTCGGTGAAAGCGCCACCTGACGGGCCATCATGGCCGCAAGAAAGCTCCCCCAGGTGGTCATCATCGGCCGCCCCAACGTCGGCAAGTCGACGCTGTTCAACCGGCTTGTCGGCAAGAAGCTGGCGCTGGTCGACGACCAGCCCGGCGTCACCCGAGACCGGCGCATGGGCGAGGCGGGCTTGCTGGGGCTGGAATTCGAAGCGGTCGACACCGCCGGGTGGGAGGACGAGGACGATGCCTCCCTGCCCGGCCGGATGCGCGCACAGACGCAGGTTTCCCTCAAAGGCGCGGACGCGGCGCTGTTCGTGTTCGACAGCCGCGCTGGGATTACGCCGCTCGACGAGGAAATCGGCCAGTGGCTGCGCGAGCAGGAAGTGCCGGTCGTGGTGGTCGCCAACAAGGCGGAAGGCAACGCCGGGCAAAGCGGCATCCTGGAAAGCTATTCGCTGGGACTGGGTGAACCCGTCCCCGTCAGCGCGGAACACGGCGAGGGCGTGGCCGACCTCTACGCCGCGCTCATCCCGCTGATCGGCGAGCGCGCCGAACAGCTGGAGATCGAGGCCGAGCACGATGTCGCCATCGCTGCCGATGAGCGCGCGCGCCGTATTGCCGAAGCCGCCGCGGCCGGTGAGGAAATCGATCTCGAGGAACACGATCCCGAAGCGCCGCTGAAGCTTGCCATCGTCGGGCGCCCCAATGCGGGCAAGTCCACGCTCATCAACCGTCTGCTCGGCACCGATCGCTTGCTGACCGGACCGGAGGCGGGCATCACCCGCGATTCGATCTCGGTCGACTGGCAGTGGACAGATCCCGCCACCGGCGATGTGCGCGATATCGAACTGATCGACACCGCGGGCATGCGCAAGCGCGCCAAGGTGGTCGAGAAGCTGGAAAAGCTGAGCGTGTCCGACGGCCTGCGCGCCGTGGATTTTGCCGAGGTCGTGGTGCTGCTGCTGGATGCGACACGCGGGCTGGAGGTGCAGGACCTCAAGATCGCCAGCAAGGTGCTCGACGAAGGCCGCGCGCTGATCGTCGCGATCAACAAGTGGGACGTTGCCGAGGACGCATCGGGCCTGTTCAACGGCATTCGCGGCGCGCTGGAAGAAGGCCTGTCGCAATTGCGCGGCGTGCCGTTGTTCGCCGTCTCCGCCGTGACCGGCAAGGGGCTGGACACCATGCTGGCCGCCGCCTTCAAGCTGCGCGCCGAATGGAGTCGCCGCGTGCCGACCGCCGCGCTGAACCGCTGGTTCGACGATGCGCTGGGAGCAAACCCCCCGCCCGCGCCGGGTGGGCGGCGCATAAAGCTGCGCTACATCACCCAGGTCGGCACCCGCCCGCCGCGCTTCGTGATCTTCGGTAGCCGCCTGTTCGACCTGCCGGCCAGTTACGAACGCTATCTGCTGAACGGCATCCGGCGCGAGCTGGGTTTTGGCGCCGTGCCGGTTCGTATCGGTCTTAAGAGCCCGAAGAATCCCTACGATTCCAATCGCGGCGGCGGGGGCAAGTTCAGCGGCGGCAAGGGGCGCGACTAACCTCGCTGGCCGCTGCCGCCGCGGCCTTATTCGATCACGACAGGCTTGGCCCAACCGGGCTTGCCCTGTTCCTCACCAGCCGGATGGGCGTTGAGCTGGATGTAGTTCTGAATGCCGGTCCGCGCGATCAGGTCAAGCTGCTTGTCGATGAAGTCGACATGTTCTTCCTCGCTGGCAAGGATGCTTTCGAACAGCTGGCCCGTGGTGAAGTCACGCACCGACTGGCAATAGGCGGCCGCCTCTTTCAGCAGGGGGATCGCATCGTGCTCCACCGCCAGATCGGCCTTGAGGATTTCCTCGACGGTTTCGCCGATCCGCAGCTTGTGCAGGGCCTGGAAATTGGGAAGGCCGCCGAGAAACAGGATCCGGTCGGCCAGCCAGTCGGCGTGCTTCATCTCGTCGATTGATTCGTGGCGTTCGTATTCGGCCAGCTTCGTGATGCCCCAGTTATCCAGGATGCGATAATGCAGCCAATACTGGTTCACCGCCGTCAGCTCGTTGGTGAGCGCGCGGTTGAGATATTCGATGACCTTTTCGTCGCCCTTCATCGGGTGCTCCTGTTTGTCCGGATCTGGACCCTAGCCTATCCGACCCGGCGGGTCGCGCGAAAGATCAGGCCGCGACGGGGACGCGCGCTCTGCGGCGCTCGTCCATAATGAACGCGTCCGCATCGTCGAGGCACTGGCGGCACTGCGGGCGCTTTCCCAGCATGGCGTAGACCGCCTCGGCGTCACCATTCGCCGCAAGCGCCGCGCGCCGGACGTCGCATTCACGGATCGCGTTGCAGATGCAGATAAACATTGGCCGCGAATCTCCCGTGCGATGAAGGGCGATGCTACTGCGAACAAATCGCATTAGCAACCCTATTGCGAAAGATTCTCAAACGTGCTCGCGACGGATCGGGAACACCTGCCAATACGTAAGGCAACGCCACAGCCATTCGAGCGGGCCATAGCGGAACCGCGCCAGCCAGAGGCGGGAGAACGTCAGCATCAGCGCCCAGCCAAGCGCCACCGCTGCCATCAACTCGGCGCGGTGCATGGTGCCATAACGGCCGCCAGCCCAGCCATCGAAGATCAGCATCATTACCAGCGACGTGCCCACGTAATTGCTGAACGCCATGCGTCCTGCCATGCCAAGCCGTTCGGCCAGCCAGCTTGTCCGCGCCCGCTCCGCCCAGTCGGTCAGCAGCACCATGGCCCCCACCACGACGGGTATGTTGGCAATGCCAGCCACCCCGTAAAAGGCGAACTGGGTCTGGAATATGGGAAAGCCGCGCACGGCAACCGCCAGCCCGGTCACCAGCAGGACGCCGCACCCTGCCAACACCGCGATCCAGGCAGCCTTGCGCCAGCGCTGGCGCGTGGCCGGGTCGGTGAACAGTCCCGTCCGATAAAGGCCGATGCCGATCAACATCAGCGGGATGGTTTCGAAAAGCACGATCGAAATCGAACTTTCGACATGCGCGGACAATTCGGCGAGGCGCATGGTGACGATGTCGGCATAGCTGCCCGATACGTGGACCTGCGCCTGGCTCGCGTATTCGGCGAGGCGGCTCTGCCATGCGTCCTGCACCTGCACCCACGCGTCACCGGGCGGCATCGTGCCTGTCCGTATTTCCAGCAGAGCCAGCGCCAGGTAGCTCGCCCCCATTGCCACTGCACCGACGACGGCCCAGATCGATCCAAGCACCAGCATGTTCATCTCGCCGCGCACCACGAACAGCACGAGCAGGCCCGCCACCGCGTAGGTCAGCAGGATGTCGCCGTCGAACAGGAACACGAAGTGCAAAGCACCGAACAGCGCCAGCCAGCCAAGCCGGCGGGCCTGCAACCCCATGCCGCGCACGCCCTGCGCCCGCTCGGCAAACAGGGCGAGGCCGGCGCCGAACAGCAGGGCGAACAGGCCGCGCATCTTGCCGTCGACCAGCACGAATTGCACCAGCCACAGCCATGCGTCGGATGCCGTCGCCCCGCCTGGCAACGCGGGCGGCCAGTAATAGGCGGCGCGCATGTGGGCAAAGGCGGTGATGTTCGCGAGCAGGATGCCCAGCACGGCGAAACCCCGCACGACGTCGAGCGCCGCTATCCGATCGCCCTGCGCCAGGGGCCTGGGCGATGGAGCGGGCATTGCCGCGGGGGGTGGCGCGGGAATGGGATCGATTCTGTCGGAAGTCATGGCGCGCCCTTGTGGATCGGCACGCCTTAGCCGATCAGTTGCGGGTCACAAGGCACTCGAACCCGGCGCGCCGCAGGCCGTTGCAGGCGGCCTGCGCGTCACCCTGGCTGGCATAGCCAGCGGCCTGCAGTCGCGTGACCCGGCCGGTGGGAAGCAACAGGCGTTCGCGTCCCGCGACCTCGGGCCGGGACGCGACGCGCGCCCACAACCGTTCGGCATTGCCGGCGACACCAAACGCGCCAAGCTGCACGCGCCAGGGCCCGCTGCGCTGGGTTGCGGCCGGTACCGGCGCGGATACCACGGCGGTGGCGGCGTCGGGAATGCGTGCCACCCGGGCTGGCGCCGGTTCGGGGCGCGGCGTGGGCGCGATCGTGACCGGCGCGGCATTGGCAAAGCTTGCGCCGGCCTCTGCCGGGCTGGCGGTGCCCGTGGCCTGCCGCGCCTGCTCGACCGCGGCGCGGGCCGCGGCAACCGAGGGCGATACCGTCACCGTCTGGTCGGCACGTGGTGCGGGCGCATTGGCAAGGGTGGGCGCCGAAACCGATCCGCCGGCGCGCGGCACGCCGCCTTCCACCGCCAGGTCCGCCGCGGCGAGTTCCGCCTGCCGTGCCGCCAGCGCCTCGTCCTCCAGCGACCGCGCCAGCGCGGCACCGGCCTGGCGCTGTTCGATAGGGATATGCGTGTCCATCTGCACGAGCGCTGGTGCGGCCTGTGGCAGGCCCGAGGCATTGGCCAGCGTCATCAGCGCATAGGCGCGTTCCCAGTCCAGCGGCACGAGGTCGCCGTTGAAATGCGCGATGCCGATCAGGTACTGTGCGCGCGGATCGCCGCGCCGGGCAGCCGCCTCCACATAGGGCAGGGCCTGTTCGCGCCGCCCGTCCTGGAACATCATCAGCCCCCAGGTATCGGCCGCCTGCACGTGGCCGGCCTGTGCCGCGCGGCGATAGAGGTCTTCGGCGCGGGCGTTGTCCTGCACCACGCCCCGCCCAAGGCGATAGGCCTGGCCCAGGTTGAACATGGCATCGGGGTCGCCGGCGGCGGCGGGCGCCTGCCACTGGGCGACCGCGGCGGCATAGTCGCCCCGGCTCCACGCCTCCACCCCGTCACGCACGGTCGCGCCGAGCGGCGCGGTGCCAGCCAGCAGCGCGGCAGCAGCAGCAGCCGCTGCCCAGTTCCATCGAGCGATCGCTCTCGCCATAAGTCGTTTTCCCCGGGCACCCCTGTGCGGATGCCAGACTGCCATAGTAAACGGCGTGTTAGCAAAGCGTTTATGGCTCTCGATTATTTGCAGGAACGGGGCACGGCGAACGTCCGCGGCCCTGAGTAGCTGTCGAATTTCCTGACAATCGGATGCGCCTGTTTAACTCAAAATAAAGGGTATCCTGCGAAGCCGTTCCGCAGAAGGCCCGCACATCGCACTTGGCCGGGTCAGAGACTTTAAGGGGGAAAGCCTTGCGCGTTCTAGCATTGGCATCGCAGAAGGGTGGTTCGGGCAAGACCACCCTGTCCGGGCACCTCGCCGTGCAGGCCCAGCGGGCCGGAGCCGGTCCCGTCGTCCTCATCGACATCGATCCGCAGGGCTCGCTCGCC
Organism: Aurantiacibacter arachoides; assembly: GCF_009827335.1. Taxonomy (GTDB): domain Bacteria; phylum Pseudomonadota; class Alphaproteobacteria; order Sphingomonadales; family Sphingomonadaceae; genus Alteraurantiacibacter; species Alteraurantiacibacter arachoides. The sequence goes on along the minus strand of NZ_WTYH01000001.1, from coordinate 376,404 downwards.
GACTGGTGGAACGAGCGCGAGGCGGAATTTCCCGCCTTTGCCCAGACCACGGTAGCCCGCCTGGCCAACGACCTTGCGATCCTACGGCAGCAGGGCTTCAAGCTGGCCGTGATCGACACCCCGCCCGCCATTACCATGGCCATCCAGTCGGTCATCAACGTGGCCGAGCTGATGGTCGTGCCGACCCGCCCCAGCCCGCACGATCTGCGCGCCGTGGGTGCCACCGTCGACCTGTGCGAGCGCGCCGGCAAGCCGCTGATCTTCGTGATGAATGCCGCCACGCCCAAGGCCCGCATCACCAGCGAAGCGGCCGTCGCGCTGTCCCAGCACGGCACCGTTGCGCCCATCACCATCCACCACCGCACCGATTTCGCCGCCTCGATGATCGACGGCCGCACGGTAATGGAAGTCGATCCCGCGGGCCGATCCGCACAGGAAGTCACCGCGCTGTGGCATTACGTCGCCGATCGGCTGGAAAAGAACTTTCGCCGCACCGTCTTTGCCTCGCCGGGCCATGCCGCCCAGGCCGGCATGCAGCGCGGCACGCAGCAGGGCGGTTTCGGCCGCCGGGTGGCGCAGTGATGGGCACCGCTTTCACGCAGGCAAAACCCTTCGCATCGCTCGGCCCGATGTTGCTGGCGCGCAAAGGCACGGCCAAGCCCGCCATGCGCGCGATGCTGTGCCAGGACGATCGCATGGCGGAATTGTCGGACGAGCTCGACGAACTCGCCTCCAGCCAGAGCGCGCTCGGCTGGAACGACATGGGTGAGGACTGGGACCACGAAGACGACACCGTCGTCGCGCTGCCCCTCGCCGCCGACCGCATGAACGCGGCTGCCTTGCAACAGGCCAAGGGCCGCACCCGGGCCCGCAAGGCCTTTACCCTGCGGCTGGATGCGGAACGTCACCTGAAGCTCCGGCTCGCCGGAACGATGCACGGATGCAGCGCGCAGGCGCTGGTAACCGCGGCCCTGGATCGTTTCCTGGCCGATCACCCCGAGATCGACGCAATCGCCGCCGAAATGGCGCGCGGCACCAAGCAGTCCTGAAAAGGGTCATACGATGTACGAACCGCAAAAGCGCAACAACCTCATCGCCCTCGGCCTGTCGACCGCGATGACCGCAGCAATGTTGAGCGGCTGTGCCACCTCGGCCGCCCCGCGCGCCGAAGTGTCCGCCGCCGAAGCGCAGCAGGCCCTGGCGAACGGCCAGACCTCGCGCGCCGTGCAGGCAGCCGAGGCCGCCGTGGCCGCCGACCCGCGCAATGCGCACTACCGCATGACGCTGGGCAACGCCTATCTGGAATCGGGCCGCTTCGCCTCGGCCTCGACCACGTTCGAGGATGCCATGGCGCTGGGCGAGAACAGCCCGCGTGCGGCATTGAGCCTGGCGCTGGCGCTGAACGGCCAGGCGCGTTTCGCCGAAGCGTCTGCTCTCCTGTCCGACTGGGAAGGCCAGATCGCCCCCGCCGACCTCGGCCTGGCGCTGGCCCTTTCCGGCCAGCCGGAACGCGGCATCCACATTCTTACCAACGCCATCCGCAGCGGTGACAACACCGTCAAGTCGCGCCAGAACCTCGCCTATGCCTACGCCGTCGCCGGCCGCTGGCGCGAGGCGCGGACGATGGCGTCGCAGGACATTCCTGCGGGCGAAGTCGGCGCGCGGATGAGCGAATGGGCGACGATGGCCCATGCCGATGCCTACCAGCAGCGCATCGCCAGCCTGCTCGGCGTGCCCGCCAGCGCGCGCGATGCCGGCCAGCCGATGCACCTCGCCCTGGCCAATACGCCCGGTAACGCGGAGCTGGCGATGGAAGCCGCGCTTGCGCCTGCCCAGGCCTATGCCGAGCCTGCCGCCCTTCCCCTGCCGCCGGCCCAGCCGATGCGCGTCGCTGTGCCCGCCTCGGGCAGCGAATTGCCCGCCGTGGGCGCGCCGGTGGACGACCGTTACACCGCCCGGCAGGCTGCCGCTCCGGCTCCCGCGCCGGCGCCGGCGCCAGCTCCGGTGAGCTTTGCACAGGCTTTCGCCGCGGAGGCGCCTTCGGGCGGTTCGCTGGCCGCCGCCGCGACCGACACCATGCGCCTCGCCAGCCGGGCAGGCGCGCAGGAAGCCCCGGCGCGCAGCCAGGCCAACGCGGCTCCCGCCCCGATTGCGGCTCCGGCCCCGGCTCCAGCGGCGGTAGCCCAGCGGCAGGTTGCGGAGGCTCCGCGAGCCGCCGTGCAGCGACCCGCGCTGGCGCAGCCGCGCCTTGCCGCCTCGTCGAACCCCGGTGCAGCCGCCGATCCGACGCATCTCGTCCAGCTTGGCAGCTTCTCCAGCGAGGCGGGTGCCCGCCGCGCCTGGAGCATATACCAGTCGCGCTATCCCGAGCTTGCGAATCGCGAGATGGTCATCACCCAGGCCGTGGTGAGCGGCCGCAACTACTGGCGCGTATCGGCAGGCGGGTTCGATCGCGCATCCAGCCGCGCCATGTGCGGCCGGGTCAGCTCGACCGGCGGAGACGGCTGCATCAGCTGGGCCGCCAACAGCCCGCTGCCCGGTGCCATCGACCGCGGCCCGGTGCGGCTCGCCAGCCGCTAGGCTCCATCACCCTGTCAGGAATTGCGCGCCTCCTTCCCGCACCGGAAGGGGGCGTTTTCCTGTGATTACAGCGAATAGCCGCCATCGGTGACCAGAGCGGTGCCGGTGATCGTGCCCGCCGCGCCCGACAGCAGGAACAGCACCTGCGCGGCGATTTCCTCCGCCGTCTGGAAGCGGCCCATCGGCGTGGCGAAGCTGGCCATTTCCGCCATCGCGCCGGCCCGGTCGCCCTGGTGCTTTGCAACCAGATCGGTGAACATCGGCACAGCGTCCCAGATCGCCGTATCCACCCCGCCCGGCGCGATGGCATTGACGCGGATGCGCCGCCGCGCGCCTTCCTTCGCGGCGATCTTCGCCAGGTGGAGAACCGCAGCCTTGGAAGCGCCATAGGGCCCGGTGCCCGGCTCCGCCTTCACCCCCGCGACAGAGGCCGTCAGCACCATGGCCGCGCCCCTGTTGGCCAGCTTCATGGCGCTGCGCAGCGACAGGAACAGTCCGTCGAGGTTCACAGAGACCACGCGGCGCCAGTCGGCATAGGTCATGTCGGCGAGCAGGGCGGGCGTGCCCGCGATCCCGGCGTTGAGCACGGCAAGGTCGAGCGGGCCGCAGGCGTCTTCGACCCGCGTCCACAACGCCTCGTCCGTCACGTCGCCCGACAGGCGCACGATCTCGCACGGGACCGTCAGCGCATCGAGCGCCGCGGCGTCCAGATCGACCAGCACCAGCCGGGCCACGCCCGCCTCGGCCAGCGCGGCCACGCAGGCCGCGCCAATGCCCTGCGCCGCGCCGGTCACCAGCGCGGTCTTGCCCGAAAAGTCATTCATCGATGCGCACGCCTCCCTTGAACAAGGCGACCACCCTGCCCTCGACCGGCTGGCGGTCGAACGGCGTGTTGCCCGCCGCTGCCGCCATCTCGCGGCTGTCGACCACCCACGGCGCGTGCTGGTCGAGCACGAGCATGTCCGCCTCCTTGCCCGCGGCCAGTTCGCCCGCCTCGACGCCCAGCAGGCGCGCGGGGTTGCGGGCGAGCAGGTCAAAGGCGCGCGGCAGGTCGATCACCTCGTCACGCACCAGCGTCAGCGTCATGGCGAGCAGCGTCTCGGCCCCCGCCATGCCCGGCGCGGCGTCGGCGAAGGGCAGGTTCTTGTCCTCCGGCCCGCGCGGGTCGTGACCGCTGGCGATGACATCGATCGTGCCGTCGGCCACGGCCTCGATCACCGCCTGCCGGTCGTCCTCGCTCCTCAGCGGCGGGGAGAGACGGGCAAAGGTGCGGAAATTGGCGAGCGCCAGGTCGGACAGCATGAAGTGCGCGGGCGTCACCCCCGCCGTGATCGCCACGCCGCGCGCCTTGGCCGCGCGGACGAGGGCCAGCCCCGCGCGCGTCGTCACCTGCCGGGCATGGAGCCGCGCGCCGCTCTTCTCCGCCAGCGCGATGTCGCGCGCCAGCGCCAGGGCCTCGGCCTCCGCAGGCGCGCTCGGCAGGCCGAGGCGGGTCGCCATCTCGCCCGCGGTGGCTGCCGCATTGCCAGCGAGGCCTGCGTCCTCCGAATGGGTCACCACCACCAGGTCGAGCATGGCGGCGTATTGCAGCAACCGCAGCATAACGCCGGAATCTCCGATCCACCGGCGCCCGGTGGCAATGGCGCGCGCGCCCGCCTCGCACATCAGCGCAATCTCGGCGAGTTGCTGGCCCTGCAGATCGACGGTCGCCGCCGCCAGCGGGTGCACCCACAGGTCCGGCTTGCCGCTTTGCGCCGTGAACTGGATGCGCGCCGGGTGATCCAGCGGCGGGCTGGCATCGGGCATCAGTGCGGCGCGAGTGATCCCGCCGAAATGGAACGCGGGCTTGTCGATGGCGAACACGCCCAGGTCGACGAGACCGGGCGCCACCAGCTTGCCCTTCGCGTCGAACACGGTGTCGTCCTCGACCGAGTGCAAGTCGGACACGAACCCGTCGGCACAATGCAGCGGGCGCTGCTCCACGCCGCCGGGCGTCACCACCCGGCCATTGACGATGGTCAACGGGGCCACCTGTTTCATACCCACTGCGCTTCCTGAGCGCTCCAGCCGGCCACCCCGCGCGCCCGGCGGGTGAGCACGTCAAGGCAGGCCATGCGCATGGCCACGCCCATCTCCACCTGGCTGGTGATGATGGAGCGGTCCGCGAGGTCGGCGATGGCGCTGTCGATCTCCACACCGCGGTTCATCGGACCAGGGTGCATGATCACCGCCTCGTCCTTCGCCAGCGCCAGCCGTTCCGCAGTAAGGCCGTAGAGATGGCGGTATTCGCGGGGGGAGGGAATGAACTGGCCGTCCATCCGCTCGTTCTGCAGGCGCAGCATCATGACCACGTCGGCCCCGTCCAGTGCCGCATCGAACCGGTGATGCACCTCCACCCCCATCCGCTCCACCCCTTCGGGCATCAGCGCGGGCGGGGCGCAGGCGCGCACGGTGGCGCCTAGCGCCTGCAGGCACAGGATGTTGGAGCGGGCGACCCGGCTGTGCAGCACGTCGCCGCAGATGGTCACCACCAGGCCGGTGAAATCTTCCGCCGTGTGCCCCTGCGCGGCCAGCTTGTGGCGCAGCGCCAGCGCATCCAGCAGCGCCTGCGTCGGATGTTCGTGCTGCCCGTCGCCCGCATTCAGCACCGGGCAGTCCACCTTGTCGGCGATCAGGCCCACTGCCCCGCTCGATCCGTGGCGGATGACGATGGCATCGGCGCGCATGGCGTTGAGCGTCATCGCCGTGTCGATCAGCGTTTCGCCCTTCTTCACGCTCGACTGCGCGGCGTGCATGTTGACGACGTCCGCCCCCAGCCGCTTGCCGGCGATCTCGAAGCTCAACAGCGTGCGCGTCGAATTTTCGAAGAAGGCGTTGATGATGGTCAGGCCCGCCAGCCGGTCCGAATGCTTGGTCGCCTGCCGGTTGAACGCCACGTATTGCTCGGCCTCGGCCAGCAGGTAGAGGATCTCGTGCCGTTCCAGCGCGCCGATGGCGATGAGGTCCCGGTGCGGAAAGGCACGCCCTCCCGCGGGAAAGCGGCCGCTGGCTGGGGAAGGGATCGGCGATGCCATCAAAGCCAAGCCGTTAAGGCCAAGCCGCCGCCACCTCAAGCCCTATCGCCCCCTCCCGCACTGGCACCTGCACTGGCACCTGCACTGGCGCATTCACGCCGCATTGCCTAAGTGCGATGCGGGACACGCATTCAACGGGGTTGCATTATGGGTTTCGTGCGCAAGGTCTGGCGCCTGCTGGTCGGCATCAAGGACGCGCTGGCGCTGGCCTTCCTGCTATTGTTCTTCACCGCACTGTTCGCGTTGCTGAGCGCGCGCCCCAATCCCGGCGTCGTGCGCGAAGGGGCGCTGCTGCTCGATCTGAACGGCACCATCGTGGAGGAAGTCGCCCCGATCGATCCGATCTCCGCCCTCCTCTCCGCCAGCCTGCCCACCCGCGAATACGCCGCGCGCGACCTGGTGCGCGCCATTGATGCAGCGGCGGGTGACGACCGGATCGAGGCGCTGGCGCTTGACCTCTCCAGCTTCCTGGGCGGCGGCGCGGTGCACATGGACGAGGTTGCCAGCGCGCTGGAGCGGTTCCGGACCGCCGGCAAGCCGATCTATACCTACGCCATCGCCTATACCGACGATTCGCTGCTGCTGGCGGCCCACGCCAGCGAGGCCTGGGTCGATCCGATGGGCGGCGCGGTGGTTGCGGGACCGGGCGGCCATGGCCTCTATTTCGGCGGCTTGCTCGATCGCTACAACATCACGGCCAACGTCTTTCGCGTCGGCACCTACAAGAGCGCGGTGGAGCCCTACACCGAAACCGGCATGTCGGAACCCGCGCGCGAGAACCTGACCCAGCTGTATGCGACGCTGTGGCAGGAATGGCGCGCCAACGTGCGGCGCGCGCGGCCCGATGCCGACATCGACCTGGTGACGAGCGACGTGGCCGGCTGGCTCGCCGGGTCCGACAACGACCTGGCGCAGGCCGCGCTTGCTGCGGGTCTCGTCGATCGCGTCGGCAGCCGGGTGGAATGGGGCGAGGCCATCGCCCATGTCGCCGGCGAGGACAGCTGGACCAAGGAACCGGGCGCCTTTGCCGCGACCGAATTCGATCCGTGGATCGCCGATCTCGACGCCGGGCTGGATTTTGGCGAGGGCGGCAAGGTTGGCGTCATCACCGTTGCCGGCACGATCAGCGATGGCGAGGACGGGCCGGGCAGCGCCGGGGCCGAGCGCATCGAACGCCTGCTCGACGATGCGCTCGACGACGATCTGAAGGCCCTGGTGGTGCGCGTCGATTCGCCCGGCGGCACGGTCACCGGGTCGGAGACGATCCGCCGCGCCATCCTGCGGCACCGCGACGCCGGCATCCCCATCGCCGTTTCCATGGGCAATTACGCGGCCAGCGGCGGCTACTGGATCGCCACCCCTGCCGAACGCATCTTTGCCGAACCCGAAACTCTGACCGGATCGATCGGTGTCTTCGGCGTATTTCCCAGTTTCGAGGGGTTGCTGGCCGATTACGGGGTCTCGTCCGATGGCGTGCGCACCACGCCGCTTTCCGGCCAGCCAGACCTGCTGGGCGGACTGACGCCCGAGGTTCGCGAATTGCTGCAGGCCGGTGTCGAGGGAAGCTACGCGCGCTTCCTTTCGCTCGTCGCCGAATCACGCGGCATCAGCATCGCCCGGGCCGACGAACTGGGCCAGGGCCGGGTGTGGGATGGCGGCGCGGCGCGGCAGCTTGGCCTTGTCGACCAGTTCGGCGATCTCGATGCCACCATTGCCTGGGCTGCCCAGCGGGCCGACCTCGGTGATGATTTCCAGGTCGACTATCTCGGCGACGACGACGACCCCTACGGTTCGCTGTTCGCCCGCATGATGGCCCCCGACAGCGCGAACGAACGTGCTGGCGCCGGCGGAAACGACGTCTTCGCCACCTTTGCCCGTGGGCAACAGGGCCAGGCGGCGCAGGCGCTGGGCGAGCTGGAGGGACTGATGAAGGTGCATGGCATTCAGGCACGTTGCCTCGAATGCGCGATGATGCCGGGATCGCCGGTTCCGTCGCGGCATCCGCTGGAAAGCACCCTGTTCGGCTGGTTGCGCGTCCTTTTTACGGACTGAGCCTTTGCCCCGACGCCGGCGCGCGGCTGGCCAATGTCGCACTTGTCTTTCGCCAAAGCCCATGGCAAAGGCGCGCCCCTGCCGTACACCCGGCGGGCGCGTAGCTCAGTGGTAGAGCACACCCTTCACACGGGTGGGGTCGCAGGTTCAATCCCTGCCGCGCCCACCATCTTTTGCGCTATTCAGCCGCAGAGATGGTCCGCCCGGCAGGTTGCCAAAACCCTTGGCGCCCGAGCGATAGCTGGCCCACCGCCTAGGTAGCACTGCCATCCCGGAATACCGCCGAGAGGTCCTGCAGCGCCTGCCGCGACGGCGGATGGATTATACGGGTGCCGTCAGGCGCGTGATCGATTGGTCCGTTGGGGCAATAGCGGTCGTCGTCCCACCCAATATGCCCCAGCACCGGATAGAGGCACACCCCTTCCAGCGGCACGCCCAGGTCCCGGGCGATGGCGGCTTCGCGGGCGACATGGGCGATCCATGCCGGGCGCTCGTCCGCTTCGATGCCGGTCTCGGCGATGAAGATTGGCCGGCCATAGCGGGCGTAGACCTCCGCCAGCAGCGACGACAGGCTGCGGCAGGCAGGGTCGCGCCAGTCGAGCGGGGGGCCGCCGTGGATCCACTGGTTGTTGTGATAGAAATTGACGCCGACCACATCGAGCGTATCCGCCGCGCCGCCAAGTTGCGGCCAGCAGGTGCCGGCCAGCATGTCGAACGCCTGGAACTGGCTGAGGCGATGGCCTTCGGCGTGGGGCGCATCGTGGGGGCGGGCGGGATCGCAAAGGATGTTGATCAGTGGCTCGGCAGTGAAGAAACGCGTGTCCGGGTGCCGCGCCCGGATCGCCCGGGTGGCGGCGATGGCTGCGCCGGCCAGCTGGACCTTCAGTTCGTGCCCGCGCCCTCTGGCGAAGGGATTGAGGTAGCCTGCATCGCCGCCCCCCCAGGAAAAGAAGCTGATCTCGTTGATCGGGCAAAGATACAGCGGACCAGGCAAGGCGCTTGCCAGCCGATCAGCGGCGGCAAGAGCAAAGCTGACGAACCGGTCGCGGAAGCGCGCATCCCAGATATCGACCCAGTCGGGCGTGCCGTAGTGCAGCAGGTCCCAGATCACCCGAGTGCCGGTGCTGGCCGAAGCGGCGATCTGGCGCTCGGCGCTGTCCCAGTCGAAGCGGCCCGGGGTCGCCTCGATCAGATGCCAGCGCAGGCCGTCGCGCAACGTCGTCATGCCGAGCGTGGCGGCCAGACGGTAATCGCCTTCTGCCTGGCGGTCGTGGTCCGTCAGGGCGATCATGTCGCGCCGCGCGCCATCGCCGACGCGCCTGTGCGACGAACACTCGAACCCGCCGAGCACCGGGCTGGCGAACAGCGGCGGTGTGGGCGCGGGGCGCTGGCGTTCGGCTGCCACCTCGCGCAGCAGGCGATCCCACTGCGGCAGCACCGCGGCGGTGGCGTAGTCGCGCTCCACCTTGGCGCGCAGTGCCTCACCAAGCGCCCGGCGGCGCGCCGGGTCGTCGATGAGGGCCACCATCGTGGCAGCGACGGCGGCAGGATCCTCGTGCGGGACGAACACGCCCGATACGCCATCGGCAATCTGTTCGAGCGCGCCGTTATCGGGCGTGGCGATCACCGGCAGACGCGCGGCGCCGGCCTCGGCGATGACGTGGGGCATCCCCTCTCCGCGCGACAGCCAGACGAACACGTCGAGCGCGGCGAGCAGATCGGGGATGTCCTTGCGATCGCCGGTGAACCGCAGCCGCGTGCCCAGGCCCAAAGCCTCGGCCTGGGCGACAAGCTGGTCGGCGTAGTGCGGCATGAACGCGTCCGGCCCGCCGATGACGGCGAAGTCTGCCTGCGCGTGCGTGCGGGCCACTATCGCGGCGGCGGCGATGAAGTCCTCCACCCGCTTCTTGGCGTCGAGCCGCCCGACCCAACCGATCAGCACGCGATCGGGAGCGATACCCAGCGCGGCCCGCGTCGCCTCTCGCACCTCAGGCCGAAAGGCGGCGAGATCGACCATCGATGGGATCGCCAGCGCGTGATGCGCGCGGTCCCCCATGCGGCTGGCGGCAGCGGCGCGGATCGTCTCGCACACACCGACATAGCGATTGGTGAAATGCTTGGGGCCGGCCAGCGCCTCCGACACCAGCCCGCCATGCTCGATCAACGGCGGGCGCAGGTGCAGACGTTCCAGCGCAGGGTAGATATCAGCGACGTTCTGGCAGGAGACGACCACGTCATAACCGGGGACGATGGCGGCGAGATAGGCAACCGTCGCCTCGAAATCGAGGTGATAGGGCGTGGTGTCGACGCGCACGCCCGCGGCGCGCAATTGCTCGTGCGTCTGTTCGGGCATGCCCGGTTTGCGGAAGCAGGCCACCACATCGATGGTGAAGCGCGCGCGATCGAGTCCTCCGGCCAGCAGCCTGACCTCGGTTTCCTCCCCGCCGACCACCAGCCAGGCGAACACGAACAGGACCCGCAAGGGACGGCTCGTTTCGGCGGTCGAAATCCCCTGCACGGTCATTCGTAGGCGAAGACGACCTGGATGAACTCCGGCCGCTCGGCCACCAGCGTGCGCAGGAAGCCGGGTGCATCGTCGAACGGCACCACGTGCGTTATCAACTGCTGGCGGATTTCAGCCCCGCGGCTTTCGAGCAGCGCGATCGTCTCACGACCCAGCCGCTCGTGATCCCACAGCTGTTCCATGCCGCGCGGCACGCGGCCGATCTGCGCGCAGCGGATCGACAGCCAGTTGTGGTGAAATTCCTCGCCCAGCCGCACCGCGTCCGCCCCGCCCTGGTAGAACGCGAGGTCGATCACCGTGCCATGGGGGCGCAGGGCCTTCATCGCGTTGTGCAGGCTTTCCCCGCTGGCGCGCGTCTGGAACACCAGGTCCGCGCCCTTCCAGCGCGCCTTGGCGTGGTCGATGGCCTCGTCCTCGGTCATCGCCAGCAGGCCGAGTGTCTCGGCGCGCAGGCGTCGGAAAGGCGAGGGATCGGCGATGACCACCTCACTGGCCCCGGCAGCCTGCGCGAACAGCGCGGTGAAGAACCCCACCACGCCCGCGCCGAAGACCAGCACCGGTCGTCCGGCGAGAGAGGCGCCCAGCCGGGTGCAGTCCCGCCCGACGAGTTCATGATCGGCATAGAGGATGCCGTTCGCCGCGATCGGCCCCATCTGCCCGACATAGATGCCAAGGATCGGATCGATGGACGGGGGCAGCGGGAAAAAGCGGTCGCGCCCTGGATCGATGGTGTGGCCGCTCTTGTGGCCCCATGCCCCGGCTACCACGCTTCCCGTCGGTACGCCCCGCGCCTCGCCCTCGCTGACGCGGCCGACCTCCATGTAACCCACGAAGGGGACCGGGTAATGCATCCCGGCCTCGCCGGCGATGAAACCGCGCCGGCCTTCGTCCCAGCGCGAGTGCAGGTAGGGGTTGGTGCCCTTCATGAAGGTCAGCTCGGTGCCGGCGGAAAACCCGGAATACAGCGTATCGATGCGCAGTTCCCACGGCGGGGGTGGCCCCTCGTCATAACCGGCGAAGAACGGCACGCCGGGCGCTTCGAAGCCAAGGCTGCGGACGTGGCGATGGCTCATGCGGCGCGCTCCTGCACGGGCGCCTGCACTGGCGTTTCCGCTGTGGCACCCTTGATCCTGATCGCCTGCCCGGTGCGGGCCGATTGCGACACGGCCTCGGTCACGCGCAGCGTTTCCAGCGCGTCGCGGTAGGTGCAGCGAATGGCATTGCCGTGCCCCATCACGGCTTCCACGAAAGCGCGATCCTGCCGCCAGACGGGGTCGGAATGGTTGGGCGTTACCGGCCGTCCGGCGCCCACGTCGATCATCACGTCGTGATCGGTGATCTCCACTGCGAAACCGTCACCGAACAGGTGCAGGCCCACGCGGTGGTTCCAGCCGAGCAGGCAGGTCGCCGCGAAGTTGGCGATCGCGCCGTCGGCAAAGCGCAGGCTGGCGCTCGACGCGGTCGCCACGTCGAGCGTGGGGAAGGCGTCGCGCGGGCTGTGTTCGGCAAGGCCAAAGGCCAGTTCCACATCGCCGCAAAGATAGCGGGCCAGATCAATGAGGTGGGTGGCCTGTTCGGCCATCTGACCGCCCGACTGGTCCTGCCGGCCCCACCAGTCCACCGGCGGCGTCGAATCGAGCCAGTAGCCCGACGCCAGCCGCACTCGCCGCCCGCCCAGCGCATCGCGCACCGCATCGAGCGTGTCGAGCCAGCGCCAGTGATAACCGACCCCGGTAATCAGTCCCGCCGCGTCGATGGCATCGGCGGTGCGCTCTGCATCTGCCAGCGACAGCGCAACCGGCTTTTCCACGAAGAACGGCAGGTTGGCGGCAATCAGCGCCGCCTCGATCGGGCCGTGGGCAAAGGGAGGCACGCAGACGAACACGGCATCGCAGAGGTCCGCCGCGAGCATTTCGGATACGTCGGCAAAGACCTGCGCGCCGTGCCCAGCGGCCATCTCGCCCGCGCGTGCGGCAGCGGCATCGCAGACTGCCGCGATGCGCACATCGTCCATCGTGGCGAGCACGCCGGCGTGGCGCTGCGCGATGCCACCGGCGCCGACGAAACCAATTCTCAAGCTGGGCAACGGGGCATCCTTTCGTGCGTGCGCCTGGTAAATGGCGCGGGTCTCGCTCGCCATGCGAGCGGCGGTGAAGTGGTCGGCCTGACGTGAAGCCGCGGTGGCGGCGCGGGCCTGGGCTCCTGCTGGATCGTCCAGCGCGGCGGCAATCGCGGCGGCCAGAGCGGGCGCATCGTCGGCACTCGCCAGCAGGGCGGTGTCGGCATCAAGGGTCTCGTCGATGCCCGGCCCGGGCACCGCGACGATCGGCAAGCGCGCCGCCATCGCCTCCAACAGGACGAGCGGCAGCCCTTCGAACGCGGCGGCGTGGACATAGAGATCGGCCGAGGCCATCAAGCTGGAAACATCGCGCCGCTCGCCCAGCAGGCGCACGTGGCCGGCCATGTCGGAAGTGCGCAGATGCTCTATCAGCGCGGCGCGATCGGGGCCGTCGCCCACGATGGCAAGGTCCACGGGGCGGCCCTGCCCGGCAAGGATGCCGACAGCATCGATCAGCAAATCGTGGCGTTTTTGCGCGGTCAAGCGCCCGACGCTGAGCAGCAGCGGTCGTGCTGCGTCCCGTTCGTAGCGCGCCAGCGTGGCCGGCGCAGGTGATGCGGGTACAGCAATGCCGTTGCGCACCGTGGTCACGTCAGGCGCTTCATGCAGCAGGCCGCTATCGCGATAGGACGCCGCCACGGCGTCGCTGACGGCGATCACGGCGGCGGCCTGGCGCGTCACCTCGGCATAGTCGGCGCGCTGGCCATCGTCGGTGATCAGGCACGGCAGGTGCTCGGTTCGCACCACGGGAATGCCAGCACGCGCCGCCGCCCGCACGAGGCCATGCCCTTCCCAGCCGATCCCGGCATGGACGTGCACGATGGCGAACCCGCTCGCCCGCAGCCAGGTGTCGAAGGCCGCGTCGTCAGTCCAGGCGCGCACCGGATGGTGGCTCCGGGCCGCTTCGAACAGGTCCGTCCCCGGCACGGCGACGATCGTCACCGCGCAATCCTCCAGCGCGTCGGCCAGCGCCAGCATGTGTACCCCCATGCCCGACGGCGCGAGGCTGTCGGTCGCCAGGCAGACCCGCATCATTCCGCCGCCTCGACCGTCCCGAGCGGCTTGGCGACCTCAACAAGCTCCCGCTCTGACAGGCGACGATAGGTCGCCAGCGCCTGCCCGACGACCTGGTCCATGTTGTAATAGCGATAGTTCGCCAGCCGCCCGACGAAGGTGACGTTCTGCGTCGCGCGGGCCAGCGCATCGTATTTCTGGAACAGTGCCTGATTGTCGGGGCGCGGGATGGGATAGTAGGGATCGCCCTCGTCCGTCGGATACTCGTAGCTGATGGACGTGGTGGGATGGCTCTGCCCGGTCAGCTTCTTGTATTCGGTGATGCGGGTGTAGGGCACGTCTTCGGCAGGAAAGTTCACCACTGCCGCATCCTGGAAACTTTCCTGCGGCAGGGTTTCGTGGCGGAACGTCAGGCTGCGATAGGGCAGCCGCCCGTAGCGATAGTCGAAATATTCGTCGATCGGGCCGGTGTAGACAACGTGGTCGGCCAGCGCCGCTGCATCGACATCGACGAATTCGGTACCGGTGCGCAGGGTGATGCGCGGGTGATCGAGCATCCGGGCGAACATGGCGGTGTAGCCATCGCGCGGCATGGCCTGGTGACGATCCTGGAAATAGCGGTCGTCGCGGTCGGTGCGGGTCGGCACCCGGCTGGTCACCGTCTTGTCGAGCTCGGAAGGGTCGAGGCCCCACTGCTTGCGCGTATAGCCGCGGAAGAACGTCTGGTAGAGATCGGTGCCGACGGCGTTGACGACCACGTCCTCCGAAGTGACTATGGGATCGCGCGGCAGCGCCCGGGCCGCGAGGAATGCCGCGGCCGATTCATCGTCGGGCAGCGCAATGTCGTACAGCTGTTCCAGCGTCGTTCGGTTGATCGGCATCGGCACGCGCTTGCCCTTGGCTTCCGCCAGCACGCGATGCTCGTAGGGCCGCCAAGCCGTGAAGCGCGAGAGGTAGGCGAACACGTCGTCGCTGTTAGTGTGGAAGATGTGCGGGCCGTAGCGATGGATCATCACGCCCGCCGCATCGAGCTCGTCATAGGCATTGCCGGCGATGTGCGGGCGCCGGTCGATTACCAGCACGCGCTTGCCGGCGTCTTCGGCCAGTCGCTCGGCCATGACGGACCCGGCAAACCCGGCCCCTACCACCAGCACGTCGTAGGGCTTTGCGCTCAACCTGTCGGATGCCGAAACGGCCGGGACGGACACGGCGGCGGACCGCGCGCGTTGCGTTCGGCGGGAAAGCGCCTCACCCATCAGGTCGGCCATGCGCTGCTGCGTTGCATCCCAGCTGATCGCGTCGAGCTGGCGATCGACCGCCGCCAGCCAGTCGCCCCCTGCCGAAAGACTGGCCGCGTCATCCAGCGCCTGGGCCAACGTTGCACCGTCGCCGGCGATCCAGACGCCCGGTGAACGGCCCCAGTCGGCGACGACATCGGCAATCGGAGTGGAAACCACCGGCCGCCCGCCGGAAAGGTATTCCGGTGTCTTGGTTGGGCTGATGAAACGTGTCGCCTCGTTCAGAGCAAACGGCATGATCGCCACGTCCCATCCGGCCAGAACCGCTGGCAGCTGGCCGTAATCGCGCGGGCCGAGCCAGGCGATGTTCGCCGCCTGCGGCAGGGTGGCGGGATCGATCTTCACCACCGGGCCAACCATTTCGATGCGCCAGTCGGGGCGAGCTGCGGCCAGTTCGGCAATCAGCTGCATGTCCAGTCGCTCGTCGATGACCCCGAAATAGCCCGCTGTCAGCTTGCCGTCCTCGCCACCCGCCGATCGCGGCGTTGCGCGGGCGGCGGCGAAATGGGCGCGGTCGACCGCTGAGGGAAAGGCGTGGACGTTGGCGGCGAGGTGACGCTTCGCCTCGTAAAGGCTGCGGCCGCCGGTGAAGACGACATCGGCGCGTTCCAGCAGCTCGGCCTCGTGCGTCAGCAAGGCGGCATCGGCATGGGCGAAGGAGGACAGCTCGTCCATGCAGTCGTAGACCACCAGGGCGGCCTCGGCGCCGGCGCTGAAGGCGCGCATCAGCGGGGTGTAGTACCAGGCGATCGGCGCGGCGCGCACGCTCTGTTGCAGGAACAGCGCATAGAGGTCCGCCAGCGCGGCGGTCTGCTCCTCGGCCGACCACCAGTGCGGCAGGCGCGGGCGCAGGCTGGTGACGCGATCGGCGGGGAAACGGTGGTATTCCAGATAGGGCAGCGGATGATCGCACCCGATCGGTTCTTCCCACATCCACACCTCGCGCTGCCTGGCAAAGCGGCTGAGCAAGTGCTGCGGCCGCTGACGCACGAAATCCCAGCGCAGGTGGGAGAACACGACCAGCGGCAGATCGTCCAGTGCGTCGCTGGGCGCCTGGCTGGCGGGCGCGAATGGCTGCGGTGCTGGGTCACTGGCGGGGGTGTGGGAATGCAGGGTCTGATCGGTCATCGAACACTCGAGTGGATGGGAGTCGGTTGCGCGTCCGCGGCACGGACACGATCGTAGTGATGCAGGAATTTGCCCACCGAGACGGGCCACCCCCAGCGGGCGATGGCGGTTTCGCGCGGACGATAGCTGTCCAGCCTGTCGAGCATGGCCAGGATCGTGCGGGGCCAAGCCTCCGGCACGGCAGCCTCGCCCGTCTCCGGCACGATATACTGCAATCCGCAGGACAGCCCTGCATTCGCCAGCACGGGCAGTCCGGCCAGCATGTATTCGGTCAGGATCGCCGGTGCGCCGTCGTCGAAACCGGCGAC
The DNA here is from genome assembly GCF_009827335.1 of Aurantiacibacter arachoides. Classification (GTDB taxonomy): domain Bacteria; phylum Pseudomonadota; class Alphaproteobacteria; order Sphingomonadales; family Sphingomonadaceae; genus Alteraurantiacibacter; species Alteraurantiacibacter arachoides. Next base: position 360,307 of record NZ_WTYH01000001.1, on the reverse strand, counting down.
GATGCCGATCCGGCTGCGGCTCATCCAGCGGTTGACCGCATCGAAGGGGATGACCGGCGGCATGACAAAATCGATGGGCAGGCTGCGGCGCTGCGCCTCGTCCCGGTAGTGCTCGGCCAGTTCGCCGTAGCCGAACACGCACAGCGCATTGACCCGGCCCTCCAGCCGCTCGACCGCATCGAACAGGATGTCGTGGCGTTTGTAGGGCTGGGCCGCGCCGACGTAGATCAGGTCGTACTGCTTGTCCTCGCCGGTCGGGCGGAACTGGTCGGGTGCGGCGAATTCCGGGCCCACCGGCAGGATCGGCGCCGGCGTTGCCGGATGGCGCGCACGCACCGCCTCTGCCTGCCACTCAGCGCCGGTGAGGATGATGTCGCACAGCGCGGACACATCCTCCGGCACCCGCAGCGCCGGCGCGTCGATGGAGTTGTAGACCACCACCGCGCCCCGGGCGGCCGCGATCACCTCTGCCACCACTCCCAAACCGTAGACGATCAGAAGGTCCGGCGGGCCGTGTTGGCGGAAGTGTTCCGCCATCGCCGTGCTGGCGTAGGGGGCGCTGGTATCGTCGATGGGAAAGGCCCTGCGCGACAGCCAGGCGGAAACCTTCGTTTCCCCGGCGGCGCGGGGATCGATGACGTGATGCCAGACCTCGGCATGACGGAACCGCCCCGCCGCGATGAGGGCCAGCGGCAGACGTTCGAGATAACCGCCGACGACCTGCGGACCGCCATTCTCGCCTTGTCCGGCGGAGGGTGCATGGACCAGCTCTTCCGGCGAGCTGGAGGTCCAGTCTATCCGGTCGGATATGACGACGATCTTTCCGGTCCGGCCAGGCAGAAAGTCATCGTTCGTCGGCAGCATGTGCATCCCAGACCCGCGTTCAGCGCTGCCAGCACTCGCCGCGAAGAAGAACCAGCGCAACTGCAAACGCGCCCAATTGCTAAAGGTTACATCGATTTAGATGCCGTCGCGGTTCGATCACCTGGACTGCCCCGATGGGGGTAAGGTGCCTCCAGCGAGCGCGATAACTTCCGCGAGAGGTGGGGACAAAGTTCCCCGCCCGGCGCGTTGCTCCATGCTGGACAAGCGGCCAGCCGAGCGGGCATAGGCGCGGCCATGCACGACCTGCGATCCATCCGCGAAAACCCCGCCGCCTTCGACGCCGCCCTCGCCCGCCGCGGGCTGGAACCGGTCTCGGCGCGGATAGTGGCGCTGGACGAGGAACGCCGCGCCCTCACCACGCAGGTACAGGCCGCGCAGAGCCGCCGGAACGAGGCGAGCAAAGCCATCGGCCAGGCGATGGGCCAGGGCGACAAGGACAAGGCTGAGGCGCTGAAGGCCGAGGTCGCCGAGCTCAAGACCACCATGCCCGCGCTGGAAGAGCGTGAGCGCGCGCTGGGTGAGGAACTCGACGGACTGCTCGCCACCATCCCCAATCTCCCCGCCGCCGATGTTCCGGAAGGCGCGGACGAGGCGGGCAACGTCGAGGTGCTGACCTGGGGCGAGAAGCGCGCGCTCGACTTTACGCCGAAGGAACACGCCGACCTCGGCCCGGCGCTCGGCATGGATTTCGAAACCGGCGCCAAGCTTTCCGGCGCCCGGTTCACCTTCCTTCGCGGCGACATGGCCCGCCTCCACCGCGCGCTGGCGCAGTTCATGCTGGACACGCAGACGCGCGAAAACGGCTACAACGAATGCAACGTGCCGGTGCTGGTGAACGATGCGGCCATGTACGGGACGGACAAGCTGCCCAAGTTTGCCGAGGATAGTTTTCGCACCACGGACGGACGCTGGCTAATCCCCACCAGCGAGGTCAGCCTCACCGCCTCGGTCGCGGGGGAAATCCTGGCCGACCTTGCCGAGCCCATGCGCCTCACCGCGCACACCCTGTGCTTTCGCAGCGAAGCAGGCGCGGCGGGCAGGGATACGCGCGGTTTCATCCGCCAGCACCAGTTCGAGAAAGTCGAGCTCGTCACCATCTGCCGGCCCGAGGACTCCGAGGCCGAGCACGAGCGGATGACCGGGTGCGCAGAAGGCATCCTGAAGGCGCTCGACCTGCCCTACCGCAAGGTGCTGTTGTGCACCGGCGACATGGGTTTTGGCGCGCGCAAGACCTACGATCTGGAGGTCTGGCTACCCGGGCAGGGCGCCTACCGCGAGATCAGTTCGTGTTCCAACACCGGCGACTTCCAGGCCCGCCGCATGAACGCGCGCTATCGGCCCGCGGGCGGCGGCAAGCCGGAATTCGTGCACACCCTGAACGGCTCGGGCCTCGCCGTGGGCCGCACGCTGGTGGCGGTGCTGGAAAACTATCAGCAGGCCGATGGCTCCGTCAGCGTGCCCGCCGTGCTGGCCCCGTATATGGGCGGCGTGGAAAAGCTGCTACCCGCCGGAAATTCATGAAGATCCTCCTCACCAACGACGACGGCATCCACGCCCCCGGCCTCGCGGTTCTGGAGACCCTGGCGCGCCAGTTGTCGGACGATGTGTGGGTCTGCGCCCCGGCGGAAGAGCAATCGGGCGCCGGCCATTCGCTCACCCTGCACATGCCGGTCCGCCTGCGGGAGCATGGGCCACGGCGCTTCTCTGTCACCGGCACGCCGACCGACAGCGTGAACCTGGGCCTGCGCAAGCTGTTCGCCGACGGGCCGCCCGATCTCGTCATCTCCGGCGTCAACGCGGGCGAGAACCTGGCCGACGACGTGACCTATTCGGGCACCATCAACGCCGCGATGGAGGCCGCGCTCGCAGGCATTCCGGCCATCGCTCTCAGCCAGGCCTTTCGCGACAATGGCCCCAGCTTCGCTGCCTGCGAGCATTGGGGCGTTCGCGTGCTGGAACCGCTGATCCACACCGCCATGGCCAGGCGCACGCTCGTCAACGTCAACTTCCCCGCCCTTCCCGCCGACCGGGTCAAGGGCATCCGCGTGGTGCGGCAGGGCTTCCACGATTACGGCCGCGGCAGCCTGATAGAGGCGACCGACCCGCGCGGGCGGCCCTATTACTGGTTCGGCCTGCAGGATGCCGAACACACGCTCGACCACGGCACCGATCTGGAAGCGGTGGAGGATGGTTATATCGCCGTCACGCCGTTGCAGCTCGACCTGACGGACCACGCCGCCCTTGGTCGGCTGGCGGACCGCTTCGCCTGATGCGGCGGGGCTGACCCATGGCCGGTAAGCCCACCCCGCGCCCCCGGCCTCCAGCACGCCGGCACCCGATCCACAAGCGCCGCTTCACGCCGCTGAAACGCGCGGTGCGTATCCCCGTATGGGGCGACCTCAGCATCCGCCTCAGCATCGCGCTGGCGCTGATCTTCCTCGTCATCATGATCCACTGGTGGGACCGGGATGGGCTGGTCGACAACCTCGATGGCCACATCAGCTTCCTCGACGTGATCTATTTCACCATGATCTCGATCACCACCACGGGCTTTGGCGACATTGCCCCGATTTCCGACCGGGCACGGCTGGTGGAAGCGGTGATTGTCACGCCGGTGCGTTTCGCCGTGCTGTTCATATTCGTGGGCACGGCCTACAATTTCATCATCAAGAGAAGCTGGGAGAAGTTTCGCATGGGCCAGATCCAGGAACAGCTGCACGACCATGTCGTCGTGCTGGGGTTCGGCGTCTCCGGCTCCGAGGCGGTGAGCGAACTGATCGAGCGCGGCACCGATCCGGCCTGCATCGTGGTGATGGACGCCAGCCCGGAACGGCTGGAGCAGGCCGAACTGCTCGGCTGCAACGTGATCGAGGCCGACGCCACCCGCGACGAGAACCTGGAGGCGGTACGCATCGAGGCGGCCAAGACTGTGCTGGTGTCCGCCGGGCGCGACGACAGCTCGATCCTTATCGTGCTCACCGTGCGTCATCTCGCCCCCAACGTGCCGATCAGCGTGGTCGTGCGCGCGGCGGATAACGAACAGCTGGCGCGCCAGGCGGGCGCTGACAACGTGATCAACCCCGTGCGGTTCACCGGCCTGCTGCTGGCGGGCAGCGCGCAGGGCGCGCACATCGCCGATTACCTGGGCGACCTCGCCTCGGTCACCGGCCGCGTGCAACTGGTGGAGCGCCCGGTCCTGCCCGAGGAAATCGGCCGTCCGCTGTCCGACCTCGCCAGCGGCGGGCGCGGCCTGCGCATCTATCGCAACGGCGGCGCCTGCGGGTTCTGGGAGCACGAGGCCGAATGCCTACAGGCGGGCGACATCGTGGTCGAGATCCTGCCCACCGAGGCAACGGAAGCCGGCGTGCGCTTGTAGGCGTGCGGCTTTAACCCGCGGCCCAGAACACGCCGCCCATCGCCAGATAGGTGATCACCCACACGCCGTAATCCTTCCACGCCGCACCCTGCGCCAGGTCGCGCCTTGCATAGGCGATGAACAGCGCCGGGCCGGTAAAGGCCAGCGCCAGCCCGCCGCTCATCATCGGATAAAGCCAGGGCTTGGCCGCCAGCGTGGCATCGCCCACGCGGGCGAACATGTGGCCCATCATGGCCGCGGTCAGCAACAGCAGCAGCGCGGCAATGGCGTGGCGCGCCAACTGGCGCGAAGGCGTCGCCGCGCGGCCGTAAAAGGCGAGGCCAACCGCTGCCGCGACAAGCCATGCGCAAAGCACGGCGATCCAGTTTACAGGTCCCATCGCCCGCCCCTAGCGCATCGGCGGCATCGGGTGTAGGGGCGCGGCCATCATGGCCACCCAGATACCCGATCAGAAGAAAGTCGGCATGGTGTCGCTCGGCTGCCCCAAGGCGCTGGTCGATTCCGAACGCATCCTCACCCGCCTGCGCGCGGACGGCTATGCCATGAGCGCGGACTACGCCGGCGCCGACGTGGTGCTGGTGAACACCTGCGGTTTCCTCGATTCGGCCAAGGAGGAAAGCCTGGACGCCATCGGCGAGGCCATCGCCGAGAACGGCCGCGTCATCGTGACCGGCTGCATGGGCGACGAGGCGGACCTGATCCGCGCGCGCCATCCCAAGGTCCTCGCCATCACCGGCGCGCACCAGTACGAGGACGTGGTCGAGGCCGTGCATGCCGCCGCGCCGCCTTCGCAGGGGCCCTACATCGACCTGGTGCCCCAGCCGGACGTGAAGCTGACCCCGCGCCATTACAGTTACCTCAAGATCTCCGAGGGCTGCAATCATTCCTGCGCGTTCTGCATCATCCCGCAGCTGCGCGGGAAGCTCGCCAGCCGCCGTATCGATGCGGTCCTGCGCGAGGCGGAAAAGCTGGTAGCGGCAGGGACCAGGGAATTGCTCGTCATCAGCCAGGACACCTCGGCCTACGGAGTCGATACCCGGCACGAGGAACGGGACTGGAAGGGCCATCCCGTCCGCGCGCACATGACCGATCTTGCCCGCGAACTGGGCCAGCTCAGGACACCGGAAGGCGCCCCGCCCTGGGTGCGGCTGCACTACGTCTATCCCTACCCGCACGTCGACGCGGTGATCCCGCTGATGGCGGAAGGGCTGATCACGCCCTACCTCGACATCCCTTTCCAGCACGCCGCGCCACGGGTGCTAAAGGCCATGCGCCGCCCGGCGAACGAGGCGAAGGTGCTCGAACGGCTGAAGAACTGGCGCGCGATCGCCCCCGATCTCACCGTGCGGTCCAGCTTCGTCGTCGGTTTCCCCGGAGAGACGGAGGACGATTTCGCCTACCTGCTCGACTGGCTGGAGGAGGCCCAGCTCGACCGCGTAGGCGCCTTCCGCTTCGAACCGGTCGAGGGGGCGGCGGCCAATGCCCTGCCCGACCCGGTGCCCGAGGCAGTCAAGGAAGAACGCTTCGCCCGCCTGATGCAACTGACCGAGCGGATCAGCACGGCCAAGTTGGAGGCCAAGGTGGGCCGCACGCTTCCCGTCATCATCGACGAGGTCGGTGCTCCGGACGAGGACGGCGACATCGGCGCCACCGGTCGCAGCGAAGCCGACGCCCCGGAAATCGACGGCCAGGTCTTCCTGCGCAACGTGCCGGCCACCCTGGCGGCGGGTGACGTGGTGCAGGTGACGATCGAGGATGCCGACGCCCACGACCTGTTCGGAGTGATCGCGGACAGTTGACGGTCAATCGCTGCTATTGCGAATGATTATCATTGACGACTGCGCTTCGCGGCCGTAGCGCCGCCCGCGATGACGCGGCGCTCCATTCGATTCTGGTTCCTGATGCACAAGTGGTCGAGCCTCGTCTCGACCGCCTTCCTACTGATGCTGTGCCTCACCGGCCTGCCGCTGGTCTTCCATGACGAGATCGATGCCGCGCTGGGCGAGGATTACGAGGCTGCGCTGGCCGGTCCGCCCTCGGCCGAGGCTGGCCAGCCACTCGATGCCATGCTCGCCAGCGCGCTGGCGGATCGTCCGGGCGAGGTGCCACTGTTCATGGCCTTTAGCCAGGACAGCCCGCTGCTGACCGTGACCACCGGCCCCGCGCCCGATGCCCCTGGCGAGGCGATGACGCTGCTGTTCTTCGACCGCGCCACCGGAACGGCCCTCGGCCCCGCGCCGACCGGTGGCTTCATGGACTTCGTCCTCACGCTCCATACGGACCTGTTCCTCGGCCTGCCGGGCATGCTGTTCCTGGGCGCGATGGGGTTCCTGTTCGTGCTTGCGCTCATCTCGGGCACGGTGCTCTATGCGCCCTTCATGCGGCGTCTTGCCTTTGGCACCCTGCGGGAAAAGCGCAGCGCGCGGGTGCGCACGCTTGACCGGCATAACCTGGTGGGCGTGGTGGCGCTGGGCTGGATGCTGGTGGTCGGCGCGACCGGCATCATCAACGCGCTGGCCGATCCCGTGACCGAGAGCTGGCAGAACGGCGAGCTTGCCGCGATGACCGCGCGCTACGCCGGGGAGGCGCCGCTGGCACCGGCGGATTACGGCTCGCTCGACGCGGCGATGGCGGCGGCGCAGGCGGCGCTGCCCGGCCGCTCGCCGCAGTTCATCGGCTTTCCCGGCGGGGCGTGGAGCACGGGGCACCACTACGCGATCTTCTTCCAGGGCGACCGGCCGCTCACCAGCCACCTGCTGACCCCGGCGCTGGTCGATGCCGCTACCGGCGCGCTGACCGACGCGCGCGAGATGCCCGCGCTGAACCAGGCGCTGATGCTGTCGAAGCCGCTGCACTTCGGCGACTACGGCGGGCTGGTGCTGAAACTGATCTGGGCGGCGATGACGCTGCTGACGATCTGGGTGCTGTGGACCGGCCTGATGCTGTGGCTGCGTCGCGGTCCCGATCATACCGCGCGCCGCGTAGAGGAAATCGCGCAAGGGTCCGCCGCATGATCCCCGCCGCTCGCCATCGCCGCGCTGCCAGCGTTTCCTACCCCCGCGTTTTTGCCGTGCCCGCCGCGCTGTTGCTGGCGACGCTGGCCGGGCTCGTCATCGGGCTGACAGGCTCTGGCGCGCGTGATGTGCTGGCCTGGGTGCTGGTCGCCCTCCCCCTATTCGCACTCGCGATCGCCTGGGCGCGGCGCGGCTGACCTTCATCTTCACCCGATTCCCCGATTTCGACACAGACAGGACCGATCATGACCCTTCGTTTCGCCGCCTCCACCCTCGCGCTCGCCGCCGCCATCGCGCAGCCTGCCGCCGCGCAGGAAGAGGGTGACGCCATCGTCGTCACCGCGCAGCGCGACAATGCCACCGAGGTCGTCAACGGCGGGGATGCCGGCGCGCTCGGCAACGTGGCAGCGGAGGATCTGCCTTTCAACATCCGCAGCTTTGACGAGACGCTGATCTACAACCAGCAGCCGCTGACCATCGGCGAGGTGCTGGAGAACGATCCCACCGTGCGCACCACCTACGGCTTCGGCAACGCGGCAGAGCAGTTCGTCATCCGCGGCTTCTCGTTGTTCGGTGACGACGTGGGCGTGAACGGCCTCTACGGCGTGGCCCCGCGCCAGCTGATCGCGCCCGAGCTGTTCGGCCAGGTGCAGGTGCTGAACGGGGCGAGCGCCTTTCTGAACGGCGCGGCGCCGGGCGGATCGGGCCTGGGGGGCAGCGTGAACCTGCTCCTGAAGCGCGCCGACGAGGACCTGACCCGCGCCACCGCCACTTTCGTCGGCGACGGCCACATCGGCGGCAGCTTCGACGTTGCCCGCCGGTTCGGCGCGGGCGGCGAATGGGGCGTGCGGGTAAACGGCGCCTATCGCGATGGCGAAGTTTCCGTCGACCGCGAGGATCGCCGCGCGCAGGTGCTGGGCGGTGCGTTCGACTACGACGGCGGGGCCTTCCGCGCCGCGCTCGATCTCGCCTATCAGGAGGTGCGCATCGACAGCCTGCGCCCCAAGGTCAGCTTCACCACGGCCACCCTGCCCGCCGTTCCCGATGCCAGCGCCAACTACGCGCAGGACTACACCTATACCGAGTTGACCGACGTGTTCGGCACGCTGGCCCTGGAATACGACCTGGCCGAAGACGTCCTGCTTTATGGCAAGGCTGGTGCGCGACGTGGGGACGAGGAAGGCATATACGGCGGCATCCAGGTGACCGACGCGGTGACCGGTGCGGCCACCAGCGGCTTCCATTCCTACATTCCCTACGAACAGAATGCCGAAGCAGTGGAGGCAGGTCTGCGCGCCAGTTTCGCCACCGGCGGCCTGACGCATACCATCAACGCCGGCGGCAACATGGTCTGGCAGCAGGACCGCACGGCCTACGACTTCTTCACGCCGTTCGACACCAACCTCTATGACCCCGTGCAGGTCGCCATCCAGCCGCGCGCTTTTGCCGGCGGTGATCTCGACAATCCGTTTCCGATTACCGAAAAGCAGCTCGGCAGCGTTTTTGCCTCCGATACGCTGGGCTTCCTCGGCGACAGCGTGCTGCTGACGCTCGGCGCGCGCTGGCAGAGCATCGATGTCGAGAGCTTCAGCTATTTCGGCGGCGCCCTCACCACCGAATACACCGAGGACGCGGTTACTCCAGTCGCCGGCCTCGTGGTGAAGCCTATGGAGGGCCTGTCGCTCTACGCCAATTACATCGAGGCGCTGCAACAAGGCGCCGTCGCGCCGCTCGATCCGGACATCACCAATCCCGGCGAAGTGCTCGCCCCGCGCATGACCACGCAGTACGAGGTCGGCGGCAAGTTCTACTTCGACCCGTCGATCTTCGCCACGCTGGCCCTGTACCAGATCGAGCGGCCGGGCGACGGGTTCGAGGACGACGGCGCGGGTGGCACGCGGTTCGCCTACCTCGGCGAACAGCGCAATCGCGGCGTCGAATTCACGCTGAACGGCGAGGTCGCGCAGGGCCTGCGCGTTATCGCCGGACTCGCACTGGCGGAGGCCGAACTGGAAAGCGGGCTGGAGGCACCAGGCGTTCCCGAACTCGCCGCCAATGCCAACGTCGAGTGGGACCTGCCCTTCGCGCCCGGCCTGACGCTCAATGGCCGCGTCACGCATACCGGCGAACAGCAGGCCAATGCCGCAAATACCCTGCAACTCGACAGCTGGACCGTGTTCGACCTGGGTGCACGTTACGTCTTCGCCGCGGGCGAGGCGCCCGTGACGCTCCGGCTGACGGTCGATAACGTGACGGACGAGGCCTACTGGGCCAGCGCTTTCGATGCGTTCAACCCCGCGCTGCTGCAGGGCACCCCGCGCACGGTCAAGGCGTCTGCCTCCATCGCGTTCTGAAGGCTGATGGCGGCGCGGTCAGCCGCGCCGCCGGCGTCCGTCGGGTTCGTGGGCGACGCCCTTGAAGGGTTCGCCGTCCTGCTTCACGTCCATGAACTGGCCGTTGCCCCCGCTTTCGGGATCGCGGTTGCGCTTCACGAACTGGTTGGTGACAGGATTGTGCACCTGCGTGCGGTTGTCCACCGATCCCTCGCGATAGCCCTCGCCGGTGTTCTTCGCCATCGTCGTTCTCCTTTGCGGGTTTCTCCGGGGAATCTACGAACCGCGACTCGCCGGGTTCCGGGGATGTGCCTGTCGCATGGTCCTGAACGTCACCGACCAGCGCGGCTGGTCCAGCGCGGCAATCGAATGTTCCCAACCGTCGCGCGCCTCGCCCGACAGGCGATAGAGCGCGCGGGGCTCCAGCGGGAATGTCATGCGATCGAACCCGCCATCGGGCCGCCGCCGGCGAAGGCGCATGGTGGCGGGCGCGCCGAGCGACAGGCCCAGCACCTCGCCATATTGCGGACGATCGCGATGCCAACCGATGGTGGCACCCGGATCGTAGCGTATCACCAGCGCCTGCACGAGCGCATCGGGCTCCAGCCCTGCCAGCGGCGCCAGCCTGCCCCTCAGGTCCAGCAGCCAGCCCGGCAGCGGCGGGGCGGGTATGGGCGTTGCGCGCTGGTAATCGTAGGCGCTGCCATAATTCGCCGTCAGCCGCTTGCCTTCCCACTGGCCGAACTTGAACGGCGTGAGCGGGGCGGCATCGATGGCCGCGATGAGTCTTGCCTCTTGGGCAGCGTCGATTACATTGGGCACCAGCGCCAGGCCGGGGATCGCGGGCCTCTCGCCCGCCGTATCGCCAAAGAGGTCGCCCTGTGCGCTCATGCCTGCAATATGGGGGCATCATGCAGCAAGCCCAGACCCGCATAACCGTCCACACCCATGGCCAGGCGTTCTACGAAATCACCGGCGAGGTCGCGCGCCGGGTGGCCGACAGTGGCATCGCCACCGGTATCGTGACCCTGTTCTGCCGCCATACCAGCGCCGGGCTGCTCATCAACGAGAATGCCGCCCCGGCCGTGCAGCGCGACCTGCTGCGCTGGCTGGCGACGATCGCGCCGGAGAGTGCCGGATACGAGCATGACAGCGAGGGGCCGGACGACATGCCCGCCCACGTCCGCAGCCTGCTCACCGGCGTTTCGCTGTCCATCCCGGTTGCGGACGGGCGGATGACGCTGGGCACCTGGCAGGGCGTCTACCTTGCCGAACATCGCCGCGCGCCGCATTCCCGCGAAATCGTGGTGCAGATCATCGGCGCCTGATTGCCACCTTTTTGCCGACGGGCGAAACCGCAGCCCTTCCCGCCCGTTCGCCCATCATGCCGATAGATATCACCGCGAAATTCACCTTTACGCTCGAACGCCCGACCGACCTGCTGCTGCAGTTCGAGGCGGCGGACATTCCCGAGCAGACCATCCTCTCCAGCGAAACGAAGCTCTCCCCCGCCATCCACACCGCGCGCGTGCCCGCGCAGGACGATGTCGGCGAACGCATCTGGGTGCGCGCCGAAGGGGAGTATGCGGTGGACTACCGCGCACGGGTGGACGTCAAGCGGCTGGTGCCCGACCTTGGCCAGCTCTCCGCGCTCGACCCGCATGATCTGCCGGGCGAAGCGGTCGAGTATCTGTTCGATTCGCGGTATTGCCAGGCCGACCGGATGCAGGCCTTCGTCGAGGACGAATTCGGCAAGCTGTCGGGCGGCGAACGCGTGGTCGCCATGCGGGACTGGATCGCCAACCACTTCCACTACACCCCCGGATCGTCCGACGCGACGACCACCGCGCTCGACACCTTTGTCGAACGGCGCGGGATCTGCCGTGACTATGCCCATGTCATGGTGACGTTTGCCCGGGCGAGCACCATCCCGGCGCGCTACGTCAGTTGCTTCGCGCCCGGCGTGACCCCGCCCGATTTTCACGCCGTGGCCGAGGTGTTCCTGTGCGACCCCACGACGCCGGGTGGCGGTGCGTGGTACATCGTCGATGCAACCGGCATGGCCGACCCCGCGCACACGGCGAAGATCGGCATCGGCCGGGACGCCGCGGATGTCAGCTTCCTCACCACGTTCGGCATGAACCAGTTCGGCGACAAGGAAATCGTGGTCAAGGAAACCGACTAGTCCGGGGACGCTTCTTGTTAACGTTCACAAGAACGGGTATCTGCGGGTGCGCCTGTGATCCGGGGATTGCGCTTTCGGGCCAGACGTGTTGCGTTGCAACAAGGGATCGCGCCGACTTTGCCGTTTGAGGGATTGCAACGAACATGACCACGACCGCCGACACGCTGATCCTGTTCGGGGCCACCGGCGACCTGTCGCAGCGGATGCTCCTGCCATCGCTCTGCGCGCTGGCGGGGGAAGGTTTGCTGCACGAGGAACTGCGCATCGTCGGCACCGCGCGGTCCGACCTGTCTGACGCGCAGTTCCGTGATTTTGCGCGCGAGGCTATCGAGACTTACCTGCCCGCCGAACGGCGCGGCGGCATCGACGATTTCCTAGCCCGGCTGCTCTACCAGCCGCTCGACGTGACCACACCCGAAGGTTACGCCGAGCTTGCCGCCAAGGTAGGCGCCAAGGAAAAGGGCGATCGCGAGGTGGCGATCTTCCTGTCCACCGCGCCCAGCCTGTTCAAGGCGACGATCGAGGGCCTTGCCGCCCACGGCCTGGCGGACGAGCACGCGCGCATCTGCCTGGAAAAGCCGCTGGGCAGCGATCTGGAATCGAGCTGTGCCATCAACGATGCCGTTGCCGCCGCGTTCACCGAGGACCGGATCTTCCGCATCGATCACTACCTCGGCAAGGAGACGGTGCAGAACCTCATCGCGCTGCGCTTTGCCAACATCATGTTCGAACCGCTGTGGAACGCCCGGCATATCGAGCACGTGCAGATCACCGTGGGCGAAACCGTGGGGCTGGAAAGCCGCGCCGACTTCTATGAGAACGCGGGCGCGCTGCGCGACATGGTGCAGAACCACATGCTCCAGCTGCTCGCCCTGGTCGCGATGGAGCCGCCCGGAAGCTTCGAGGCGGGCGCCGTGCGCGACGAAAAGGTCAAGGTGCTGCGCGCCCTTCGCCCCATCGCCGCCGACGAAAGCGTGACGGGCCAGTATCGCGGCGGCGCGGCGGATGGCAGGATCGTGCCCGGCTACGACGAGGAACTGGGCCGCGACAGCGAAACGGAGACCTTCGTCGCCTTGAAAGCGCACATCGACAACTGGCGCTGGCAGGGTGTGCCCTTCTACCTGCGCACCGGGAAACGGATGCCCGAACGGGTGACCGAGATTGTCGTGCAGTTCGCACCCGTCCCCCATTCGATCTTCCCAGGCGCCAGGCTAAAGCAGAACCGCCTCGTCATCGGCATCCAGCCGGTGGAGAACGTGCACCTGCGACTGATGGCCAAGGTTCCCGGCATCGAACAGGATGGCATGGTGCTGCGCGAGGTGCCGCTGGACATTACCATGCCCGATGCCTTTACCGGCAAGGTCAAGCGCATCGCCTACGAACGGCTGCTGCTCGATCTCGTGCACGGCGAACAGACGCTGTTCGTCCGCCGCGACGAGGTGGAGGCGCAGTGGCGCTGGATCGATGCCATCCGCAAGACCTGGGCCGACGAGGGGCAGACGCCCAAGACCTACAACGCAGGATCGTGGGGGCCTTCGGCGGCCATCGCCCTTGCCGAACGTGACGGGGTAAGCTGGCATGAATGATCTTGATCCGACCGTCGCCCGCATCACCGATCGCATCATCGCGAAATCGAAGGACGGCCGCCGCCGCTATCTCGACCTGATCGCGCGCGAGGCGGATAACCGTCCCGAACGCAGCCAGGTCAGCTGCTCCAACCTCGCCCACGCCTTTGCCGGGGCCGAGGAGGACCAGGAAGCACTCAAGCTGCATCGCGGGCCGAACATCGGGGTCGTCACCAGCTATAACGACATGCTGAGCGCCCATGCGCCCTATTATCGCTATCCCGAACGGCTGAAGATCTACGCGCGCGAGATCGGCGCCACGGTGCAGGTGGCGGGCGGCACGCCGGCCATGTGCGACGGGGTGACGCAGGGCGAGACCGGCATGGAGCTCAGCCTGTTCAGCCGTGACGCCATCGCCATGGCCACCGGCATCGCGCTGAGCCACGCGATGTACGACGGGATGCTGCTGCTGGGCATCTGCGACAAGATCGTGCCCGGCCTGCTGATCGGCGCGCTGCGGTTCGGCCACCTGCCCGCGGTGTTCGTGCCCAGCGGGCCCATGCCCTCGGGCGTTTCCAACAAGGCCAAGCAGGCCGTTCGCCAGTTCTATGCGGAGGGCAAGGCGACCCGCGCCGAACTGCTCGATTCGGAGCTTGGCAGCTATCACTCGCCCGGCACCTGCACGTTCTACGGCACGGCCAATTCCAACCAGATGATGATGGAACTGATGGGCCTGCACGTGCCCGGCGCGGCCTTCGTGCAGCCCGGCACGAAATTGCGCCAGGCGCTGGACCGCGCAGCCGTCCACCGCGTGGCCGCCATCGGCCAGGACGGCGACGACTATCGCCCGATCGGCCAGTGCGTGGACGAAAAGGCCGTGGTCAACGCCATGGTCGGCCTGCTGGCGACGGGCGGCAGCACCAATCACGCGATCCACATCCCGGCGATGGCCCGCGCGGCGGGCATCCAGGTGGACTGGACGGACTTGTCCGAACTCAGCCACGCGGTCCCGCTGATCGCGCGCGTCTATCCCAACGGATCGGGCGACGTGAACCATTTCCACGAGGCGGGCGGCATGGGCTACGTCATCGGTGAACTACTCGGTGCCGGGCTTGCCCACGCAGACGTGATGGGCGTGGCGCAGGACCGCGGCATGACCGACTATGCGCGCGAGCCGGGGCTGGACGGCGATGCCCTGGCATGGCGCGAGGTCGGCAAGAGCGGCGACGCCGAAATGCTGCGCCCGGCCACCGATCCCTTCCAGGCCGATGGCGGGATGCGGCTGCTCGAAGGCAACCTGGGGCGCGCCTGCTTCAAGTCCTCCGCCGTCGACAAGGCGCGCTGGACCGTGGAGGCACCCTGCCGGGTGTTCCAGACCCAGCACGACGTCGCCGTCGCCTTTGCCAGTGGCGAGCTTGACCGGGACGTGGTCGTCGTCGTGCGCTTCCAGGGTCCGCGCGCCAACGGGATGCCCGAACTGCACAAGCTGACCCCGCCGCTGGGCGTGCTGCAGGACCGCGGCTACCGCGTGGCGCTGGTCACCGACGGGCGCATGTCGGGCGCCAGCGGCAAGGTGCCCGCCGCCATCCACGTCTCGCCCGAAGCCTATGCGGGAGCCGGGGGACGCAGCGGACCGCTCAGCCTGCTACGCGACGGTGACATGGTGCGCGTCTGCGCAGAGACCGGCACGCTGTCCACCAGCGCTGATCTCTCGCAGCGCACCCCCGCGCCCGACCCTGCCGCCGCCGTCGGCACGGGCCGGGAATTGTTCGCCATGTTCCGGCACCTTGCCGACGAGGCCGAGAAAGGGGGCAGCGCCATGCTCGCCAGCGCAGGATTGTGATGACGCCCGTGACCCGGATCGTCGCCGTCGACATCGGCGGCACCCACGCCCGCTTCGCCATCGCCACCCGCGCGCCCGATGGCGCCATCACGCTCGATGAGCCGATCACACTCCACACCGAGGACCACGCCAGCTTCCAGACCGCGTGGGAGGATTATCGCGCGCGCAAGGGCGGCGTGCTGCCCGATGCGGTTGCCATGGCGATCGCCGGGCCGGTCGGTGGGCAGGTCATCCGTTTCACCAACAATCCGTGGATCATCCGCCCGGCGCTGGTGGAGGAGAAGCTGGGCGTTTCCAGCTTCACCATCGTCAACGATTTCGAAGCCGTGGCCCATGCCGTCGCGCGCGCCGGGTGCGACGAATTCATCCATCTCACCGGCCCCGACGAACCGCTGGGCAAGACCGGCCGGCTGAGCGTGCTGGGCCCCGGCACGGGGCTGGGCGTGGCCCACCTCTACCGCGAGCCCGATGGCACCTACCGCGTTTCCGCCACCGAGGGCGGGCACGTCGATTTCGCCCCGCTGGACCCGATCGAGGATGCGATCCTTGCCCGCCTGCGCAAGCGCCACACCCGCGTGTCGGTGGAACGCGTGGTGGCTGGCCCCGCCATCGTCGACATCTACGAAACGCTTGCCGCGCTGGAAGGCCGTGCGGTGCTGGCGCAGGACGATGTGACCATCTGGACCGCCGGGATGGACGGATCGGACAGCCTTGCCGCCGCCGCCATCGACCGCTTCTGCCTGTCGCTGGGCGCAGTGGCGGGTGATACCGCGCTGGCACAGGGCGGCTTTGCCGGCGTCGTGATCGCAGGCGGGCTGGGATACCGGCTGCGCGATCACCTGCCGCGCTCGGGCTTTGCCGAACGCTTCCGCGCCAAGGGCCGGTTCGAGACCATGATGGCGGCGATCCCGGTCAAGCTCATCACTCATCCGCAGCCCGGCCTGTTCGGCGCGGCGGCGGCCTATTTCCAGCAGCACGACCGGCAGATCCAGGGAGACGCGCGATGAAGGACGTCCAGCATTACGATCCGCAGGAGATCGACCGGGTGATGCGCATTGCCCCGGTGATCCCGGTGCTGGTGATCGACGATGTCGGCCATGCGCGTGAAACGGCAGAGGCGCTGGTCGAAGGTGGGCTGAAAGTCCTTGAGGTGACGCTGCGCACCCCGCAGGCACTCGATGCGATCCGCCGCATGAACCTGGTCCCCGGCGCTATCGTGGGCGCGGGCACGGTGACCAACCCCGATCAGCTCAAGGCGGCGATGGACGCGGGCAGCGAGTTCATTGTCTCCCCCGGCCTGACCCAGCGGCTCGGCGAAGCGGCAATCCGGGCCGGCGTGCCGTTTCTGCCCGGCGTGGCCAACGCCGGTGACATCATGCGCGGCATGGACCTGGGGCTGAGCCACTTCAAGTTCTTCCCGGCCATGGCGAACGGCGGCATTCCGGCCTTGAAGGCGCTCGCCGCGCCGTTCTACCAGTGCAGGTTCTGCCCCACCGGCGGCGTAAGCCTGGAGAACGCGGCGGATTGGCTGGCCCTCGATCCGGTGCTCTGCGTCGGCGGGAGCTGGGTTGCGCCCAAGGGTGCCTCGCCCGACGCAATCGCCCGATTGGCCCGCGAGGCTGCCGCCTTGTGAGCCGCGTCGGCGACCTGACCGAGCGCCTTCAGCAGATCCACCAGCGCACCGAGGAGACGCCGCTCTTCAACCCGGTGTTCCAGCTTGCGCACGATATGTCGCGCGAGCTGGAAGACGGCACGCTGTCGCTGGACGACATGGAAGCTGCCATCGCCGAACTGGAAGTCGCTGCGCTGGAGGAACGCGCCCGCCGGACGCACCGCATGGTCGCGCCCATCGGTGAGGATGCGAACGCCCGGGCTCTCGCGGACAGCCTGGACGCGCCCGATTTCGCCACGTTCAGGGCGCGCTGGGAAAGCCCCCAGCTCCACGCCGTGTTCACCGCCCATCCGACGTTCCTGCTGACGCCCGCTGAACATGCCGCCGTGGCCGGGGCGGCGGCGAGAAATGGCACCATCGACCCCGGCGTAACCGGCAGCGACCGGCCCGAGGTCACCCTTGCCTACGAACACGCGCAGGCCATGCGCGCGATCGCCCACGCGCAGGACGCGCGCGATGCCATCGTGGCGCAGGTTCTCACCCACGCCGCACGAAAATGGCCCGACGATTGGCGAACCCTTGCCCCGCTGCCGTTCCGCTTTGCCAGCTGGGTCGGCTATGACATGGACGGGCGCACCGATATCGGCTGGGCCACCTCCATCGCCTTCCGCCTCGCCGAAAAGGCCGAGCGGCTGGCACGCTACATCGCCGCGCTGGAGGCCATCGACCCACGTCACCAACTGCTCGATGTCCTGCGTCCTGCCCAAGACGAAACCGCGGCATCGGCGGCGGATTTCGCCGGCGACCTTGCCGATCCCGCGCGCCTGTCGCAGGCGGCCAACCGGCTGACCGCGCACGGGCTTCACCGCCTGACCAGCCTCGCTCCCTTCATCGCCCATCTCGAACGCGAGGCGGGCATGACCGGAGACACGCAGCGCGCCGTCCGCCTGCTGACGCTTGCCGCGGCGATGCGCGCCGACGGGCTCGGCATGGGCTGGATCCATTTCCGGGTGAATGCCAAGCAGTTGCACAACGCCATCCGCCGGCGCATCGACCCGCAAGGCACGCTCGACCTTGCCAGCAAGGGCGCGGTGGTGCACCTGCGTGACGCGATCGCCGCGATACGGCCGCATCGCACGAACTTCGGCGCGGTCGCCATCGAGGCTTCCACCGCGATCCGGCAGTTCCTGGCCATGGCGCAGATCCTCCATCACATCGACGCCGACGCACCGATCCGGATGCTGATCGCCGAGTGCGAGGAACCTGCCACCGTCCTTGCCGCACTCTATTTCGCCAAGCTGTTCGGTATTGCCGACAAGGTGGATATCTCGCCTCTTTTCGAGACCGAGACCGCGCTCGAGCACGGCGGCCGCTTCCTCGACGAGCTGTTGGCGGAGGAAGTCTATCGCGACTATGCACGGCAACGCGGCCGGGTGGCGATCCAGACCGGATTTTCCGACGCGGGGCGCTTCGTCGGGCAGATCCCTGCAAGCCTGGCGATCGAGCGGTTGCAGGGTCGCCTGTCGGACGCAATGGCGGCCAACGGGCTGACCGATGTTGCCGCGCTGATCTTCAACACCCACGGCGAAAGCATGGGCCGCGGCGCCCATCCTGCCACGCTCGCGGACCGTCTCGACTGGCCGCTGTCGCCCTGGGCCAAGCGCCGTTTCGCCCGTGCGGGCATCGCGCTGGAACCCGAGGTCAGCTTTCAGGGTGGCGACGGTTACCTGTGGTTCGCCACGCCCGATCTGGCGCGCGCCACTCTCACCCGCATCGCCTGCCTGCGACCGTCCGAGACGGATCCCGATGCCCCGACCGATCCGTTCTATCGCCGGACGGACATCAGCCTCGATTTCTATCGCGCGGTGAAGGACCATCAGCGCGGTCACCTGGAAAGCCGCACCTATGCCCGGGCTATTACCGCCTTTGGCCTTGGGTTGCTGAACTCCACCGGCAGCCGCGTGAGCCGGCGCCAGGGCGACCTGTCCGCGGATCGCGACATGTCGCTGCGGCAGATCCGCGCCATCCCGCACAACGCCATCCTGCAGCAGCTCGGCTACCCGGTGAACGTGATCGCCGGGGTCGGCGAGGCGGCAGAAGGCAAGTACGAGGAACTGGGCGCGCTGCTGGCACAAAGCGCGCGCGGGCGCGAACTCGTGCGGCTGGTGCGCGCCGCCAACGCGCTGGCCAGCGTCAAGACCGTCGCCGCCTATGGCGAGCTGTTCAATTCCGCCTACTGGGCCAGCCGCCCCTATCGCGGCACCGAGACGCACCTGACCGCCGCCTGCGAAGCGTTGAGCGAATATCTCGTCAAGGATGATCGGGTCGGCGTGTTCCGCCGCCTCGCCAGCCGGTTGCGCGTGGATGCGATGAAGCTGCACCGCCTGCTCGCCCATGTGCCCGACGACCAGCCGACCGAGAACCGCGAGGAAAAGCGCCGCATGATCGGCGTGCTGCAGGCGCTGCGGCTCACCCTGTTGCAGGCCATGTTCATTCGCGCCGTCAGCGTGCCGGCCTTCAGCCGTGCCAACGATGTCAGCCGGGACGACGTGCTGGAGATGGTCTTCACCCTGCGCATCGACGATGCCCTGGCGCAGCTGCGGCGCGCCTATCCGGTGGCCTTTCCGCGCCTCGACAGGTTCGATCTTGCCGAGCCAGCCGACTGGCCGGATGGGTCTGACGAGGGCTACGGGGCAATCCACCGCGACTTCATCGACCCGATCGAGCGCGCCCATGCGCTCTCGCTGCGCATTTCCACCGCCATCGCCAACGTGTTCGGCGCGCACGGCTGAGCCTTTCAGACCCCCAACCCGAGCCGTCCGATATCGGGACGCGGGGCGGGCGGGGGTGTCAATCGCGCCGGCTTGCGCCTAGATGCGTTGCATGGACCGTGGCATGAAATGGATCGGCGGACTGACGCTGGCGATAACCGCGCTGATCGGCAGCACGCTGTTCCTGGGCAACCCGCTGGAGGCGCAGGACACCGCGCCGGCCACCATTGCCGCGCAGGACGTACTCGCCACGCCGAACGGCAATGCCGCCGCGGAACCGGCTTTCGTCGCCGGCGAGGTGGTGCAGGAAACGCCCTCCTACGATCCCGAGGATCCCTTCGTCATCCGCCGCGTGCTGCCGATCGACGGACCCATCCGCTATGGCGAATGGCACTGGGACGATGAGGGCGTGCCACCCGGCCCATTGGTGATGACCGTGGATTTGCAGGCGCGGGTGCTCAGCGTGTTTCGCGGCGGATACGAGATTGGCGCGGCCGCCGTGCTGATCGGTTCGCCCGATCACCCGACCCCCACCGGGGTGTTCCCGATCCTCACCAAGGAGCGGCACAACATTTCCGAACAGTACAACAACGCCCCCATGCCCTGGACGATGCGGCTGACGTGGGACGGGGTAGCTATCCACGGCGGATCGACAGTCGAACGCGGCTACGCCAGCCACGGGTGCATCGGCACGCCCGATGCCTTCGTATCGAAGATCTACGAGATCGCGCAGCTGGGCGACGTGGTCATCATTACCGATGGCGTGCGCACGGGCGTCGGCGGCTCGCTGGATCACCGCGAGGAGGGCTGAGGCTCAGCCCGTCCGCCTCGGCGGTTCGCGGCGGAAGACCCAGTCATTCCCCTCGACCGTGGCGAGCACGCCGCCCACGTTGCCGCCCTGCCCGTTCCGCAGCTTCGCCACCAGCCCTGCAAGGTCCGCTCCGCGCGCATTCCCGCCGAGGTCGCGCATGACCAAGCCGATCACCCGCAAGGCCATTTCCGGCCCTGCATCGGCGCGCATGCGGAACGTGCCGTCGTCGTAAGTGACTGCCTGTTCCCACAACTGCTGGCGATACTGGTGCAGCGCCTGTTCGGCGTCGGCAAGATGGTTGGCGGACCGCGCCAGGGCCAGCGGATCGAGCCAGTCGCACGCCGCCAGGGCGCGGCGGATGCGCACCCTGTCAAAGGCAGGGTCTTCGTTCGAGGGATCGTGCGCTACTGCCAGGCAAGCCCGCTCGACCACGTCGCGCAGTTCCGCGCGGCGGAACGCCAGCAGCGGGCGGATCACGCTTGCATAATACCCTGTGCCAATGAAGTTCGTCACCTCGCGCACGCCCGCGAGGCCCGATACGCCGCTGCCCCGGTTGAGCCGCATGAGCAGTGTCTCGGCCTGATCGTCGGCATGATGCGCGGTGGCGACCGCGGGCAAGGCGTTATCCTCCGCCCACTCGCCTAGTGCCAAGTAACGCGCCTTGCGCGCTTCGGCCTGCACATTGCCCGCGGCTACCGTGACCGTCAGCACGGTGCATGGCACGCCGCGCGCCTCGCAGGCCGCGACAACCAGCGCGCACTCGTCCTTCGCATCCGGACGCAGGCCGTGATCGACCGTCGCCACCGCGAAATGACCGGGGATCGCCGCGTGCGCCAGCAGCAGCATGGCCATCGAATCCGGCCCGCCGCTGACCGCAAGGCCGATCCGCGCGCCGCCGCCGTTCAACCGCTCGAGCGCTTCCCGGAAACGCCCGACCAGTTCGGGATCAATCGCAGTCGACCCGGCCATTGAGGCCCGCGTACGTGGTGGACAGGCGCCCGGTCGCCAGCGCCGCGTAGGTATCGCCGAATTCCGCCAGCGCGATGCAGGCGCGGCGGGTATCGCCCAGCGCGATCATCGACTGGGCGAGAAAGAGCAGGCTGTCACCGGCGCGCGCGCCCTGCGGATCGTTCTGATAGTTTTCGAAAAAATGCGTCGCCGCCCCGCGCGCGTCGCCGGCGTCGAGAAAGGCGCGGCCCAGCAAGTTGCGGCCGTAACTGGCCATGCGATGGCTCGGATACCTTTCGAGATAAAGCGCCAGTTGCTGCTGCGCCTCGGGGAAGAAGCCCGCGTCCCACAGGCGGAAACCGTAGGTGTATTCATCCTCGCCCTGGTCGCCGGTGACCGGCTTGGTGATGGCGGCGACCGCGGCGACGCGCGCCGGGCTGGGCGTGGCGGCGGGGGCCGGGGTCGGGGTCGGCGCCGGGGTGCCCTGGGGCGGCGGGCTAGGCAGCGCGGCGGAACCCGATCCGGCACCGGGGGTGGCGATGGCGCCGCTGGGCGTCGAAATCGAACCGGGCTGTGCGCTCACAGCGGCGCGTCCTCCCTCGAGCGCGGCGAGCCGTGCCTCCATGGCGGAGAGCGCGTTTTCGTTCACCTCGGTGGCAGCGGTGAGGCGGGCGACCTGCTGCTCGATCGATTCCAGCCGCTCTAGCACGCCGGTCAGGGCCGATGTGCTCGGCGACGTGTCGGTAGTCTGCGGGTTCTGCTGCGGGGTGATCTCGGGCTGGAAATAGCGCTCGTCCCCGCCGGGGAACACCGCGCGCTGGAGCGCGCTGATCTGCTGTTCGAGCCGCTGCAACCGCTGGTCCGCCTGCGCCTGCGCCGGGATCGCCACGAGCGGCAGGATCATGACCAGGGCCGCGCCCGTGGTCGCCGCCAGCCTCTTGCGCATCGCCTTCATCGCCACTTTTCCTCCATTTGCGTTTCGTTTCGGCACGCGTGGTGCCACGCCGCGCCAAGATAGGGCATTAACTAACCGGCGAAACCTCGCTTCGCCGGGTAATCCCCGCCTATTGCGCGTCAGGCTCGGGGCCAGTCGCGGCAGGCGCTGGCGAAGCTGCGGGCGCGGGAGAGCCGTCGGCCGCCGCGCCGCCGAAGCCGCGCGTCGTGCGGGTAGGCTGGCGCGCCAGCAGCGCGGCCGCGCTGACCGGCACGTCGCTCACGGTTTCCTGCTCGTAGCTGAGCTTGGCCACCGGCTGTCCGCCAACGGTAATCGCCAGCATCTGCGGGCGCCCGGTGACGACCATCGGATTGTCGGCATCGGCGGGCACCTGGTAGCTTTCGCCTTCGTTCAGCACGGTCTCGTTCAACACCCGGCCCTGCGCGTCGTAGAACCGCACCCAGGCCTCGGCCTCTGCCGTGAAGACGACCGGGCCACCGGGCGCTGCCGCCGCCCCGCCCTGCCCCTGCTGCGGCTGCCGGGCGGATCGTTGCTGCGCGGCGAGCGCGGCTTCGCGTTGTTCCTGCGCCTCCTGCTCGGTCAGCGAGGGAAGCTCGGCGGCGGGGGAGAACAGCACGCGGGCAGCGAAGAAGATGCCGATCAGCAGCAAGACCACCGCGAACAGCGAAAACCACACCAGCTTGCCGCCCGGCGTGCGCGCGGGATCGCCCGGTTCGAACGAGCCCTGCTGGGTCTTGAGCCGTTGACTGTCATAGGCGCGGTCCGTGCCCAGCTCGGCGCGCACCATCGCTGCCACGTCGCCTTCGTGCAGGCCCACCGTCTTGGCGTAGGTCTTGGCAAAGCCGATGGCGTAGGTCTTGCCAGCCAGTTCTTCGAACTCGCCGGCCTCCAGGTGCTGGAGATAGCGCCGCGAAATGCGCGTGTCGGCAGCGACCTGATCGAGCGTAAGCCCGCGCGCCTCACGCGCGGCGCGCAGCTGCGCACCCACGCCGGGGGGCGCGGCAGGCGCTGCGTCTTGCACTGGCGGTACGGTAGTGTCGGACATCATGGCTCCAGCGGTGGGGGCTGCTGGGATCGGTTGCGAACCCTCTTGTCGCTTAATGAAAAGCAGGCTGGTGACAAGTCAAGCGTGGTGAGCCGCAAAAGCGGCTATTCCACCTCGATTTCGCGTTCCCGGCACCAGGTGAGCATCTCGGTGCGCAGGTTTTCGGGCGGACTGGCGAGCCAGCCGCGCATGGCCTCGGCGATCTCGGTGGTGTCGATCCGGCGCACCAGTTCCTTGATCTGGCCCACGGCGGCGGGCGTAATCGACAGCCGCCGGAAGCCGAGCCCGATCAACGCCAGCGCCTCCAGCCGCCGCCCGCCCATCTCGCCGCAGACGCCCAGTTGCACCGGCTGTCCGACGCAACCCTGCACCACGCGGGCGAGGAAGCGCAGGATCGACGGGCTGAGCCAGTCGTAGCGTTCGGCCAGCGCCGGATTGCCGCGGTCGGCGGCGAACAGGAACTGCGTGAGATCGTTGGTGCCGATCGAGATGAACTTCACGTGCGGCAGCAGCAGGTCGAGCGTCTCGGCAAGCGAGGGCACTTCCAGCATCACGCCGAAGTTGATGGCGGTCGGGATCTGGTGCTTCTGCCGCTTCAGCCAGGCAAGCTGCTGGTCGAACACTTCCTTGGCAGCGTGAAATTCCCATGGCTCGGACACCATCGGGAACATCACGTTGAGCTCGCGCCCGGCCGCGCCTTCCAGCAGGGCGCGGGCCTGGACCTTCATCAGCCCTTCGCGTTCCAGCGCCAGGCGCAGCGCGCGCCAGCCCATGGCCGGGTTCTCGTCCTCGCGCCCGGTTGCGTTGACCAAGTAGGGCAAGGACTTGTCGCCGCCGATATCGACGGTGCGGAAGATGACCTTGCGGCCCTTCGCCGCCTCCAGCACGTCGCGATAGAGCCGCGTCTGGCGTTCGCGCTGGGGCAGCGCGGGGGAAACGAGGAACTGGAATTCGGTGCGGTAGAGGCCGATGCCGTCCGCCCCGGTCATCGATAGCATGGCGACGTCGTCGCGCAGGCCGGCGTTCATCATCACCTCGATCCGCTCGCCATCGCGGGTGAAGGGTTCGACATCGCGCAGCTTGGCGTAGGCGGCCTGTTGCTCGCGTTTCTGGGCAAAGCGCGTGCCGAAGGCGTCGAGCACGCCCTGCCCCGGTCGCAGCGTCACCTTGCCGGCATCGCCGTCGATCAGCACCTGGTCCCCCTCGCGCACCAGGCCGCGCAGGTTGCGCACCCGGCCCACCACCGGCACGCCCATCGCGCGCGCCACGATCACCACATGCGCGGTGAGCGCGCCTTCCTCCAGCACCACGCCCTTCAGGCGGCGCCGGTCGTATTCGAGTAGTTCGGCCGGCCCCAGGTTCTTGGCGACCAGGATCGTGTCCTTGGTCAGCCCCTTCTGCGCTGCCGTGCCAAGCTGGCCGGATACGATGCGCAGCAGTCGGTTGGCGAGATCTTCCAGATCGTGCATCCGGTCCGCCAGCAGCGGGTCGGAAATCTGCCGCATCCGCATCCGCGTGCGCTGCTGCACCCGCTCGATCGCCGCTTCGGCGGTAAGGCCGGAATCGATCGCCTCGTTGATGCGCCGGCTCCAGCCCTCGTCGTAGGCGAACATCTTGTAGGTTTCGAGCACCTCGTCGTGCTCCCCGCCCACGCCGAACTCGGCCTGGTTGGTCATCGCGTCGATCTGTTCGCGCATCTTGTCGAAGGCGAGGTAGACGCGCTGGCGTTCCGCCTCGGTATCCTCGGCCACGGTCTGCTCGATCTGGACCCGCGGCTGGTGGAACACCGCCTCGCCGATGGCGAGCCCCTTCACCAGCTTGAGCCCTTCGAGCACGTCCTGCTCTGTCCGCGCCGCGGCAATGCCGGCGCTTTCCTCGTCCACCAGTCCGGCGTGGTTGATGAGTTCGGCGAGCACCATCGCCACCGTCTGCAGCGCCTCGATCTCCACGTCCTCGTAACGGCGCGGTTCGATATGCTGGACGTTGAGCACGCCGATCGCCCGCTCGCGCCGGACGATGGGCACCCCGGCAAAGGAGTGGAATCGTTCCTCGCCCGTTTCGGGCCGATACTGGAATTCGGGATGGGTCGCCGCCTCGTCGAGGTTCAGCGTCTCGATGTTCTGGGCGATGGTGCCTGTCAGCCCCTCGCCCACGCCCAGCCGGGTAACGTGGACCGCTTCCTGGTTGAGTCCGCGCGTGGCGAACAGTTCGAGCATCCCGTCGCGCAGCAGGTAGATTGAGCAAACCTCGCTATCGAGCGATTCGCCGATCGTTTCCACCACCTGGTTGAGCTTGCCCTGCGCGTGCATGCGCGAAGCCATGATCTCGTGCAGGCCGGTCAGGATGGTGCGGGCGGAGGTGGCGGCGGTCATCGACCACCGCCTACAGCATGTCGCCGCGTTTGCGAAATGCCCACCGCATGACGGGCGGTGCTCGCGTCAGGTCCGCCGCTCAGATATGGGCGATCTGTTCCTTGATGCGGAGTTTTTGCTTCTTGAGCAGCTGGATAGTCGCACTGTCGGGGGAAGGCCGGTTCATCTCGGTTCTGAGCCTGCGGTCGAGCCCCTCGTGCTTGTCGTGAAGGGCGTTGACGTGCGAAGATTCCATAACGTTCGTCTCCTTGTCCGTTGACCGGTGCATCCGGCCTGTCGTGGCGACCCGGCGGCGACTCGCGTTATCGGCGAGTGGCCGCGCGATTGTCATCAAACCATACATGCCTTAATTGTCCAAACACGCTTGCGACGAACCGCCCCCTGCGGTCCGATATGCCGTTGCGCAGGCACTGGAACGGGGCAGGACCGAGCGACGTGAACGAAGAGGAAATGGCCAAGCGCCTCGCCGGCCTGCGCAACGAGCATCGCGACCTCGACGCCGCGATCGCCGCCCTGCTGGACAGCGGCGGCCCCGACCAGTTGCAGGTCGCCCGCCTCAAGAAACGCAAGCTGATGCTGAAAGACCAGATCGCCTTTTTCGAAGACTACCTGACACCCGACATCATCGCCTGAACCGCCGCCGGTGCACCGCCATGGCCGGGTGGCAGGTCAGCGGCGATTGCGTTCGGGAGTGGGACAATCGCAATTCGCCACGCATATTAACCATCATGCCGCTGGCGCACGGCGGCGCTTGCGATTAGCCGGGTCACCGATATGTCCAAGGCCGCAACCATCAGTCCGGCGATCGTCGAAGCCCTATACGAGGATGCCCTGCTCCTCGCCGACGAGGCGCGCACCGTGTTTGACGAAAGCTATGGCCCCCAGGCCGGTATGCGGGCCGTCACGTGGGGCGGCACGCGTTCCGTCACCGCGGCCCAGCACGAGGCGCAGGTGGTGCTGAGCTGCGAGGCGCTGCGTACCACCACGCGCATGATGCACGCGCTTGCCTGGCTGCTGAACCACCGGGCCTACTTTGCCGGCGAGATGAGCGAGTTCCAGCTGCGCCGCCACGGCCGTCTGCCGCCGCCGCAACCCGAAAGCGATCCGGCGCAACTGGCGGTGCTGGATCCGCACACGCGCATGATCATCGAACGGACACGGCGGTTCTATGCCCGCGTGGCCCGCCTCGACCGCGCATGGCGCGCGCACTTCGCGATGCAGCCCACCGCCGTGCACCGCCTGCGCGAAAGGCTCGGCGCGGCTTTCGGCTAGGAAGATTTCGGCTAAGGCGCGGTCCGGCTAGACCGTCGCCAGCGCCGCCTGCCAGCGCGCCAGCCGCTCGGTCCGCACCGGCTCGTCCATCGCCGGCGTGAAGCAGGTGGTCGCGCCGATCATCGCCGTCGCTGCCTCTGCCAAGGTCGCGTGGATGCCCGCGCCCACCGCGGCCAGCATCGCTGCCCCCAGCGCCGTCGTCTCCACGAGCACCGGGCGCACGACCGCGATGCCCAGGATGTCGGCCACGTCCTGCGCCATCCAGTCGTTCGCCGCCATGCCGCCATCGATCCTGAGCGAGGCCCAGCCCGCGTCGTCGGCGGCAAAGGCAAGGGCGAGATCGTGGGTCTGGTGGGCCATCGCCTCCAGCGCGGCGCGGGCGATGTGGGCACGCGTGCTGTCAAAGCCCAGGCCGGCGATCATCCCGCGCGCCTGGGGCCGCCAGTGCGGTGCGCCCAGCCCCGCAAGCGCGGGTACGATCACCACGCCGCCACTGTCCGCCACGCTGCGCGCCAGCGCCTCCGATTGCGCGGCATCGTCCAGCAGGCCCAGCGTATCGCGCAGGTACTTGATGAGACTGCCCGCCACGAAGACCGAGCCTTCCAGCGCATAGGTCCGCTCGCCCGCGATCTGCCACAATACCGTGCCGAGCAGCCGGTGGTCCGAGCGCGGCGGCTTCGTGCCGGTATTGGCGAGGACGAAGGCCCCCGTGCCGTAGGTCGCCTTGGTTTCCCCGGGCGCGAGGCAGCCCTGCCCGATGGTCGCCGCCTGCTGGTCTCCGGCCATGCCGCAGATCGGAATGCTCGCGCCCAGCAGCGTGGTCGTGCCAAGGTCGCCGGCGCAATCCACGATGGCCGGCAGAGCCGCGCGCGGCACACCGAACAGCGCCAGCAGGTCCGCGTCCCAGTCCTTGCCCTCCAGCGCCAGCAGCAGCGTGCGGCTGGCGTTGCTGGCATCGGTGACGTGGCGCGCGCCGCCGGTCAGCTTCCACACCAGCCAGCTTTCGACGGTACCGAAGGCCAGCGTCCCCGCCGTGGCCGCCGCGCGCACGGCATCGCTGTTATCGAGCAGCCAGCGCATCTTGGTAGCGGAGAAGTAGGGATCGAGCACCAGCCCGGTCTTCGCCCGGACCGCTTCCTCGTGCCCCGCGGCCTTCAGTTCGGCACAGAAATTCGCCGTGCGCCGATCCTGCCAGACGATCGCCCGGTGCAGCGGCTCCCCGCTCGCCGTGTCCCAGGCCACCACCGTCTCGCGCTGGTTGGTGATGCCGATGGCGGCGATCCGGTCCGCCCCGCCGGCTGCCGTGACCATCGCGCGGGCGCAGGCGAGGGTCTGCTGCCATATCTCGCCCGCATCGTGTTCGACCCGGCCGCTTTGCGGATAATGCTGCGCCAGTTCCTCCTGCGCGATGCCGTGCAAAGCGCCCGCCGCATCAAACAGCATCGCGCGGGTGGAGGTGGTCCCCTCGTCGAGCACGAGTATCAGCGGTTGCGACATTGGCATTCCTCTCTGGCACCGCCATATGCGCGAACATGGCGATCCCACCAAGACCCTGGCCGACCGGCGTGACCGAGCAGCTCGAGCCGCTGGTCGCCCGCGTGCTGGCGCCCAATGCCTCGCCCTTTACCTATACCGGCACGCAGAGCTACCTCGTCGGCACCACGGACCTGGCGGTGATCGACCCCGGCCCGGACGACCCTGCGCATATCGCAGCGCTGATGGGGGCCATCGCCGGGCGGCCCGTGGCGGCGATCATGTGCACCCATACCCACCGCGACCACTCGCCCGCCGCCGCTCCGCTGGCGAGCGCAACAGGCGCGCCGGTGGTCGGCTGCGCGCCGTTGCGGTTCACCGGCGGGGCCACCGGCATTGAGGCCCCCTTCGACCAGGACTACGCGCCCGATCGCGTGCTGGCGGACGGCGAGGCGATGACCGGCACCGGCTGGACGCTGCGCGCGCTCGCGACGCCGGGCCATATCTCCAACCACCTCTGCTTCGCATTGGAGGAAACGGGTGCCGTGTTCACCGGCGATCATGTGATGGGTTGGTCGACCAGCGTGATCGCGCCGCCCGATGGCGACATGGGAGATTACATCGCCAGCCTGCAAAAGCTCTACGCGCGCGCGCAGGACCGCATCTATTACCCCGCCCACGGCCCAGCGGTGCAAAACCCGCACCAGCTGGTGCGCGGCACCATCGGCCATCGCCGCGCGCGCGAGGCGCAGGTGCGGCGCCTGCTGGGCGAGGAACCGCGCCCGCTCGAGGCGCTGATCCCGGTCATGTATGCGGGCGTCGACCAGCGGCTGTGGCCGGCCGCGCAGATGAGCGTGCTGGCCCACCTCATCGACATGGAACGCCGCGGCCTCGTCGCTCGTTCGGGGGACACATGGTGCCCTGCTTGAGCATCACCCTTCCAATGCCCGATCAAGCCGCGCTCATGGCGCGCGCGTATTTCACCGACGAACGAACAGGATCAAGCCGATGACCGACCAGCCGATGAGCCTTGCAGGACTGGACCTGCGCGAAGAAATCGACCGGCTGCGAAAGGAACGCAACGCGGTGATTCTCGCGCACTATTACCAGCGGCCCGAATTGCAGGACCTTGCCGACTTCGTGGGCGATTCGCTGGAGCTGTCGAAGAAGGCGGCCCAGACCGATGCCGATGTCATCGCCTTTTGCGGGGTCAAGTTCATGGCCGATACCGCCAAGATCCTGTCGCCGGAAAAGATCGTGGTCCTGCCCGATATGGAAGCCGGTTGCAGCCTTGAGGATTCCTGCCCGCCGGAAAAGTTCGCCGCATTCCGCGAACGGCACCCCGATCACATCGCCCTGACATACATCAACTGCTCGACCGAGGTGAAGGCCCTGAGCGACGTGATCGTCACCAGTTCCAGCGCCGAGACCATCCTGTCGCAGATCCCCAGGGACCAGAAGATCATCTTCGGGCCGGACCGGCACCTGGGCGGCTATCTCAACCGCAAGTTCGACCGCGAGATGCTGCTGTGGCCCGGCGTGTGCATCGTGCACGAGGCGTTCAGCGAACGTGAACTGCTGAAACTCAAGGCCCAGCACCCCGAAGCGCCCATCGCCGCACACCCGGAATGCCCGCCGCACATCATCGACCATGCGGATTATGTCGGTTCGACCAGTGGCATCCTGAATTTCGCCAAGACCTTTCCCGGCGACACCCTGATCGTGGCGACGGAACCGCACATCATCCACCAGATGGAAAAGGCGCTGCCGGAAAAGACCTTCCTCGGCGCGCCGGGCGCGGACGGCAACTGCAACTGCAACATCTGCCCTTACATGGCGCTCAACACCATGGAAAAGCTGTACCTGTGCCTGCGCAACCTGGAACCCCGCATCGAGATCGAGGAAGGCCTGCGCCTGAAGGCCCGCGCCAGCCTCGACCGGATGCTGGAGATGGCGGCGGGCACGATCGGCAAAGGCGACCTGGGGCGGGTTTGACCTCTAACGCTCCAGCCGCTCGCTGAGCATATGCGGCGCCGCCATGCCGAAGGCGAGCGCGGC
The DNA here is from genome assembly GCF_009827335.1 of Aurantiacibacter arachoides. Lineage (GTDB taxonomy): Bacteria > Pseudomonadota > Alphaproteobacteria > Sphingomonadales > Sphingomonadaceae > Alteraurantiacibacter > Alteraurantiacibacter arachoides. The sequence goes on along the minus strand of NZ_WTYH01000001.1, from coordinate 329,789 downwards.
GGCGAGCGGCAGGGCGAGGTTTCCGGTCAGTACCAGTGCGGCGATGGCAGCAGCGCCCAGAACTGCAAGAGCTGTCGTCGGGCCTTGTGCTGCCAGCACCTGCCGCCAGCCATGGCGGCGAAACTGCCCCTCCTGCAACGGCAAGGCGTGGCCGGCGAGAAAGGCATAGCCGACAGCGAGGACGGGATGCAACAAGGCCGTCGCGGCGAGCACCGACCACAGCAGCGGGTCGCGCCAGCGTTTGCTGAGCGCCAGTGCGGCGAGCAACAGGCCTGCGCCTCCCAGCATGGCCAGGCCGGTCATCCAGATCGCCGGGATGTGCGTGCCGACCACGGCGGCGAAGATCGCGCCAGTGCCCTCGACCTGCCACAGCGCCGAACCGCCCACCGCAGTGAGCGCAAAGGCCAGTTGCCGCGCGCGCGTGCCGCCGGTCGAGCGGGCAAAGTGCCAGGCGGAGAGCAGCAGGAACAGGCTCAGCCCCGCTAGCGGCGCGGCGACGAACAGCGCCGCCACCGCCAGCCCGGCGACGACGTAGCCGGCCGCGCCAACTGCGCTCCACGGCCGGATCGCCCCGCCCTGCTCGTCCCCCGCGCCGTGCGCCGTGCCGGCAAGGAAGAACGCGAGGCCGAGCACGATTGCCGCACCCTCCCCCGCGATTTGCGCAGCCAGGGCGCACACGAAGATGAACGGCAGGACGGCCCGCCCCCAGGGGACGGACCGTCTTTTGACAGCTGCGGTTGCAGCCGTCATGGCGTCTAGTCGCCGCGGGCCGAAGCCACCTTGGCGCCGAGCGGCGAGGTCTCCAACGCCTCGGCGGCGGGGACGTAGCCTTCCAGCGCGCTGCGGCGCAGGACGTAGCGGCTGAGCATGATGCCGTAGACCAGCTTGGTCGAGATGTCGGCAATGCTGAAGAGCAGCTGGCGCACCACCACGATGTCGCCCGTCTGGCCCAACTGCGGCAGGGCGTAGGCAATCGGGTAGATGCCCCAGGTGGCGAGGAAGTACCACCAGATGTTCTTCGGCCAGGCGACCAGCTGCGGGGGCGAATTCTTCACCGCCTGCGAGATCACGCCGCGCACCTCGATCAGCATCCATACGAAGAACACGGTGGAGATCACGCCCCACAGGTTCAGCCGCGCGAAGTCGCCGGTTTCGCCGAACTGGCCGTAAAGCCCGGTCCAGATCATCAACACGGCGGGGATCGCCATGCGGAAGGCGCGCTTGTGCAGATCGGGACGCGACAGCGCAAAGGCGATCGGCAGCTGGGTCAGCAGGATCGGCACCGTGATGGTCCAGTTGCCATAGCGGAAGGCATTGGTGAACACGTTGCCTTCGGACAGCGGCTGGTAAAGCGCGCCGTCGAAATTGAAGCTCGCCTCCCACAGGCTGAATTCGCGCATCAGGCTGAGCCCGGCGCTCGCCATCACGATGGCCGACATGATCGGCACGATGCGATAGCGCGGCGCAACCTGCAGGCTGGCCATGATGAAATAAAGGATGAACGCGAAGTGCGCCCCGTAGCTGACCATCAGGATCAGCGATCCCATGGTGTATTGCCCCGAGGTCAGCGGTACGAGATTTTCGATGTTGCCGACGACTGTCGCCGCAACGTCCGTAATGGTGGGAGCCATGCCCTGTTTCCTTTCATGACTGCATCTCCACCGGGGGTCGTTGCCGCAAGAGAAGAGCGAATCGGGAAAGCATCGCCCCCGCCCTTGCGTTCCCGCTATTCCCCCGCCCCGGACCAAAGACCGTAGGCGGAACCGGGCAGGCAAATCAGCGGTTTGTCAGCGCATAACGGCGCTTGCAGGGAAGCGATGATGGCGAACACGAAGACGATCACCGCTCCCCGGCTCGGGCGCCTCGACTGGTGGTGGCACCGGGTGGTGGCGAGCTACTGGTCGCTCCCGCTGCTGGGCGTGCTGGCCGCGGCGCCGGCGCTCATCGCGCTGCTGGCAGTCGATCGCGCGGGTCTGTCGGAATGGATGCTGGACGAAGGGTTCGATCCCGTCGCCACGGCCGATACCGCAAAGGATCTCGTCGCGGTGGCCGTGGGCGTGAACGCTGCCTTCATCACGCTCTATTTTTCGCTCACCCTGCTGGTGTTGACGGTGGCCAGCAGCAATCTGGGCGTGCGCCTGGTCGACCGCTGGCTGGACAAGCGGCTGGTGCGCGTCTCGCTTTCGGGCTTGAGTTTCACGCTGATCTTCTCGCTGTGCGCGCTGGCGGCCATCGACGCAGAGGCTGACAAGGACGACCTGCCCGTGGCCGTGGTGGCCGCGGTGCTGTTCCTGCAGGCGGTCAACGTCACCATGCTGACGGTGGCGCTGCACGACCTTGGGCGCACCATCTTCGTCGACCGGTCGATCCACGCGCTGGGCAGGGACGCCTCTGCCGGTCCCGTCTCAGTCGTTCCGGGCGCGTGCGAAACCCGCGACTGGGCGATGCGCGTCAGCGCGCCCAAGGAAGGGTATGTCGAGGGCAACGACCTCACGTTGTTGCGCAAGTGGCTGGGCGATGGGGCGGGCCGGGTGCGGATATGCGCGCCGCCTGGGCAGCACGTCCTGGCGGGCGAGACGCTGATGCAGATCGAGAACGATGTCTCTGCCCGGATTGCCGAGGCGAAGCTGTGCCACGCGATGCCCGTGGGCGACTTTCGCAGCGATGGGCAAGGCGCGGTCTTTCGCATCCGCCTGCTGGTGGAAATCGCCGCGCGCGCGCTGTCGCCTGCGATCAACGATTTCTACACGGCGCTGACCTGCGCCGATCGATTGGGTGCAGCCATTCTGGCCCACCGCGACAACTGGGTCGACGATGATTGCATGCCGCTGTTCGTCGACGACCGGGACTTCGAATTGCCGGGGCAGGATTTTCGCGGCCTGTTCGAAGACCCGCTGAATGCCTTTCGCCAGGCCGCCTGCCAGTATCCCTCCGTCAGCATCCGCATGATCGACAATTACGCGCGCATCAGCACGATCGTCTGCGCCAAGGGCCAGTCGGGTCAGTTCGCGGATTTCCTGCGCGATCTGGCCCGCCAGCTGAGCGACCACGCCGCCGCCACGGCTACCTACGATGGCGACCGGCACGACATCCGCGAGGCGTTCGCCAGGGGGTTTGCCCACCGCGAAGGCTAGGGCCGCAGGAACGCGCCGGGCCCGCGGCACGTTGTGGCGCCGAAGGGCGGGGCACATATGTTTATCGAGTTAAAATACTTCTGGGGGCGGCTGAACGCGAACTACTGGTTCTGGCCGGCCCTGTTCTCGATCACGGGCGCAATCCTGGCCTTGGCGATGATCTGGCTCGACCGGAACGGCTTTGCCGAGTGGCTGAACGACGTGCGCTGGATCGTGCCCGCCCGGCCGAGCGGTGCCGCGAACATGCTGGGCGTCATGGCGTCCAGCATGATCGGCGTCGCCTCCACGGTGTTCTCCATCACCATCGCCGCGGTCGCCTATGCCAGCGGCAACTATGGCCCCCGCCTGCTGACCAATTTCATGGAGGACCGGGGCAACCAGTTGAGCCTCGCCACCTTCATCGGCAGTTTCGTCTATGCCCTGGTGGTGCTGCGCAGCGTGCGCACCGAGGAGGAGACCGCCTCCAGCCTGGCCGACGCCGCCACCACTGCAATGCCCGGCTTCACCCCGCAGTTGTCGCTGCTGGTCGCCTACCTGTTGATGGCGCTCTGCGTGGGTGTCCTCGTCTTCTTCCTCAACCACATCCCCTCCTCGATCCGCATCAACAAGGTGCTCGAAGGTATCGGCGTGAGGCTGCTCGAAGCCATCCGGGAAACCTATCCGGTCGAAGACACGCTGCGCGATGCAGTTCGCCCGAAGGACGGGCGGGACCTGGTGAGCCAGCACACGGGATACATCCAGCTCATCGACTTTGCGGAACTGCAGGATCTCGCCCAGGAGCACGAAGCGATGTTCTCGCTCACTGCACGCACCGGCGACTTCGTCCACCGTGACCTGCCGTTGATGAAAGTGTCCGGCGTCGATCCGGACGCGATCGCGGACGCGGTGCGGCGCTGCTACACGCTCGGCCCCACGCGCACGCCCGAACAGGACCCGCAGTTCCTGATGGACGAGCTGGTGGAAATCGGCCTGCGCGCGCTGTCGCCTGGGATCAACGACCCCTTTACCGCCATCACCGCGCTGCACTGGCTGGGCGCAGCCACGGCGGAAATCGGGCGACGCGACCTGCGCAAGGACCTGTCCGGCGACGAGGCGGAGGATAGCCGCGTCACCCCCTGCCCCGACGATTTCGCGCACTTCGCGCAGCGCGGCTTCGGCTCCATCCGCAGCGCGGCGGCGACCAGTCCCAATGCCGCGGTAGTGATGCTGGAATCGATCGAAAACGCCGCCCGGCCGATCCAGCACCCCCGGCGTATCCAGGTCCTGCGCGAGGAAGCGGAAAAGCTGGTGGTGCAGGCTCGTCTGGCCCTGTCGGGTCCGGATCTCGAGACACTGGAAGGCCGCTTTACCGAATTTACCGGGGCGATGCTCTCTATGGACGTACGCGCGGGGTCACCGGCGGCGTGACGATGCGGGCCAGCACCAGCGCGCTGCCCACCATCGCAACGCCGACGTAGTCGAGCGGCACCAATACCTCCCCGAACACCCACCAGCCGACCACCGCCGCAACCGCCGGCTGGGTCAGCAGCGCGATACCGATCACGAGCGGGGGGAAGTGGCGCAGGGCATAGACCAGCAATCCCTGCCCGACGATCTGGCTGAGGAAGGCGAGCGTGATCAACGGGGTCCAGTCGGTCGGCATAATACGTTCGCCCAGCGCGAGCGACGTGCCGAGCAGCACTGCGGCGCTGGTCAGGCCCGACAGCGTCAGCAGGCTCCAGCTGCCGAGCCGCTGGCGGGCGTCCTGCAGGATCAGCAGGTAGCCCGCATACAACACGCCCGCCAGCAGGCAGAACAGGTCGCCCACGAAGTTAGCATGGTCGATCTCAAGCGAGCGCCCCAGCAGGATCGCGCTTCCCGCAACCGCGGCGATGATCGCGGGCCATTCGCGCCCGGTCGGCAAGGCCCGCAGGGCGACAAAGCCCCAGACCATCAGGATCAGGCTGCCCGAATTGCCGAACAGCACGGAATTGGCGAGCCGCGTCTGACCGATGCCGATGTGCCAGCTGGCAATATCGAAGCCGAACAGGGCGCCGCCCAGCAACACCGCCAGCAAGGTGCGCCGGCCCACGCCGGTCAGCCGCTGGCCGTTCGCGAGGGCGAGTAGCGCCAGGAAGGGCAGCGCCAGCGCCACGCGCCAGAACCCCGCCGCCACCGGACCGGTATCCGACAGACGCACCATCCACGGACCCAGCGCCAGCGCGACGTTGCCGCCGACCAAAGCGGCCATGGGCAACGCGCGATCGCGAATCCGGGAAGGTGTCATGTCCACGCGGCTTGCCTCTAGCCAGATCGCGGGCGAAGGCTATAGCCGCGCACGGGAAATCGCCGCTGGTGGAGAATTGGCTTGCCGATCAGGTCGTGGATGTTCGTGCCCGGAGACAGCGAGAAGAAGCTCGGCAAGGCGCCCGGGCTCGGTGCCGATGTCATCATCATCGACCTGGAGGATGCCGTCGCGCCAGAGGCGAAGGCCGCCGCGCGGGACATGACGCGCCATTGGCTGGAACAGGTCCGCGCCGCCGATCCGGCGGAGGGCGCACCGCAATACTGGGTGCGCATCAATCCGCTCGACACGTCGCTGTGGCACCGGGACGTGGAAGCGGTGATGCCGGGCAAGCCTGCCGGGCTGATGGTGCCCAAGGCCACCGGACCGGACCAGATGCGGCGGCTGGTGGAGATGCTCTACGAACTCGAACCGCGAAACGGCGTGGCACCCGGCACCACGCAGTTGCTCCCGCTGGTGAGCGAAACGCCGCGCGCCGCCATCACCATCCCCGCCTACGGCACCGGCGATGTCGAGATGCCGCGCCTCGCGGGGCTGACCTGGGGGGCGGAGGATCTTTCCGCCGCCATCGGTGCCACCCGCAAGCGCGATGCCGACGGCCGGTGGACCGACGCCTTCCGGATGGTGCGCGCGCAGGTACTGCTCACCGCCCACGCCGCAGGCGTTGCCGCGATCGACACCCTGCACGCCGACTTTCGCGACATGACCGGGCTGCAGCGCGTGGCCCGCGATGCCTATCAGGATGGATTTGCCGGGATGCTGGCCATCCACCCATCGCAGGTCGCGCCCATCAACGCGGCATTTACGCCGGGGGCGGAGGAACTGGCGGAGGCCCGCGCCATCGTCGACCTGTTCGCCCAGAACCCCGGTGCGGGCGCCCTGCAGCTCGACGGGCGGATGATCGACCAGCCGCATCTGGTGCAGGCGCAGAAACTGCTTGCCCGCGCGGGCTGACCCCTAGTCCTCGGCGGCAGGCTCTGCCGGCGCTTCGGCTGGCTCTTCGGCGGGCGTTTCCGCGGGTTCCTGGACGGGCTCCTGCGCAGATGATCGGGAACTGGCGCTGGCAGCCGATGCCGGCGCGTCAGCGTCGCTATCAGTCTCGCCGTCTCCGTCCTCTGAACCCCCGGCCAGCGGCGGCTGCGAGCGAACATCCTCGATCGGCAGCATGGCGTCGCTGATCGACCCTTCCAGCACCTCGCCGCTCGCCTCGCGCCCGCCCTCATCCGTGGCTGGCGCATCGTCCCCGCAGGCGGCGAGCAGCAACAGTGCGGTCAGGACAAGCGGGCGGGACATCATGCAGCGGGCCTTTCGGGATCGTCGAGCGCGGCGAGAAAGTCGGCCGCGCGGGCGAGCAATGCCCTATCCCAATCGCCGGGCGCAACCTCCAATCCCAGCGCGGCCAGGCTGGTCACGCCATAATCGGCAATGCCGCAGGGCACGATGCCTCCGAAATGCGCGAGATCGGGTGCCAGGTTTACGGAAAATCCGTGCATGGTGACCCAGCGGCGCACGCGCACGCCGATGGCCCCTATCTTGGCTTCCGCACCGCTTGTGTCGCGGGTCCAGATGCCGATCCGGTCGGGAACCGCAAAGGCCGCGATCCCGAAGTCGGCCAGGGTGGCGATGACCCAGGCTTCCATCGCATGGACGAAGCGGCGCACGTCGCGGTTGCGGCGTGCCAGGTCGAGCAGGACATAGGTCACCCGTTGGCCCGGTCCGTGGTAGGTGTAGCGCCCGCCCCGCCCGCTCTCCACCACGTCGAACCGCGGGTCGACCAGTTCGGCGGGATCGGCGCTGGTCCCGGCGGTATAGACCGGTGGATGCTCCAGCAGCCAGACCAGTTCGTCCGCCTCGCCCGCCGCGATGGCGCGGTTGCGCTGCTCCTGCTCGGCCAGCGCGCCACGGTAATCGACCAGCCCCGAGGAGCGGCGCCATTCGATGCCCAGGGGCAACTGCGCGGGGGTTTCGGAAAGATTGCTGTCGGTCATGGTGTCTCGCGGGGTTGCGTGGCGAGCCTTGCGCCGGTTATCAAGAGGCCAGACGAATTCTAGGGGCGGGAACAGCATGGCGAACGAGCGAACAGCGGCACTGGACATGGGGCTGGCATGGAACGATGCGGTTGCCCTGCTGCGGGCGAACCTTCGCGTCGTGCTGATCGTGGCGGGGGTGTTCTTCTTCCTGCCCAACGCCATTGCCGCGGTCGCGATGCCGCAACCCGCCGAACTCGACGCGATGGCTTCCTCCCCCGACCTTGCCGAGAACATGGACGCCTTCATGGCGGCGCTGAGCGGATACTATGCCAGCATCTGGTGGGTATTCGCCCTTATCGCACTGTTGCAGGCCATGGGCATGATCGGGCTGCTGGCCCTGCTGACCGACGCCGCGCGGCCCACCGTGGGCCAGGCGCTGGGCTTCGGGGCAAGGGCGCTGGTGCCCTACATCGCGGCGCAGGTGCTGGTGACCGTGATCATCGTGCTGGTGGGCGGGCTGCTGGTCGGCATCGGAGCGGCGATCAACCCCGCGCTGGCCGTGCTGCTGGGGCTGGTCGCGCTGGTCATGGCGCTCTATCTCTACGTCAAGTTCTCGCTCGTCTCGCCGGTGATCGCCATCGAAAAGGTGATGAACCCGCTGCGCGCCATCATTCGCAGCTGGCAGCTTACCAAGGGCAATTCGCTGCGGTTGTTCTTCTTCTATTTCCTGCTGGTGCTCGTGGCGCTCGTGATCTTCGCGGTGGCGAGCATGGTGCTGTCGATCTTCTCGCTGGCTGGTGACGAGGCGGGGCTTTTCGCTTCTGCCATCGGCGGATCGCTGATCCAGATGGCGCTGATCGTGGTGATGCTGGGCGTGCTGGCCGCCGTGCATCGCCAGCTTTCGGGCGGCTCTGCCCCGGCGGTGCGCGAAACGTTCGACTAGGTTGTCAGGCGACCGCGACCGCTAGACTGCTGGGACAGCCGCCGGCGTGGTCGCGGTCGTTTCGTCCTGCCAACCCCAAGCCAGGACGCACGGCGGAATGTTGCGCCAGACGAAGCCCGTGGTCACGCGCGGGAAGAACCGCGCCGTCAGTTCGCGCGCCTCGGCCTTGAACTGGTAGGTCATGAAAGCACCGCCTGCACGGATGATGCGCGACGTGGCCTCCACGATGCGCGGGCCCACGCCTTCGGGCAGGGTCGAGAACGGCAGGCCCGACAACACGTAGTCCGCCTTGTCGTGGCCGATCATCCGGACGATCTCCTCCACGTTTTCCGCGCTGCCGAGCACGGCGTGGAAGCGGCTGTCCGATATGGTACGCTTGAGATAGTCGATAAACAGCGGGTTGGTGTCGATCACCAGCATCTCGCCCCCGCGTTCCTCGCCCCTGGCGCGCGGCAGGCGGTCGAGCACGGGCTGGCAGAACGTGCCCACGCCCGGGCCGTATTCCACGAACAGCTTGCAGCGCTGCCAGTCGACAGGTTCGAGCATGGCATCGATGGTGAAACGGCTTGACGGGATCACCGAGCCGACCATGCGCGGCTCTTCCACGAAGCCCTTGAAGAAAACGCCCGCCGGGCCAAGCGCGCGCATCATGCGGCTGCGCAACCCCTCGCGGCGCTGTTGCGCGACCTCGTGACCGTTCATTACGTGTAATACCTCTTAATCGGACTGCCCGGCCTTGCATCCCTCGTGCGCCATTGCAAGCACGACGCGACGGATGGCAGACCAAGGGACAGGGGGGATCGTGGGCGGGGACGGGCGGGCCTAGAGGATTTCCTCGACCCGCTCCTGTGGCCGGCACAGGCGCACGCCCCGATCGGTTTCGACCAGCGGCCGTTCGATCAGGACAGGATCGGCGACCATCGCCGCCAGCACGGTTTCGGCATCGGCATCGGCAAGGCCGCGCGCGATGGCATCGGTGCCGCGGGTGCGCAGACCTTCGGCAGGCGTCATCCCCGCATCGGCATAAAGCTGGGCGAGCTTTTGCGCTGAAGGAGGCTGCTTGAGGTATTCGATCACCTCGACCTCCACGCCATCCCGCGCCTGCAGGATCGCCAGGGTCTTGCGTGACGTGCCGCAAGCGGGGTTGTGCCAGATGGTCGCCTTCATCGCCGTGATCCTCGGTTGCAGGGCGCTTTCCTAGCCCACCCGAAATTCCGCGCCAAGCGCACATTTTTCGTATTGCCAATGAAAATCATTCGCAATAGAGGCGTTGTTGCAAATCAATCGCAATAAGAATCATGAGGGAATTTCGTTTGTCGGCTGCCACCTTCCGTTTCGCCCTGCTCGCCGGCTTTGCCGCGCTGCCCGTCGCCGCGCTGCCCGTGACCGCTCATGCCGGCGATGACCCCGGCCCCCAGCGCGACTATCTCGGCGCGGACATCGTCGTTACCGGAGAGCGGGAAAGTTATATCGCAAGCGATGGCAGCACGGCCATGCGCACGCCCACCCCGCTGATCGACGTGCCCCAGGCCGTTACCGTCATCACCGCCGATCAGCTGGAGGACCAGTCAGTCACCCAGCTGGGCGACGCGCTGCGCTTCGTGCCGGGCATCAGCATGGAAACGGGCGAAGGCCAGCGTGACGAGGTGTTCATTCGCGGACAGGAGACCACCGCCGACTTCTACCTCGATGGCCTGCGCGACGATGCGCAGTATTTCCGCCCGCTCTACAACATCGAACGGGTGGAGGTGCTGAAAGGCGCCAACGCGCTGATCTTCGGGCGCGGTGCCGGCGGCGGGGCGATCAACCGGGTGGGCAAGGTCGCGATCTTCGCCATGCCGCTGATCGGCGCCTCCGCCCAGGTCGACACCTTCGGCGCCCTGGCATTTACCGGCGACGTCAACCTGCCCGCTGGCGAGAGCCTCGCCCTGCGCCTCAACGGCACGTACGAGACGTTCGACAACCATCGCGATTTCTACGACGGTCGCTTTTTCGGCCTGACCCCCACGCTGACCGCCCAGCTCGGCCCGGACACCCGGCTTTACGCCACCTACACCTACGACGACGACCGGCGCGTTACCGATCGCGGACTGCCTTCGCTGAACGGCCGGCCGCTGACGGGCTATGACGAGACGTTCTTCGGCGACGCGGACTTCAACGATGCGACCGTGCAGGCGCACATCGCCCGCACCCGGATCGAGCATCGCCTTTCCGAAGGGTGGAGCGCAAACGCCAGTTTCCAGTTCGCCGACTACGACAAGTATTACGGCAACGTGGTGCCCGGCAGCACCAACGGCACCACCGTGACACTGTCCGGCTACGACAGCACGACCGACCGTCAGAACCTGATCGGCCAGGCCAACCTGGTGGGCGAGTTCGAGACCGGCGGGATCGGGCACACGCTGCTTGTGGGCGTGGAGTTCACCTCTGCCGATACCGATGCCACGCGCAACCAAGCGCGCTTCAACAACGGGGCGAGCACCAGCTTCACCGTGCCGCTGGCCGATACCATTGCCGTGCCCGCCTTTACCCTCGTACCGCAGCGCGCCAGCACGTCGGACCTGACGACGTTCTCGGCCTACGTGCAGGAACAGGTGGACCTCGGCATCGTGCAACTGGTGGCGGGCCTGCGGTTCGACCGGTTCGATCTCGAAAGCACCGATCTCGTCACCGGTTTCGACGGGGCGCGGGTGGACGAGGAGATCAGCCCGCGGTTCGGCGTTATCCTGAAGCCGCAGGACAATCTCTCGCTCTACGCCAGCTATTCGGAAAGTTTCCTGCCGCAGTCGGGTGACCAGTTCACCACGCTGGACGCGCTCGGCCAGTCGCTCGATCCCGAGCAGTTCGAGAACCTCGAGGCAGGCATCAAGTGGGCGCCGCATCCGCAGCTGCTGGTAACCGGCGCGGCGTTCCGCCTCACCCGTTCCAACACCACCTCGATCGACGCTGCCACCGGCCTGACCCTGCTTGATGGCGAGAGCCGGGTGGAGGGGTTCGAACTCGGCCTCGCCGGAGAGCCGGTGGACGGCCTTTCGCTGAACCTGGGCTACACCTACCTCGATGGCGAAATCACCGAGGACAGCACCGCCGGGCCCGCCGGCCGCACATTGCAGCAGGTGCCCGAACACAGCGTGGCGGCCTGGGCGCGGTATGACCTGACCGATCGCATCGGCCTGGGCGGCGGGGTGATCCACCAGTCGCGCCAGTTCGCCAGCAATTCCAACGCCGTGGTCCTGCCCGCCTATACCCGCGTCGATGCGGCGGTCTATTTCGAGGCGACCGAGACCCTGTCCTTGCAGGTCAACGTGGAGAACCTGTTCGACGAGATTTATTACGCCAGCGCCCACGGCGACAACAACATCCAGCCGGGCACGCCGCTGAATGCCAGCGTGGGAGCGCGGCTAAGGTTCTAAGCCTTCTTCGCTTCCGCCGGCCATCGCAGGGACGGCGCGTGCCGCGTCCGCCGGGTCGATCCCCGGCGGGGGCGCGGCGCTGATCGTCTCGCTGCGGCGGGTGACACGGCCCGCGCGCTGGATCGCCTCGACCAAGCGAGGGTAGACGCCGCAGCGGCACAGGTTCGGCACACTGGCGCGAATGTCCTCCGCGCTGGGATCGGGATTGCGGCGCACGAGGGCGGCGGCGGCGATGGCGATGCCCGGCGTGCAGAAGCCGCACTGGATCGCCTGTTCGGCCACCAGCGCCTGCTGCACCGGGTGGCTGCGGTCGCGGCTGAGCCCTTCGATCGTGGTGATGGAGCGTCCCTCCGCCTCGGCCAGGGTGATGAGGCACGATCGCAGCGCCTCGCCATCCACCAGCACCATGCATGCGCCGCAATCGCCCACGCCGCAACCGTACTTGGTGCCGGTGAGGTTGGCCGCATCGCGCAGGGCCCACAGCAGGGGGGTGGCGGGATCCATGGCAAAATCCACCGGCCGTTCGTTCACGGTGAGTGCAGTCATGAAAGGCGCATCCGCTGCAAACTCCCGAGATTGACTTTGTCTCAATTCCGCCCGAAGCTTGTCCGGACACGGGTCGACAGTATCCGGGAGAGGACCAGACATGGCGACGCAGGACGCTCATTCGCTAGGCCACGACACCGCGCAAGGCAACTGGCTGACGAATTCGACGGGCTACCAGACGCTGCTGGTGTTCCTGCTCGCGCTGAATTTCGGCATCGTCTTCTTCGATCGGCAGGCGCTCAACGCGCTGATGCCCTTCGTCCAACCCGATCTCGCGCTGTCGCAGACGCAGATCGGCCTGCTGGCCAGCGGGCTTTCGTTCAGCTGGGCCATTGCCGCCTTCTTCGTGGGCAAGCTGTCGGACACGCTGGGCAAGCGCAAGCTGCTGCTGGTGATCGCCACCATCGCCTTTTCGCTGTGCTCTGTGCTGTCGGGGCTGGCCACCAGCTTCGTCTTCCTGTTCGCCGCGCGGCTGCTGATGGGCGCGGCGGAGGGCGGCGTCATGCCGATCAGCCACGCCATGGTGGCAAGCGAGGTCGATCCGGCGCGGCGCGGCCTTGCGCAAGGGGTGGCGCAGAACCTGGGGTCGAACCTGCTCGGCAGCTTCCTCGCGCCGGTGGTGCTGGTGGCCTTTGCCACGGCCTTCAGCTGGCGCGAGGCGTTCTACCTCGCCGCCGTGCCGGGGCTGCTGTCCGCCGCGCTGATCTGGTTCATGCTGCGCGAACCCGTGCCCGTCGCCCCGCCCGCAGCGACCGCCGCCACGCCAGCCGAAACGTTCGGCTTTCTCGACGCGCTGAAGGTGCGCAACATGTGGATCTGCGTGGTGGTGGGCGTGCTGATGGTGGCGCACTTCGTCATCACCTGGGCTTTCATGCCGCTCTATCTGACCGAGGTGAAGGGGTATGACCCGTCCACCATGAGCTGGATCATGGGCTCGCTCGGCATCGCCGCCGCGCTCTACAGCTTTCTGGTGGCCGGTCTGTCGGACGTTATCGGCCGCAAGCCGGTGATGGTGTGGCTGCCGTTCCTCGCGGTGCTGGGGCCGCTGGGCGCGCTGCTCTACGACGGCTCAGCCCTGGTGCTGGCGGCGATCTTCTTCGTCGGCTGGGCGGTCAACGGCGTGTTCCCGATCTTCATGGCGACGATCCCGTCCGAAACCTTCCCCCCGGTGCGCCACGCCACGGTGCTCGGCCTCGCCATGGGCAGTTGCGAGGTGCTGGGCGGCGTCTTCGGGCCGGTGATCGGCGGAATGCTCAACGACGCCTTCGGGCTCGACAGCTTCCTCTACCTGCTCATCGTGCTCTCGGTAATCAGCGGCTTCGTGGCGATGGGATTGCAGGAAACGGCGCCGGCCGTCCTGCGCAAGCGCGCAGCCCCTGGCCCAGGCCCACGCCCGGACGGATCGTAACGCGCATCGCACTATCAAGCGGCAAGGAGAGACAAGCATGGCCACCACTTTCGAAAATCTCGCCAAGGACCCACCCGGCGGCACGGCCCCCAAGTCGCGCGCCAGGATGACCGCGCCGCCCAGCGACAAGGCGGAGATCGTCGACATCGGCTACCCCTACGCCGACATCGTCGCCCGCACGTCCCCCGGCGGACGCTATATCGACGTGCCGGACGACGACGTTTCGCCGTGGATCCCCTTCGGTGACAATGCCGCCATCAAGCACATCGCCTTTGACGTGCGGCAGAACCTGTTCTCCAACATCCTGTGGGTGAAAAGTCCGGGCGTCATCGGCACGCATTTCCATCGCGGCACGATCATGATGGTCTGCCTGGAGGGCAGCGTCCGCTATCTCGAATACGACTGGGTCGCCCGCCCCTTCGGCGTGATCCTGGAAACACCCGGCGAAAGCCACACGCTGGTGACCGACCACCCGGACGGCGTGAAGCTGTTCGGCTGGATGCAGGGGCCGATCGATTTTTACGATGGTGACGCCAATCTTGTCGAAACGGCCGACGTGTTCTGGTTCATGAACCACTACGAGGAACATTGCCGCGCCAACGGGCTGGCCATCAACAAGGCTCTCTACCTCTGATGGGCCAGCTCGGTGCCAGGACGGCGGCGGAGGTCGGCGCGTTCAGGATCGTCAACGTGCCCGAGGCGCACAGCGCGATCATCGACAAGTACGTGCGCCCCGGCAGCTTCGTCTCGACCGACGAGGCGGAGAGCCCGTGGGTGCCGTTCGGCGACAATGCGGCGATCCGCCATCTCGCCTTTGACGTGCGCAATAACGTCTATGCCAACGTGCTGTGGATCAAGAGCGCGGGCGTGATCGGCACGCACAAGCACCGCGGCATGGTCTGGGCGATCGGGCTGGAAGGCAGCTTCCGCTATCTCGAATACGACTGGGTCTGCCGCCCCGGCGACTTCGTGACCGAGTTCCCCGGCCATGCCCACACGCTGGTCACCGACGAGCCCGATGGCATGAAGGCGTTCTTCTGGATGCAGGGCGCCAACGAGTTCTATGACGAGGAGGGCAATTTCCTCGAAACGCTCGATGTCTGGTGGTTCATCAAGCACTACGAAAGCTACTGCGAGGACCACGGCTTGCCGATCAATCGCCAGCTCTACCTGTGAACGAGGCGCCCCGCACCCTCGACCAGTTCGCCATCGCCGGACGCACCGCGATCGTCACCGGCGCGGCATCGGGCATCGGCCTCGCCTATGCCGAGTGCATGGCCGAGGCGGGCGCAAGGGTGACGCTGACCGACATCGATGCAGACGGCGCGGCGCGCGAGGCGCAGCGGCTGGTGGATGCCGGGTACACGGCGCGCTGGGCCGCCTGCGACGTGACCGACCTTCACGCCGTCGCCCGCGCCTTTGACGATCACGTGGCAGCCTACGGCGGCTGCGATATCGCCTTTGCCAATGCCGGGCTGGACGTGGGCGACGGGTTCTGGAGCCCCGACGGCACGCGCAACCCCTCAGGCCAGATCGACGTCTATCCCAAGGACAAATGGGACCGCTCCATCGCCATCAACCTCACCGGTATCTTTCATACCGTGCGCGAGGCCGCGCGGGTGATGAAGGCGAATACGCAAAGGCGAGGCGGCTGCATCGTCATCACCAGTTCCAATGCGGCAGAGATCAACGAGGCCATTGTCGGCGTGCCCTACATGGCGGCAAAGGCCGGGGTGAAGCACTTCATGCGCCACGCCGCCTACGAACTTGCCGCGCATGGCATCCGCGTGAACGCCATCGCGCCGG